>PHBI01000103.1 GCA_002841945.1 Deltaproteobacteria bacterium HGW-Deltaproteobacteria-14
AGGTGTCGGGGGCGGCGCAGGCGCCGTTGTCACACGGCGGGTCGCACACCGGGGTCGCGCAGGTGTCGCCTGCGTAGCCAGTGCCCGCACAGTCGCAGGTGTCATCCGCGACGCACGCGCCCCCATGGGCGCACGGGGTCGTGCAGACCGGCGCGGGGCAGCCGGGATCACCCGGGCAGACACACGCCCGGGTGGCCTCGCACACGCCGGCGACGCAGGCCCCAGCGACGTCGCACTCGGCCTCCGGGTCGCACGAGGCGTCGCCGATCGGCGCGTGCTCCGCCGCCCCTTCCACGCACGTGTCGTCGGTGCAGGGGTTGTCGTCGTCGACGTCGACCGGCGTCCCGACGCAGACGGCTCCCTCGTCGGTCGCGTCGGCGCAGGCGTCGTCCTGTGTACACCGGTCGCCGTCGTCGCACGGCGCGCCCACCAGCAGCGTCCGCTTCGCGCACCCCTGGTCCGGCACGCATGCGTAGGACCAGCAGGGGTCCGCGTCGGCCTCGGCGGCGCAGCTGTCGACCTCCGCGGTCGCGCGGCACCCGCCGGCGCCATCACAGCGATCGAGCGTGCACAGATCGTCATCCAGATCGCACGCCGAGCCCTCGGGCGCCCACACCGCCGCCGCACACGCGCCCGTCGCCGGGTCGCACGCCAACGCCGAGACACACGCGTCGGTCGGGGCGTCGCACTCCACCGCGCTCCCGACGCACTCCCCCGCGGCGCACCGATCCCCCAGCGTGCAGGCGTCGCCGTCGTCGCAGGCCGCATCGTCGGCGGCCCCCGCACAGCTCGCCGACGCTCCGTCCGCGTCCGCGTCCACGTCCACACCCGGGTCGGCGTCGCCGGCGCCGTCCGCGTCCGCGTCCGCGTCCGGCGGCGCCAGAACCTCACCGTCGGCGCTGACGGCGTCGCTGCCGCCCGAGGTGAGGTCACCCTGCCCACACGCGACGGGGGGCAGCGCCCACAGCGGCGCCGACAGGATGAGGGCGAGAGTTCGGGCGCGGTGATGCATGGGGTCCTCACGTGGCGGGAGGACCTCCATGAGACCACGTCCCCGTGGCCACCACAAACGGCCGCGCGGGGCCGCTCGCGCCCGTCAGGCCCCGCCGAGGACCTTCAGCAGCGCCGCCCGCTTGGCCGGGAAGGCGGCCAGGAGCGCACGCGCCCGGTCGGCGACCTGCGAGGTCGTCAGGCCGAACAGCTCCGCCAGCTCCTCGGCGGGGGCCGACTCGCCGAAGCGATCGATCCCCACGCTCTCGCCGAGTGGGCCGACGAACCCCTCCCAGCCGAAGGTGCGCCCGGCCTCGACGCTCAGCCGCGCCAGGCAGGTCGGGGGCAGCACGGCGTCGCGGTACTCGGCCGGCTGCGCGGCGAAGCGCTCGAGGCACGGCAAGGACACCACCCGCACGGCGACCCCCTCGGCGGCCAACACCTCCGCCGCGCCGGTGCAGAGGTGCACCTCCGAGCCGGTCGCGAGCAGGATCAGCGCCGGCGGCCCAGCGCAGTCGCGCACGACGTAGCCGCCGCGCTCCACCCCGAGGACGGCGTCCCGCGTCCCGGGGAGGCCGGGCAGGTTCTGGCGGGTCAGCAGCAGGCAGGTTGGCCCGTCGCTGCGCCGCAGCGCCGCCAACCACGCGGCCGCCGTCTCGCGCGCGTCCGCCGGGCGGATGACGTGCATCTCCGGGATGGTGCGGAGCGCCATCGCGTGCTCGACCGACTGATGGGTCGGCCCGTCCTCGCCGAGGAAGACGCTGTCGTGGGTCAGGACGTAGATGACGCGCTGGCGCATCAGCGCCGCGAGGCGCATCGAGCCGCGCATGTAGTCGGTGAAGGTCAGAAACGTCGCGCCGTAGGGGATGACCCCGCCGTGGAGGGCCATGCCGTTCATGATCCCGGCCATCCCGTGCTCGCGGATGCCGTAGTGGAGGTTGCGCCCGGTGCGGTTGTCCCGCGAGAAGCTGCCGGCGCCGTCGACGAGGGTCTTGGTGGACTCGGCGAGGTCCGCCGAGCCGCCCCAGAGCGCGGGGAGCTGCGCCGAGAGGGCGTTGATGACCTTGCCCGAGCTCGAGCGGGTCGCGATCGGCTTGTCCCCGAGGTCGGGGAGCGCCGCCTCGAGGCCGTCGGGGAGCTCACCCGCGAGCACGCTCCGGAGCTCCGCGGCGAGCTCGGGGTGGGCCTCGGCGTAGCGGCTCATGCGCTCGTCGTGATGGCTGCGCTTGAGGACGCCGCGGGCGCGCAAGCCGTCGAGCGCGGCGACGGCCTCGTCCGGCACGAGGAACTGCGCGTCGGGCGGCCAGCCGATGTTCTCCTTGGTGAGGCGGACCTCGGCGACGCCGAGCGGGGAGCCGTGGGCCTTCTCGCTGTCGTGCTTGTTCGGGCTGCCGTTGCCGATGTGGGTCTTGCAGCAGATGAGGCTCGGGCGCGCGGTGTCGGCCCGCGCCGCGGCGATGGCGGCGTGGACGGCGTCGCGGTCGTGGCCGTCGCAGCGCTGCACGTGCCAGCCGTAGCTGCCGAAGCGCGCCGGGATGTCCTCGCTGAAGGCGAGGCTGGTCGGGCCCTCGATGGTGATGGAGTTGTCGTCGTAGAGCAGCACGAGCTTACCGAGCCCGAGGTGGCCGGCGAGGCTCGCCGCCTCGTGGGAGATGCCCTCCTCGAGGTCGCCGTCGCCGCACAGGGCGTAGGTCCAGTGGTCGATGACGTGGAAGCCGGGCCGGTTGTAGCGCGCGGCGAGGTGCGCCTCGGCCATCGCCATGCCGACCGCGTTGGCGAGCCCCTGGCCGAGCGGGCCGGTGGTGGTCTCGACCCCCGGGGTGAGGTGCGACTCGGGGTGACCCGGGGTCAGCGAGCCGAGCTGGCGAAAGCGCTTGAGCTCGTCGAGCGACAGCGCGTGGCCCGAGAGGTGGAGCAGCCCGTAGAGCAGCATGCTGCCGTGGCCGCCGGACAGGACGAAGCGGTCGCGGTCGAGGAAGCCCGGCTCGGAGGGGTCGGTGACGAGGAAGTCCGCCCACAGCACGGCGGCGGCGTCGGCCATCCCCATCGGCATCCCGGGGTGTCCCGAGTTGGCCTTCTGGATGGCGTCGATGGCCAGGGTCTTGAGGGTGTTGACGAGGACGTCGGTGACCGCGGTCTCGGGCTGCATGGACAGTACCTCCTGGGAGACGGCGGAGCCGCCGGATCGGTTATTCCAGCAGCGCTGGGAGGAGCACGCGTGCGTGCTCTTCCCAGCAGGCTGCCAGGCGCGCGGACGATACGATCCGACGCTCCGGACGACAATCAGAACGGTCACGCGCCGTCACTCGGCGGAGCGGCGCTGGACCCAGCGCGCCCCGCGCCCCTACAGCTCGAAGCCCGTCTCGACGAGCAGGCGGTAGCGCCCGCCGAGGGCCATCAGCTCCTCGTGGCTGCCGTGCTCGACCACCCCGCCCTGGTGCAGCACCACGATGCGGTCGGCCTTCTGGATGGTCGACAGGCGGTGGGCGATGACCAACACGGTCCGCTGCTTGAAGAGCTCGGCGACCGCCTCGTCGATGAGCTTCTCCGTCTCGCTGTCCACCGACGCCGTCGCCTCGTCGAGGATGACGATGGAGGCGTCGCGCGCCATCGCCCGCGCGATCGCGAGGAGCTGGCGCTGGCCGGTCGAGAGGTTCGCGCCGCGCTCGGTCAAGCGCCACTCGAGCCCCGCCGGCTGTTCGTCGATGAACGACGCCGCGCGCGACAGCTCCACCGCGCGGCGCAGCGCCTCGGGCGTGAGGTCGCGCTTCCACAGGTGGATGTTCTCCGCGACCGTCCCATCGAACAGGTAGACGTCCTGATGGACCACGGTGATGCGATCGCGCACCGTCTCGAGCCGGAGGTCGCGCAGCTCGTGGTCGTCGACGGTGATCGACCCGCTGTAGCCGTCGTACATCCGGGTCAGGAGCTTGCCGATGGTCGTCTTGCCCGAGCCCGTCGCCCCGACCAGCGCGACGACCTCGCCTGGGCGGACCGCGAAGCTGACGTCGTGCAGCACCTCGGGGCGATCCGCCGCGTAGGCGAAGCTGACGCCGTCGAAGCGCACCGCACCATGGACGCTCTCGGGGTCGATCGAGCCAGGAGTCACCTTGTCGTTTGCGTCCATCAGTCCGAAGATGCGCTCGAGGGCGGCGCTCGATTGCTGCAATGCAGCAATGCGCCCGGCGAACTCGCGGATCGGGACGAAGATGCGGCCGAGGTAGTCGACGAAGGCGACGAGGAGCCCGATCGTGATGCTCGGCTCGGGGTCGGTGAACTGGATGGCGGTGAACCAGACCACCGCTCCGACAGCCAGCGCGCTCATCCCGTCCATCACCGCGTAGAGGCCGGCGTCGAGCCAGTTCGAGCGGTGATAGGCGACCATGTAGGCGCGGCTCATGTCGTCGAACTTGGCCCGGGACTTCTCCTGCGCGCCGTAGAGCTGCACGAGGCTCATGCCGTAGATCTGCTCGGCGAAGAAGCCGTTGAGCCGCGACAGCGTCTGGCGGATCGCCAAGGACAGCGGGCGCAGGCGGCGGCGGAACCACCCGACGGTGACCCAGATGATCGGCGAGAACGCGAACGCGACCAGGGTCAGGCGCCACTCGAGGGCGAACATCGCGACGAGCATCCCGACGATGGTCAGGAGATCGGTCAGGAGCTGCCCGGCGCCGCGCACGAGGCTCTCGTAGACCGCCTCGGTGTCGTTGACGGTGCGGGTCATCAAGGACCCGGTCGTGCGGCGGTCGAAGAAGCGCGCGCCCTGCTCGGTGACGTGGGCGAAGATCGCGGCCCGCAGGCGGGCGAGCCCGCGCAGCGACATCCGCTGCAGGGCGTAGAAGCCGAGCGAGCCGGTGAGCCAGCCGGCGAGGACGACGCCGAGGAAGGCGAGCGCGACGCCGGTCAGGCCGGCGATGTCGCCGACGGCGATGTGGTCGTCGATGCCGGCCTTGAGCAGCACCGGCTGCACCACGCCGGCGAGCACGCCGAGCGGGGTCATGAGGAGCACCACCCACAGCCAGCCGCGGTCCTGCTGGATGTAGGGCCAGACGCGCTTGATGAGCGCCCAGTCCCCGGGCTTGTCGGCCGGCTCGCGCGGCTCGGGAGGCTTCACGTCAGCCAACGGTGGGCTCCCTCTCGGTGAGGGGGGGCGTCGTGGCCGCGGCGCGGTCGCGATCGCGCGCCTGCTGGAGCTTGTGGACGCGGCAGTAGGGCTCGACGCCCCGCGCCAGCAGCTCCTCGTGGGTTCCGCTCGCGACGAGCCGGCCGCGGTCGAGGACCAGGATGCGGTGAGCGCGCCGGAGCACGCTGATGCGGTGCGACACCACCAGCGCCGTCGCGCCGGCCGCGCGGCGGTAGATCGCGTCGATGAGGCGCCGCTCGGTGGCGTGGTCGACGGCGCTGAGGACGTCGTCGAGGAGCAGCACCTCGAAGCGCCGGTAGAACGCCCGGGCCAGGGCCGAGCGCTGGCGCTGCCCGCCGGACAGGGTGATGCCGCGCTCGCCGACGACGGTGTCGAGCCCGTGGGAGAGCGCCGCGAGGTCGTCGGTCAGCGCCGCGTCCGTCGCCGCCGCCGCGACGCGCTCGTCGTCGCGCTCTCCGGCCGGGGCGGCGAGCGCGATGTTGTCGCGCAGGGACTGGCTGAAGAGGAAGGCGTCCTGCGGGACGTAGGCCAGCGAGCCCCACCACGCGCGGATGTCGATGGACTCGAGGGGGACCCCGGCGACCTCGATGGTGCCGGGGGGTGGGTCGTAGACGCGCGCGACGAGGTCGAGCAGCGTCGACTTGCCGCTGCCGGTGAGCCCGAAGACGCCGACCACCTCCCCTGAGGCGATGTCGAAGCTGACGTCCTCGAGGGCGGGGCGGGCGGCGGTCTGCGACCCTCCCGGCGCGCTCGGGTCGCCCTCGGGGTGGCGGAAGGTCAGGTCTCTCACCCGCAGCGCGTAGCCGGCGCCCGCGCGCTCGGGCAACGGCGCGTCGCACGGGGGGCGGCCGGTCTCGGCGTCGATGACCTCGTACATCCGGCCGAGCGAGATCCAGCCGCGCTGCACCGCGTTGAGCATCCAGCCGAGGCCGAGGAGCGCGCCCGCGACGTTGCGGATGTAAATCGTGAACGCGGCGAGCTCGCCCTTGGAGAGGCCGTGGTCGACGACCATCGTGCCGCCGGCGTAGAGCACGATGACGAGGCACACGCTGCCGACGACGGTCACGATGGGCAGCAGCCAGCTCTGGATGGTCACGAGCCCCATCGCGCTCGCGAGCAGGTCCTCGTTGGCGCGGTCGAAGCGCTCGGTCGCGCCGGGCATCGCGTTGAAGGCGTTGAGCACCGTCACGCCGTTGTAGGTCTCGAGGATGCGGTCGCTGAGGGTGGCGATCTGCTGCTGGGAGCGCCGGATCAGGATGAACATCCGGCGGATCGCCAGGTTCAGGATCCACGCCGCGACCCCGAGGGGCAGGATGCACAGCAGCGTCAGCAGCGCGTCCGAGATGAGCATCTGCCCGACGGTGAAGATGAGGGTCAGGACGACGTTGAAGATCTGCAGCGAGCCGAAGCCGACCAGGGCACGCACCGAGCTGGCGTCGTTGGTCCCGCGGCTGATGATCTCGCCCGGGCGCATCCGGTCGAAGTAGCGCCGCGGCATCGTGGTGAGGTGCTCGAAGAGGTCGCTCTTGAGCTGGTACTCGACGACCCGACCCGGGTTGAAGAAGAGGATGCGCGACAGCGTGCGCACGACCATGATCGCGAGCCCCGCGACCAGGATCGCGATCGCCCAGCCGATCGCCTCGTCCGCGGCCCGGGCCTCCATCGCGTCGACCGCCCACTCGACGAAGACCGGGATGCCGACCGTGAGGAGCGTCGTGGCCGCGAGGAAGGCGAAGCCGAGCAGATAGGACCGAAGGTGGCGCGCGCAGTAATGGCGCCAGAACCGCTGGATGATGCCCACGGCGCGCAACGTAGCAGGCCGCGGTCTTTCACGCGAGGCTGTACCGCACGCCGGGATCGTCTACTTGCTATACGCTGGCGCCCGCATTCCGTGGTGCCCAGGGCGGCCCGCTTCTTGCTATGGTCCTCGGGTATGGCGTCTCGCGTCCCCCCCATCTCGACCCTCGCCCTCATCGCCCTGGCCTCGCTCGCCGCGTGCGGCGACGACGGGGCGACGAGCGCGGTCCGGCTGGACACGACCGTCGGCGCCGACGTCGTCGGCGCCGACGTGACCGCCCCGAGCGACACCGTGCGGCCCGGCCTGGACACCGTCGCGGTCGGGACCGACGTCGGGCCGGCCGCGCTGGTGGGGCTCAAGGACGACCCGGACTGGATCGTGCCCGGGGGCGTCGTGGCGCGCACCGCGGTGGCCGTCGCCGGGACCCGGGTCGCGTGGGTTGAGGCCCCGGCCGACGCGAACCCCGAGCTGGTCGTCTGGGACACCGCGCTGCCGGACACCGCCCCCGTCGCCTACCGCGTCCCGAACCTGGCCCACCCGCGCGAGCTCGCCCTCGGAGACGCAGCGCTCGTCTACGTCGACGACCGCTACGGCGACGCCGATCTGTTCGCGGTCGACCTCGCGAGCGGGGCCGAGCAGGCCTTGGTGACGCGCCCCGGCGCGCAGGAGCACCCTACCCTCGTCGGCGCCGCCCTCGCCTGGGCCGACTGCCGCGCGTGCGTCAGCGGCGACGGCGGCGGCGGCCGTGAGATCTTCCGTCGCGCCCTCGACGGCGTCGAGCAGCGCGTCACGAGCGACGCCGTCGCCGACGACCGCCCCACCCTCGGCACCCTCGCCGACGGCACGTTGGCGCTCGCCTGGGTCAACGGCGACACGCAGATCCGGGTCGTCGGCGTGGGCACCGACGCCACCCTCGACACCGGCCGGTCGGTGGCCGGGGTGGCGCTGACCCAAGGGGTGATCGCCTTTCGCCCGCCGCCGCTCATCATCAACCCCGACAGCATGCGTCCCACCGACCTGCGCCTGTGGAACGTCGCCAGCGGGGAGGTGCGCGCCGCGACCTTCCACGCCGAGCTCGCCCCGGGGATGGACCCCGTCCCGCGCGCCGCGGACGGGCGCTTCGCCTGGATCGACGGCGTCCCGGGGGCGCCCGCGCAGGCGCAGCTCACGGTCGCCGATCCCGAGGGCGCCGCCGACCTCACGGCCAGCGTGGCGGGCGCCGTCACCGCCGCCGTCTCCGGCGCGCGGGTCGCGATCCTGGCCCCCCGGGCCGACAACGACGGGCTGCTCGACCTCTGGATCCGGGAGCTCCCGTGACGCCCTCCCCCGCGACCCGCTCGCGCGCCCTCGCCCTGCTGCTGCTGCTCGCTGGCGCGCCGCTCGGCGGCTGCGGCGCGATGAGCGACGCCGCCGGCTCGGCCACGAGCGACACGACCTCCGGCGACACCCGACCCGGCACCGACGTCGTCGTCGCCGACACCGCGCAGAGCGACGACACCTCCACCCCCGGCGACACGACCGCGACCGACGCCACCGCCTCCGACACGCGGCCGGGAGAGGACACCGACGCGGCGGTGACCACGCTCACCAAGCTCGACCCGACGTTCATCGTACCGGCCGGGATCGCCGAGCGTCGCGAGGTCGCGCTGTCCGGGGCGACCGCGGCCTGGGTCGAGCGCGACACGCCGGGCGCGACGCCGCGGCTGGTGACCTGGGACGCGAGCGCCGTCGACCTCGCCCCGAGCCCCCACCCGGTCGCGAACCTCGCCCACCCGCGCGAGCTCGCCCTCGACGGCGACCACCTGGTCTACGTCGACGACCGCTACGGCGACCCCGACGTCTTCCTCCTCGACCTCTCGACGGGCCTCGAGACCGCGGTCTCGGCCCGGGCCGGGGCGCAGACCCGGCCGACGGTGCGCGGGCCGCTCGTCGCCTGGCAGGACTGCCGCCGCTGCGTCGGCGGAGATGACGATCACAACGCTGACATCTACGTCTTCGACCTGTCGACCGGGGTCGAGGTCAACCTCACCGACGACGACACCGCCGACCGCCGGCCGGTCTTCGGGACCCTCGCCGGCGGCGCCCCGGCCATCGCCTGGGTCCACGCCGGCGGCGTGTTGCGGGCGAGCGGCCTGGATGACGCGACCGACGTCGTGTGGCAGGTGGCGGAGGTCGAGCTCGGTGGCCTCGCGCTGACCGAGGGCGTGTTCGCGTGGCGCCGCCCCTCGCCGTTCATCATCAACCCCGACAGCATGCATCCGGGCGACGTCTTCCTGACCAACGCCGCCGACGGCGCGACCTTCCCGGCGAGCTTCCACGCCGAGCGCGCCCCGGGGCTCGACGAGGTCCCGCGCGGCGCGGGTGGGCGCGTCACTTGGCTCGAGTCACCCGCCAACGACCTCGGCGCGACTCGCCTGCGCGTCGCCAACAACGACGCGACGCCGCTGCTCAGCGAGGACCTGGCGGCGCGGGCCTCGAGCCTGGCCCTGAGCCCGACCCACGCGGCCATCACCGCGCCGCGACCGGACAACGGCGGCTTCGAAGACGTCTGGATCCTGCCCGTCGGCCCCTGACCCGCCCCGCGCGACACCCGTGTCGTGACCACCGACGGGGTGCATAGCTGCTAGACAGGTGCAGACCTGGTGTTCAGCGCGGCACGGCCACCGTGACGATCTCCACCTCGAGCGCGCCGTTGCGCGTCGGCCAGCGCCGGATGATCGGCAGGCCGAGCGCCCGCACGACGTTGTCGCGGGGCAGGATGAAGCAGCCGGTCCAGCCGCGGAACTCGGCCCGCATGACGGCCCCGAGCTCGTTGAGGAGCTCGCTCGCGGCGCGCGCGTCCGACAGCCGGTGTCCGTAGGGCGGGTTGGCGACGATGACCCCGGGCGGCGCGTCGGGGAACGGGTTCTTCATCGCCCGGGCGTCACCGCGCTCGAGGGTGACGGCGCTCGGCAGCCCGGCCCGCTCGGTGTTCGCCCGGGCGAGGGTGAGCATCGCCGGATCGCTGTCGCGCCCGAGGATCGGCGGGCAGCGCCGCGTCGTCGCGCGCTTCAGGTCGGAGGTCAGGCGCAGCAGCAGGTCCTGGCGGTGCCCGGTCCAGCGCGCGAAGCCGTGCGCCTCGCGCAGGAGCCCCGGGGCGACGCGCTTGGCGTACAGCGCGGCCTCGATCAGCAGCGTCCCCGAGCCACACAGCGGGTCGATGAGCGGGGTGCGGGCGTCCCAGCCGCTCGCGACGATCATGGCGGCGGCGATGGTCTCGCGCAGCGGCGCCTCGCCCGCCTCGGTGCGGTAGCCGCGGGCGTGGAGGCTCTGACGGCCCGCGCCGTCGAGGCTCAGGACGCCGCGCGCGCCCTTGACCGCGAGGCGCACCACCACGTCGGGGTCGTCGACCGACACCGAGGGCCGGGCGCCGCGGGCGTCGCGCACGGCGTCGACGATCGCGTCCTTCACGGTCAGCCCGGCCATGCGCGTGTCGTGGAAGGCGGGCGCGTCGCGGACGGAGGCGAACACGGCGAGGGTCTTGTCGGGGGGGATCAGCCCCTCCCAGCGCGCCGCGGCGCGGACCCCCTTGTAGAGGGACTCGCGCGAGGTCGCGTCGACGTCACCGAGGGTCCAGAGCACCCGGTGCGCGACGCGGGAGGTGAGGCAGACCCGCATCAGCGCCGTGCGGTCGCCTCGGAACGCGACCCCGCTGGCGCCTGGCTTGACCCCGGAGAGCCCCAGCCCGGCGAGCTCCTCGGCGAGGAAGGGCTCGAGCCCCGGCGCGGTTGTGGCAAAGCAGCGCCAGCCGCTCGTGGCGCGCGGGCGGCTCATCGCGACCACGCTTGACGCGCGAGGGTTGCAGCACCCTGCGGCTCAGGTAGTAAAGCCGAGCCGCAGCGCGTAAACTGCGCCCGATCGTGCGCTGCCCAAGGAGCCCTCTTCATGCTCGCCTCTACCCGTCTCGCCCTGGTCGCCCCGCTCGTCGTCGCGGCGACGCTGTTCGTCGCGGCGCCGCCCGCACATGCGGTTTACACGACCCGGACCAACATCAACACCTCGCCGACCGGAGCCGAGGTCTACCTCGTCGAGGCGGGAGGGGACAAGCTCCTCGGGGTCGCACCGCTGAAGCTCGTCCGCCTGCCGCGCGGCGCGATCAAGCTCAAGATGAAGAAGGAGGGCTACGACGAGCTCGTCGAGACGGTCACCATCGGGCGCACCGTCCAGAGCTACGTCTTCAACCTGATCCGGACGATCCAGCCCGCGACCCTCGAGTTCATCGCGGGGGCGGAGTTCACCGGCGCCAAGGTCGCGGTCGACGGCGCGGATCAGGGCGCGATCCCGGTGAGCGTCCGCATCCCCCCGGGCCGGCATCACGCCGTGGTCACCAAGGACGGCTACGAGCCGTGGGATCGCTGGATCGACGCCCACGAGAACGAGCGCTTCTCGATCGACGTGGTGATGACGAAGGTCCAGGCGGCCCCGGGTGAGATCCTCGTCACGTCGAACCCGAGCGGCGGCGAGGTGCGGGTCAACGGCGGGCCCAAGGGGCGCACCCCGATGGTGGTCGACGCGCTGCCGGCCGGGCCCTACCTCGTCGAGGTCGTGCTCGACGGCTACCAGACCTTCACCCAGAGCATCGCCGTCGAGTCCGGCAAGCGCACCGTCGTCGACGGCACCCTCGTCGCCCTCAAGGCGAACACCGGCGAGGTGAAGATCCTCGCCAACGTCCAGGGCGCGTCGATCCTCTTCGACGGCGACGCCGTGGGCGTGGCGCCGGTGACCCTCAGCGACGTCCGCCCCGGCAACCACCTCGTCGAGGCCCGCGGGGCGGACGGGGCGACGACCAGCAAGAACGTAGACGTCCGCGCGGGTGAGACGACCGTGGTGCGGATCGAGATGGCCGCCGCGGCGCCGGCGTCCCCGACCAAGGCGCGGGTCCGTGTCGTCGCCAACGTCGCCGGGGCCACGGTCGACATCGACGGCGTCCGCAAGGGCGTCTCGCCGTTCGCGGTCGACAACATCGACGCGGGCACGCACTTCGTGACCGTCACGGCGCCGGGCTACGCCCCGTGGCAGCAGACCGTGACGCTGTTCGTCGGCGACAACCCCGAGGTCATCGCCGAGCTCGGTCAGGCCGGTAAGGTCGAGGTCCGCACCAAGGGCGGCGAGCCGGCGGACGTCTTCCTCGACGGCAAGCCCGTCGGCCAGGCGCCGTTCATCGGCGAGCTCCCGGTGGGCACCCACGACGTCCTGGTGCGCCGGGCGGACGGGCGCACCGAGGAGTTCCGCGTCGCCATCGCGACCGACCGCATCGTCAAGATCACCGCCGCCTTCGGCGCGAAGGACCCCAACGCCGTGCCGGCCAACACCCGGCCGATGCCGTTCTCGGCGCGCGCCATGCCCCCCGGCCGCGGCTCCATCGACGGCGCCGTGGGCTGGCCCTACCTCCTCAGCTTCCAGGCGGGCGGCGGCATCGGCAGCAACATGGACCTCGGCGTCCACTTCCGCTCGGCCTTCTTCGTCATCACCAACGAGCTCGAGGTGCGCTACCAGTGGACCTACGCGGCGACGCGCACGGTCGCCGCGAGCATCGAGGCCGGACTCGGGGGCGGGCTCGGCGCCAAGGGACGCAACAGCTTCTTCGCCCGGTTCCTCGCCAAGGGCTCGGTCATGGTCGGCGACAAGGCCGCCATCACCGCGCGCCTCGGCCTGCTGGGCTACACCGACAAGATCGACGAGCGCGTCTCGAGCCGCGACGGCGGCGCCCAGTTCACCCTCGGCTTCTCGGTCGAGTTTCGGGTCTCGAAGGACCTGAACGCGTTCGTGATCTTCGACGGCAACCCGCTCAGCGGCACGCGCCTGCTGTTCGAGCAGGACTTCCTCGAGGACAGCAAGATGTACGGCTCCCTCGGCGTCTCCTACATGTTCTGATCGCGGCGTCGCCCACAACGAGAAGGGGCGGCCTTGGCCGCCCCTTCTCGTTGTGGGTCAGTCAGTAAAACCAGACGGATCGAACGTCGCCCACCGGCTCGAAGCCGAGCCCCTCATAGAGGCGGATGGCGGCGGTGTTGTCGCGGTGTACGTAGAGGGTCACCACCGGGACCTCCTCGAGCAGCATGCGGCACATCTCGCCCACGGCGCGCCGGGCGATCCCCTGCCCGCGCCACGCCGGGTGGGTGTACACGCCGGCGAGCTGCACCACGTCTTCACAGACCGCGGACTGGTCCACCTTGAAGATCGGCGGCTGGCCGATGATCCCGACGACCCATGCGCGCTGCTCGCGGATGCGGCGGAGCCAGCCTCGCCGGTAGCTCATGATGTCGTGGGAGAACGGGTCGAAGCCGAGCTCCTCGACCACCATCGCGAGGTCGGTCCGCAGCAGCCGCTCGAGCTCGCTGACGTCGGCCGGGCGGAGCTCCGGGCAGGTCGCGTCGACGTCGAGGGTGGTGTGGTCGACCCGGTACAGGAGCTGCGCTGGCCGCTCGAGGGCGATGTCGTCGTCGACGCGGCCGAAGCGGCGCATGAAGCCGTCGATGCAGATGTCCGGTCCGACCGCGACGCGGACCAGGTAGCCGGCGCTGCGGGCGAAGCTCGCGAAGCCGTCGAGCGCGCGCTCGCTGCACGGCTCGGAGACGACCAGGTTCGAGCCGATGCAGACCACCCCCTCGAGCGCCCCTCCCGCGTAGTAGCCGACGAACACGCCCGCGATGGACTCGCGGTGCAGCGCGTCGCGGGCGATCTGACCGAGGAGGTAGGCGTTGTGCTCGGCGTGCTGGCGCAGAAAGCCGAGCACCTCCCAGCGATCGCGGCCCGAGAGGCGTCTCAGGCCGTGTCTTACGGAGCGGATCAGCACGCGGTCCCCATCGTCGATCGGAGCGCTTGCCGGATGGCGCCAACGTCGAACACCATGGCCGGACTCTACCCGATCCGCTGGGCGGGTGCGACGGCGGACGTCGGAGGACACGTGAACGCAGAAGCGAGGATGGACCCGGCGGTCGGGGTGGTGATCGGCGTCGCCTGGGGCGCGGACGCCGCGAGCTGCGCGGCGGCCCTCGGGCCCCTGGGGGGCGCGCCGGCGGACGCCCGGCGGCCGGTCTACCGGGCGGTGACGCTGGCCGGTCTCGCGTGGTCGGTGGAGCTGACCTTCGAGCTCGACGCCCTCGTCGCCGTCGCGTTGCGCGCCGTCGCCGGGGCGGCGGCCCTCGATGGTGCCGCCCTGACCCGCGTGATCGGCCTGGCCTCCGCGTGGACAGGGGCGGCTCCGGTGCGGCGCGACGAGGGCTACTGGCAGGCCGAGGGTGGCGCGACCCGGTTGACCCTGGATCTGCTGGAGGGCAGGCTCAGCTTCGAGGACATGGACGCATGACGCCGCGAGTCACCTTCTACGACGTGCCGCCCGAGGGCCGCTGGCCCCTGGTGGTCCACATGGCCGAGGCCGCGCTGCGCAAGGGCAAACAGCTCCTCGTCCACTGCGCCGACCCCGGCGAGGCCAGGGCGCTCGACGCGCACCTGTGGACCTTCCGCGACGAGGCGTTCCTGCCCCACGAGATCGCCAACCGCGCCGAGGAGCTGGTCGACGCCGAGGCGCAGCTCGTCATCGTGACCGCCGAGGCGCGCCCCATCCCGGCGACCGTGCTGCTGCAGCTCACGCCGGCGAGCGAGGCCTTCGCCCGGGGGTTCGAGAGCGTCATCGACGTCGTCGACCACCGCGACCCGGCGCTGCTCGCCGCGAGCCGCGAGCGCTACAAGGTCTGGCGAGACTCCGGCGTGCCCCTCGAGTTCAAGAAGCGCTGAAGGGCGTTTGCGCGGCGCGCGACCGGGACGGGAACGCCGCGAAATCGACTCGAAACACGGCGCGTTCACCCTGGGCGCTGGGACCCAACCGATCGAGTTCTTAACGGGCGTCCCACGGTCCAGCGAGGTGCGCCATGTTGAGAGACCTCATCCTCCGTCACGGCCCCGTGGGGGCCATCCACCGGCAGCTGCTCCTCGCCCTCCACCGGCTCGCGTTCGGCTGAACGCGCTCACCCGGGGCGCGGCGATCCGCATCCCAGCGCGGCCCCGGTCGGCGTGAAACACCGCGATCACCACGAGGCGAGCGGGTGCGGGATCACCACCCGGACGATCTCGCCCTCGCTCGCGGCCGGCTGTCCCGGCTCGCGGCGGATCAGCACGTTGCCGCGGGCGAAGTTGAACTGGTCCGCGCTGCCGTGCCACGGGCGGTAGCGCACCCGCATGTCGTCGCCGTCGCCGTGGACGATGTCGGCCGGGTGGAAGCTCGTCCGCCCCCCGGTGGCCGGGAGCCGCCCGACGAGCGGCAGGCGCAGATACCAGGTGCGGTGCTCGGGTCGGTGGCCGAGCACGCGCAGCGCGGGCGCCATCAGCACCAGGCTCGTGACGAAGGTGCTCACCGGGTTCCCCGGCAGGCCGAACACGAGCCCACCGGGGTGGCGACCGAAGAGCAGGGGCTTGCCCGGCTTGATCCGCACCTTGTGGAAGATGATCTCGACCCCCTCGTCCTCGAGCGCCTGGCGCACGAGGTCGTAGACCCCAGCCGAGACACCACCCGAGAGCACCAGGACGTCGCTCTCGAGGCCCTCGCGGATGGCGCGCCGGGTCTCGGCGAGGTCGTCGGGGATGATCCCGCCATCGACGACGCGGCACCACTCGCGCTCGAGCAGCGCCATCAGCGTCCGCCGATTCGAGTCGCGGATCTGCCCCGGCCCAGGATCCTCGTCGAGGCCGACGAGCTCGTCGCCGGTCGTCATGACCGTCGCCCGGGGCCGCTGAAAGACCGTGACGTGGCTCGCGCCCACCGAACCGAGGACCCCCGCGGTCAGGCTCTCGATGACCCGACCGCGCTCGACGACCACCGCCCCGGCGCGGGCGTCTTCGCCCTGGGGTGAGATGTTGTGGCCCGCCGCGAGGGGGCCGGTGACGATCACGTGGTCGCCGTCGACGCGGGTCTTCTCGACCATCTGCACGGCGTCGGCGCCCGGCGGGACCGGCGCGCCGGTCATGATCGCGACCGCCTCGCCGGGGGCGAGGGCGACGTCCGACAGCTGCCCCGCGGCGATCTCGCCGACCACGCGCAGCCGGGCCTCGGCGCCGGTCACGTCGGCGGCGCGCACCGCGTACCCGTCCATCGCCGAGCGCGAGAACGGCGGCTGATCCCGATCGGCGGCGACGTCCTCGGCGATGACATAGCCCGAGGCGTCCCACAGCCCGATGTGGCGCGTCCCCGCCACGCGGCCCTCCCGCAGGGCGAAGGCCTCGGCCACGATGCGCGCCAGCGCATCCTCGAACGGCACCAGGTCGTCCAGTGAGGTCATCTCTCGTCTTCCTCCGGTGTCGCCCCGAGGGCGTCGTACTTCTTCGCGGAGCCGCGGGCGCGCTCGACGGGATAGCGCCGCCCGTTCAGGGCGAGCTTCGCCTCGGCCGCCGCCATCAGATCCACGTCCAGGCGGCTCGCGAGGTTGGTCAGCGTGATCAGCACGTCACCGAGCTCCTCGGCCAGCCGCTCGGCGGGCGGGAGGTCGCCGTCCCGGCGCCACAGAAACAGCTCGAGCAGCTCCGAGGCCTCGACCGACAGCGCCATCGCCAGGTCCTTCGGGGTGTGGAACTGCTCCCAGTCACGGTCCCGGTTGAACCCGCGCAGCGCCTCGGCGAGCACGGCCAGCGGGGTCTCGGCGTCTCGGTAGGCGCGGTCGGGCGCCGCGCCCGGGGGCTCCTTGTCGCGCCCGCTCACGGCGCGCCCCTGCCGAGCGCGATGATGTGCTCCTCCTTCGTGCCGAGCGACCCACCGCCGCCTGGCCCGTAGCTCGGCCGCGGCTGGCTGATCGCGGCGACGAAGGCGCAGCCGGCCTTGCGCGCGGCCTCCTGCATCAGCGGGATCACCGGGATCGGGCCGGTCGGATCCTGCCCGTCCCCGACGACCATGAAGATCCGCCCCTCGGGGACGAGGTGGCGCCGCCACGCGGCGAGGACCGTGGCCATCCCCTCGACGTAGCGGGCGCCCGCCTCCTCGGTGCCGGAGTGGCGGACGTCGCGGCGCGCGCCGATCTCCGCCGTGCGGGCGATCCCGGCGTCGATACCGAGGATGGTGTAGCGGCGCTCGTGGTGGGCGGCGTAGTCGTAGACCCCGGGGTATGGCGGCGAGGTGATGACCGCGGCCAGCGCGCCGGGGGCGGGGGGGGGATAGCGGGCGTCGGCGAGGGCGATCCACGGCGCCTGCGCCGATCGCGGCAGCCGGTCGGCGAGCGCGGCCAGGTTCGCCCCGTGCTCGCGGGCGCGGGCGATGAACCACCCCTCGACCCGGCGCGACGGGATCCAGGCGTGCTCGGTGTCGCGCATCGGGACCGAGTCGGAGACCTGACGGCTCGCCTTGACGATGATCGACGAGAGGCAGGCGCGCAGCATCCGCGCGACGTCGTCCCCGCGGGCGACCGCGGGGCGGAGCACCTCCGCGAGGCTCCACGCCTCGGCGAGCGCCGGCGGATCGAACCACTCGCGCTCGCTCGCCCTGATCGCGGGGGGCACCGGCCGGGCCGCGCGCAGCTTCTTGGCGGCGGCGACCACGGCCGCGGCGGTCTCCTCGAGGCCCGTGGCGCGCGCGCGATCCCAGCAGCGGGTGCGGGCCCAGGCGACCTCGACGGCGATCGGGTTGACGTCCCCGCCGAGCGCCGGGCGCCCCGCGAGGAGCGCCTCGACCAGGACCGTCCCGCCGCCCATGAACGGATCCGCGATCACGCCGGGCGGGCTGGCCGCGATCAGGCGCGCGGCGGTGTACGGGTGCATGCGCGCCGGCCAGGCGTGGAAGCCATGGGTCAGGGCGCGGGCGTCGGCGTCCTCCGGGGGGCGCGCGGCGGCCCGCAGCACGTCGATGACGGCGGACTCGCCGGCGCCTCGCACCTGTCCGCCGACGTTTGAGAGGGCTCGGCGGTGGCGGGAGTGTGTTCTGGGATTGCGGCTCACGGTCGGCTGTACTTAGTCTCTTCCGCCATGCGGATCGATCGATTTCTCGCTCATCATATGGGGGTCACCCGCAAGGAGGCCAGCCTGCTCATCCGGCGCCGCCGCGTCAGCTGCGACGACGTCGCGGTCCGGACCGCCGCGAGCCACGTCGATCCGGCGACTCAGGTGGTGCGCGTCAACGGCGAGGTCGTGGCCTGGCACGCGCGGCGCGTGCTCATGCTGCACAAGCCCGCCGGCGTCGTGACGGCGAACCACGACGAGCACGACCGCACCGTGTTCGACCTCGTCCCCCCCGATCTTCGCCGGGACCTCGTCGCGGTCGGGCGGCTCGACAAGGACGCGACCGGGCTGCTGCTGCTCACCGACGACGGCGCCCTGGTACACGCCCTCACCCACCCCAAGCGCGGGATCGAGAAGGTCTACGAGGTCACCTACGAGGGGACCCTGGTCGATCCCGAGGCGCGCTTCGCCGCCGGCGTGACCCTGGCGGACGGCACGCGCTGCCGACCGGCGAGCTTCGAGGCGCTCGCCCCGGGCCGCTGCCGCCTCGTCGTCCACGAGGGCCGCTATCACCAGGTCAAGCGCATGATCGCCGCCTGCGGCGGGCACGTCACCGAGCTCCACCGGGCCGCGGTCGGCGGCCTGCGCCTCGACCCCGAGCTGGCCCCCGGCGCGGTGCGGCCCCTCACCGACGCCGAGATCGACGCGCTCGACGGCCGCGACTGACCGCGCACCGTCCCTTGCGGGGCTCCGGCCGAGGGGTCACCATCGCGCGATGACGCACACCGCCTCGAGACTCGTTTTGACCCTAGCCCTCACCGGCGCGGCCTGGCTCACGGTCGCCCTCCCCGCCCCCGCCGCGCACGCCTGAGGCTGCGGCGCGCCCGCCGGTCCGGTGGGCTCACAGACCGACGACGAGGGCGCGCGGCGCTGGCAGATCGCGGTGACGGCAGGCACCTTCGACGCCGGGCTGCGCTTCGCCGGCGACTTCGATCTCGAGATGTCCGAGGTCCTGGCCCTGCTGAGCGTCGGCTACCGCGTCACCGACGACCTGACCGTGGGCCTGCGGGCCGGCGCGGTCCTCGACGGCGAGCTGCGCGCGGGCGGCCGCACCTGGGACGTGAAGCCGGGCGGCGTGGTGTCGCTGCAGGGGGAGTATCGCCTCCTCGCCGCCCCCTCCGACCCCGTGACGCTGACCGCCGGGATCGCCCTGGCGAGCTCCTTCGCCTCGACCGAGGAGGTCGGCGGCGGCGGTGAGACGGCGTCGCTCACCGCCTTCGACCTGCGCGCGTCCCTCACCGTCTCGCGCACGCTGTGGAGCGTCCTGACCCCGTACTTCAGCGCGCGGGCCTTCGGGGGGCCGGCGCTCTGGAGCCGAGACGGCGTCGACGTCACCGGCAGCGACCGCGGCCACTACCAGCTCGCCCTCGGCGTGAGCGTCGCCCCGGCGCCGTGGCTCGCGCTGTCTTTCGAGTGGGCCTTCCTCGGGGAGACGGCCCTCTACGGCCAGGTCGCGCTCGCCTTCTGAGCGGGCGACGGCGAGGCCGCCGGGACCGCTCGAGGGATCGCCCAGGTCCGCGGCTTTGCCTGGCGCCCCAGGACCGACTACGCTGGGGGGACCGAACCCAGGAGCCGCGATGGAGCCCGTCACTCCCCCATCCGCGCCTCGGCCCGGCACGCCGTCCCGCCTCTATCGCGGGCTGCGCGCCACCGTACGCGCGGGCATGAAGGCCTTCTACCGCACCATCGAGGTGACCGGCAGCGAGCACCTCGACGGCGCCCGGCCGGCGATCCTGGCGTCGAACCACCCGAACTCCATCATCGACCCGCTGCTGCTCGGCCTGATCGAGCGTCGCCAGGTCGCCTTCTGCGCCCGCGACGGCCTGTTCAAGGTCCCGATCTTCGGGCGCGTCCTGCGCTCGGTCGGCGCCATCCCCATCTCGCGCCCCACCGATCACGCGGGCAAGGTCGACAACGCCGGCGCCTTCGCCGCCGCCCGCGAGGTCCTCAGCGGGGGCGGCGTGATCTCGATCTTCCCCGAGGGCAGGACCCACCAGAACCTGAAGGTCCACCAGGTCAAGACGGGGGCCGCGCGCATCGCCCTCGACGCCGCGGCGGCCACCGGCGGAGACCTCGACGTCGCCATCGTCCCGGTGGGGCTCAACTACCTGGTGCGCCAGGCGTTCCGGAGCGACGTCCACGTCGCGTTCGGCGAGCCCATCCCGGTCGCGGAGTTCGTCGCCCTCAACGCGACCGACCCGCGGGCCGCGGTGCGGGCGCTGACCGCCCGGCTCGAGGAGGCGCTGCGCGAGCTCGCCATCCACGTCGAGGAGGACGAGGACGAGCGCATCATCGCCCAGGTCACCTCGCTCATCGTCGACATCCGCGCCGAGGAGGGGCTCGACGCCGGCGGCCAGACCCCGGCCGAGCGGACGGCGCTCGTGCGGCGCATCGTGGAGGCCTACCGCTGGCTCCAGGAGCTCGATCCCGAGCAGACGGCCGTGCTGAGACGCCGACTCCAGCGCTACCTCGACGAGCGCAGCGGGCTCGGCCTCGGCGGCAACTCCAACGCCTTGCAGCATCGCGGTCAGAGCGCCCGCGGCGGCGCCGGCGGCTGGCGCGCGACCCGCCGCTACCTGGTCCTGGGCGCGCCGGTCGCGGCCTACGGCATGCTCAACAGCGCCCTGCCCTACCTCACCCTGCGCGGCCTGCTCCGCGTGGCCGACCCGCGCCGCGACCGCCAGGCGCTCTTCAAGTTCCTCACCGGGGCGGCGCTCTACGGCGGGCTCTGGGGGGCGCAGGTCATCGTCGTCGCCGGCGCCCTCGGGCCGGTCGTCGCCATCGTCTACGCGGCGACGCTGCCGACCTCGGCGCTGTTTGCGCTGCGCTACATGACCGAGGCGCGCCTGCACCGCCTGACCCTGAGCGGGCTCCGGGCGTGGTGGGAGCACGGCGACCGGCTCGAGAGCCTGCGCCGCGAGCGCGACGCCCTGCGGGCCGACCTGGCCGCGCTGCGCGAGCGCTACCTCGCGCAGCTCACCGACGCGCCGGCGGCGTGAGACACCGGGGCCCCGCGACTCAGGCGGCGGCCGGGGCGTCGCGGACGATGCCCCTGACGAACAGCCCGAGGAGCGCGGTGGCACCGAGGGCCTCGACGTAGGAGGTGATGGTGACGGCGCCGAAGATCCAGCCGGGATCGGTGGTCAGGGCGGGGACGACCCACAGCACCGCGACGGCGAGCAGCGCCATGCGCAGGATGGCGCTGAGCAGGGGCAGGATGGCGCGGCCCGCGGCCTGCAGGATGAACATCGGGACGAAGGTCAGGGCCATCGCCGGCAGCGCGGGGGCGCTCCAGCGGAAGTACTCGGCCCCGACCGCGAGCGCCTCCTCACCGGTGGCGAAGATGTGGGCGGCCAGGCCGCCCCCGACGAACATCAGCGCGCCGACCACGACCCCGTAGCCGAAGGCCCAGCGCGTCGCCAGGCGGGCGGTCTCGCGGACGCGGTCGGCGTGGCCGGCGCCGAGGTTCTGCCCCGAGATCGCGGCGGCCGCGGAGCCGAGGGCCACCAGCGGCAGGAACGTCTGTTGGAGCACGCGGAATCCGGCGCCGGCGGCGGAGGTCCAGGCGTCGCCCTCGGACTTGAGGGAGGCCATGACGATGCCGAGGACCGCGGAGGTCAGAAAGAACTGGGTGCCCGCGGGGAGCCCGCGGGTGAGCAGGCGCGTGAAGAACCCCGGCGGGAAGATCGGGCGGGCCCAGCTGATGTCGCGCTCGGCGAGGTGGGCGCGGCGCAGAAAGCGCCGGGTGTAGAGGAGGATGGCGATGAGCTGCGCGATGACCGTGGCCCAGGCGGCCCCGGCGATGCCGAGCTCGGGGAGCGGCCCGACGCCGTACATCAGCAGCGGGTCGAGGGTCGCGTTGACGACGATGGAGACGACCATCACCCGCATCGGGGTGTGGAAGTCGCCGCTCGCGCGGACGGCGTTGCCGAAGACCATGATGACGAGCTGCGCCAAGAACGTCAGCGACATCACCTCGAAGTAGGCGACGCCCGCGACGTGCGCGGCCGCTGAGGAGGTGTAGGCGGCGACGTAGACGTCGGCCGACAGGTAGGCGGCGACGGCGGCGAGCACGCCGATGACGACGCCGACGATCGAGAAGCTCGAGAAGAGGCGGCGCGCGTCCTTGATGCGGCCCGCGCCGTAGGCCTGGCTGAGCTCGGCGAGCTCGGTGGTGGCGACCACCTGGGCCAGCGCGAGCACGATGAAGAAGGCCTGAAACGAGGTCGAGAGCCCGGTCACCGCGGCGTCGCCGAGGCCGCGCACCCAGGCGAGATCGATGAGGGCGTAGGCCGACTGGAGCGCCATCGCGATGACGACCGGCGTCGCGAGCTTGATGATGTGCTGCGGGATGGGGCCGCGAGTCAGGTCGCGGGCGGCGCTGCGGGCCATCGGGCTCTCCGGTCGGTGCGCGGGGGGGCACGGGGGTTCAGGGCGCGTTGATCAAGGTGGGACGCCGTCTATCGCGGGCTCTGGCCCGAGTTGACGGGTGGGCCGCCAGGCGTGAAAGTGACCGCGCCGAGATCACCGCGCGACGCGAATATCGAGGGGTTTTGGGGCGGACACCGGGGTGTCCGCGCGCCCCCCTCACCGACACATGGGGACGCATCATGGCGGGTAAGGACGACAGCATGGGGAGCAAGGGGGGAGAGGGCTTCCAGGACGACGGCGCCACCGTCCAGATGGACCCGTCCGAGGTCGCCGAGCTCCACAAGCGGCTCGCCCAGGTCTCGGAGGTCCCGGCGCCGACCCGCGCGCCCCAGCCGGGCACGCTGCAGGCGCCCCAGCCCCCTCCGGCCGCGCCGCGCCCGCCCGCGCCGCAGGTGGCGGCCGCCCCGCAG
>PHBI01000104.1:0-22782 GCA_002841945.1 Deltaproteobacteria bacterium HGW-Deltaproteobacteria-14
GAGGACAAGGGCGGCGAGGGGACCGTCGCGCCCGCCGACCCGGGCGCCGCGCCGGCCGATCCCGGGACCCCGCCGGTCGCCCCCGCCATCAAGCCGGCTGACGCCGCCGCCGACGCCGGCGCCGCGGACCCGAGCGCCGCCGACGCGGGCTCCACCGCCGCCGCCGACCCCGCCGACGCGGCGGTGCCGACCGAGGCAGCGGACGGCGCGTCGCCCCACGGCTACACCTACCCGGCGCGCAACAGCGTCGTGAAGGACCCCGATCCGGAGTCCCCCGAGGGCATCATCGCGCGCGCCCTCGCCGCCGCCCTCGATCCCGACGAGGCCAAGGGCTGGGAGGCCTTCGAGGGGCTGCTCCACACGAGCGAGAAGCTCCCCAACGCGCTGACCTCGCGGCGGCAGCTCAACTGGCCGGCGATGCGGCGCAAGGTCGCGCTCTTCCTCGTCGAGGAGGGCAAGCCCGTCTACAAGTGGGCCTACGCCGAGGAGCCGGAGCCGGGGGTCATCAAGGTCTTCGTGAACAACCCGAAGTCGATGCCGACCCCGTGCTACGTCGCGCAGGACCCCGAGCAAGAGAACAAGTGGCGCATCAAGAGCTGCAGCCTGTAGCGCTCAGGGGGTCGGCCAACGGGCGGCGAAGGCGGCGGGGGCCGGCGTCGCCGCTTCGCGGTGCTCGAGCTGTACGGCCCGCAGCGCGCGGCGCATGTCGCTCGCGAACTTGAAGCGCTCGCTGCGGCGCTTCGAGAGCGCCCGCATCACCACCGCCACGAGCGCCGATGGCAGCTCCGGTCGGCCGCCGGGCGCGGCGAGCGGCGGCGGCGTGCGCTCGAGGTGGGCGCGGTAGAGGAGCTGGCGGTCGCTGTCCGCGAACGGGAGGCAGCCGCTCAGCATGCGGTACAGCGTCACGCCGACCGCGTAGACGTCCGCTCGCCCGTCGAGCGGATAGCCGATGATCTGCTCGGGCGCCATGTAGGGAGGGGTGCCGCACACCGGGGTGCTCGGCACGGCGCGCAGCTCGTCACCGTAGAACTCCGACGTCGTCACGTCCTCGACCCGCATGGCGAGGTCGAAGTCGAAGATCCGCACGCGCCAGCTGTCGTCGAGCTCGTCGGGGGTCACGAAGACGTTGCCCGGCTTGATGTCGCGGTGGACGCCGCGGTTGGCGTGCAGCGCGTCGAGCGCGCTCAGCATCTGCTCGGCGACGCTGACGGCGCGACGCCAGGGGATCGCGCCCTTGCGCAGCACGCGGTCGAGGGTGGCGCCGGTCA
Organism: Deltaproteobacteria bacterium HGW-Deltaproteobacteria-14; assembly: GCA_002841945.1. GTDB lineage: Bacteria > Myxococcota_A > UBA9042 > PHBI01 > PHBI01 > PHBI01. Next base: position 1,269 of record PHBI01000104.1, read on the forward strand.
GGCGCTCCATCACGAGGAAGAGCCCGCCCTCCGGCTCGTCCTCGCCGTACTCGCCGTACTCGTAGACCTGAGCGACGTTCTCGTGATCGAGCTCGGCCGCGATGAAGGCGCCGCGCATGAAGCGCATCAGCTCGACGCCGGTCGGGTCGGGGAGGAGCTTCACCGCCACCGGGCGAGTGGTGCGCAGGTCGACGCCCTCCCACACGGTGCTGCGGGTGCCGCCGAGCCCGATCACCCTGTCGAGTCGATAGCGATGGGCGATGACACGTTCGCCGTGGTCGCTCTGGAGCGCAGCTCCGCACTCGCTGCAGATGTCTGCCGAGGTGGAGTAGTAGCCATGGCCGTTGGGGCACAACTTGCGGGACACGGTTCGTCCTCGTGATGCTCGGTGACGAGGTCCGCGGCGTCGGGCGGGAGGCCCGCCTCCCTGGCGCGGCACCTGCCACGCCCACCCACGCCGGGGTTCGCTCGCTCGCCCGGGTGGTTCGGGCGCATTTTCGCAGTCGACTGCCGGCTCAACATAGCGACGGGTCGAGCCGATTCCTCGTCGCCGGTTGGCCGGGTTGTAACCGCGCGCGATGCGTATTGGCCCGGCGGAGGCGCCTGCCTGCGCCGTCGGAGATCGCGTGGTGCGGCGCACTCACGAGGCCGACCGGGCCGGGGCTCGTCATGAACGCGATTCGCGATCGCGGTCGCGAATCTAATTGAGAACACTTTTCAACTGTGTTTACTCTCCCCCTGCGATGACGCAGAACCCCACCGCCACGACCCTCGACGCTCTCGCCCCCGGGCGGGCGGGCCTGGTCATCGACGTGGTCGGGGACGACCGCCTGAGTCGTCGTCTCAGCGATCTCGGCTTCTGGACGGGGACTCGGATCGAGGTCGTCCGGCGCGCTCCGTTCGGTGATCCCACGCAATATCGCCTGCAGGGCTACCGCATAGCCCTGCGTCGGAGTGAGGCGCAGCGGGTGGTGGTCGAGGAGCTGCGCTGATGACCGCCATCACCTTCGAGACGCCGGTCACCGGCCTCGGAGAGATCACGGCCGCGCTGGTGGGGCGCCAGAACTCGGGCAAGACGAGCCTGATGATGCACCTCACCGGCCACGTGCAGAAGCCGGTGAACTTCCCGGGGAGCTCGGTGGAGCGCGGCGAGAGCCGGGTCCGGGTCGGCGAGTTCGTGCTGCGCCTGGTCGATCTGCCGGGGATCGCGTCGCTCAGCGCCGTCAGCCCCGACGAGGAGATCGCCCTCGACTACCTGACCGCGACCGGCGAGGACCGGCCGCAGGTCATCTGCGCGGTCGTCGACGCCGCCAAGCTCACCGTCGAGCTGACCCTCGTCGCGAGCCTCTTCAAGCTCGGCAAGCCGATCGTGGTCGCCCTCAACAAGCGCGACGTCGCCGAGGCCGAGGGGCGCCCGGTCGACACCGAGGCGCTGGCCGACGCGCTCGGGGTCCCGGTCGTCCCGACCAACGCGGCGACGGGGGAGGGCGCCGAGGCGCTGCGCCACGCGCTCATCCGCACCGCGCACATCCCGCGTCAGAACCTCGTCGCCTTCGATCCGCAGGTCGTCGCGGCGCGCGTGCAGCACATCTCCCCGCGCTCCGGCGGGCGGACCTTCACCGACCGCCTCGACTCCGTGCTGCTGCATCGCGTCTGGGGGCTGCCGATCCTGATGCTGGTCATGCTCGGGATGTTTCAGGCCCTCTTCAGCGTCGCGACCCCGTTCATGGACCTCATCGACGGCGGCCAGACGGCGCTGAGCGACGCCGTCGCCAGCGCGATCGAGCCCGGCGCCGTCCAGTCCTTCTTGACCGACGGGCTGATCAACGGCATCGGCTCCATCCTCGTGTTCCTGCCCCAGATCGCGCTCCTGATGCTGATCGTGGCCCTGCTCGAGGGCACCGGCTACATGGCGCGCGCGGCCTTCCTGCTCGACCGCCCGCTCTCCCGCGTCGGCCTGTCGGGGCGCAGCTTCGTCCCCATGGTCAGCTCCTTCGCCTGCGCCGTCCCCGGCATCCTCGCGAGCCGCATCATCGAGAACGAGCGCGATCGCATCGCGACCATCGTCGTCTCGCCGCTCATGTCGTGCTCGGCCCGCCTGCCGGTCTACGTCCTGCTCATCGGCGCCTTCTTCCCCGCCAAGGCCGGCGGCGTCGTGCTGCTGGCGATGTACCTGCTCGGCATCGTGCTCGCCGTCATCGTGGCGTTCATCCTGCGCCGCACGGTCCTGCGCGGGCCGAGCTCGGCCTTGATGATGGAGCTGCCGGTCTACCAGCGCCCGTCGTCGCGCGTCGTCTGGGCCCAGGTCCAGTCGGGCTGCCGCGACTTCATGGTGCTCGCGGGGACGGTGATCTTCGCGGCGTCGGTCATCATCTGGGTGCTCAGCTACTACCCGCGGCCGCAGGGGCTCCACGACCACTTCGAGGCGACGCGCAGCGCGGCCGCGGAGTCCCTCTCCGGCGCCCCCCTCGAGCACCACCTGAAGAGCATCGACGACGCCGAGAAGGGGGCCTACCTCGAGCAGAGCTTCCTCGCCGACATCGGCCGCTTCATCCACCCCGTCTTCGAGCCCGCGGGCTGGGACTGGCGGACCAGCGTGGGGGTCGTGGCGGCCTTCCCCGCGCGCGAGCTCATCGTGCCGACCCTCGGCATCCTGTACGGCCTCGGCGACGTGGATCCCGGCGACTTCGCCGTCGACACCCTCGGCGAGCCCGCGGCTGAGCAGGCCGAGGGCGACGTCGGGCTGCGCGAGGCCCTCAAGACCGCGCGGCGCGCCGACGGGAGCCTCGCCTTCGGGCCGCTGCAGGCGGTCGGGCTGATGGTCTTCTTCGCGCTCTGTAGCCAGTGCGCCGCGACCCTGGCGACGATCCGTCGCGAGACGCGGTCGTGGCGCTGGCCCGTCTTCACCTTCGTCTATATGACGGTCCTGGCCTGGATCGGCGCCATCGTCGTCAACCAGGTCGGCACCGCACTGGGTCTCGGTTGACCTCGAGGAGAGTCCCCGATGGACTGGTATCTCACCTGGCAGGATCCCGTCGCCCTCGCGCTCGTCGTGCTGAGCATCCTGCTGAGCCGCTGGCTCGCCAAGCGCGTGCAGCGGTCCGGCGGCGGCTGCGCGTCGTGCCCCAGCCACGCGCTCGCGGCGCCAACCCCCAAACCCCTCACGCCTGGCGCGAGCGGCACCCACATCTCCCTCGATCGGCTGCGCATCAGCCGCTGATCGCCAGCACACCTCGATCAGAGGGCGCTACGAGGGCTCAGCTCGTCGCGGCGTCGAGCGCGTCCAGCGCCGCGGCGAGCTGCCGCGCCGCGTCGGCGCCGTCCCAGGCGGCGGTCCGCGCCGCGTCGAGGGCCTGACCGAGGGCGCGCCCGGGCTGCGCGCCGCGGGAGATGAGCTGGTGACCGTCGACCGCCGGCTCGACGAGGCGCCCCTCGTGCTCCCACCAGGAGACCGCGGCCTCGGCGCCGTCGCCTCCGAGGGCCATGACGCAGACCAGCTCGGCGGGGTCGAGCTCACGGAGCGCCCGCGCCTCGTCGGAGCGGCGCGCGGCGCGCTGCAGCTGATCGAGCGCGGCCCTGACCCGCACCGGTCCCCCGACCCAGCGGCCGGTGCGCCCGCGCACCTTGCCGGTCAGGCGCGCGCGGGCGCGCCGGTCCTCGGTCGGCAGCGACCACCCGATGGCGATCCACTGGGCCTCGCCCGCGTCGAGGCCCTCGCCGTCGATCCACTCGCGGTGACGCAGCCACGCCTCGCGCACGCCGGTGACGCGCTCGAGCAGCTCGCGGTCGCCGGGGAGGCCGGGGTGAATCAGGGCCAGGAGCCCCCAATCGCGCAGCATCGCGACGCAGCGGACGACCTGGGCCTCGCACAGCACCTTGTGGAGCTCCGAGCCGAGGCGCGCCGGGCCGAGGCGGTCGGCGAAGCCCGCGCGCAGGGCCTCGCGCAACAGCGCCTGGCTGCCGGGGGCGAGGGTGAAGTCGAAGCGCCCGGCGAAGCGCGCCGCGCGCCAGGCGCGGGTCGGGTCGTCGTGGAAGCTGAGGCCGTGGAGGACCCGGACCACCCGCTGGTCGAGGTCGAGCTGGCCGCCGAAGGGATCGACGAGCTCGCCGCCGTGGCTCGGGCCGATGGCCAGCGCCATGGCGTTGATGGTGAAGTCGCGCCGCAGCAGATCGTGGTGGAGGCCCCCGCTCGCGACGTCCGGCAGCGCGGCCGGGTGCGGGTAGGACTCGGTGCGGGCGGTGGTGAGGTCGACCTTGCGCCCCCCGAGCGTGGTCCAGGTGCAGGTGCCGAAGGCCTCGTGGACGTGCAGGCGGCCGCCGTGGCGCTCGGCGGCCGCGCGCCCGAGGGTGGGGGCGTCGCCGACGACGACCAGATCGAGGTCGTCGACCGCGCGCTGGAGCAACACGTCGCGGACGGCGCCTCCGACGAGGTAGAGCTCGAGGCCGGCCGCCTCGGCGAGGGCGCCGAGCTGGCTGACGAGGGTCTGGTCCGCCTCGGACAGCGCCCGGGACAGGGACCGCTGCATCAGGTCGCGCCGGGGCGACGGGCGAGAGCGGTTGAACGGAGACTCGTCGACCGAGGCCCGAAAGACGACCGTGCGGGTGATCACCCCGCGGGCCGGGCCCGGGGCCTCACCCACGAGCACCAGGCGGCCGGGGCTCTCGAGCATCACCCGGCGGACCTCCGCGATCGGCGCGTCGCCGGGCACCCAGTTGGGCGGCCCCGAGCTGATCGACGCCGCCGGCGCTCCGCCCATCCCGTGGCGGACGGCGTCGTCCACTTCGCGTCGCGAAAGGAGGCCGACGAACTCGCCGTCACGGACCAGTGGGACGGCGTTGACTTTGTATTTGTGCAGCGCAGCGCCCGCGGCGTCCACGGTGGCGTCGGCGGCGGCCGTGTAGACGAGCGGTGAGGCCAGGTCGCGGGCGGTGCGGTGGCGCGCACCGGCCTCGAGGGCGTCGCTGAGCAGCGCGTGGGCCTCGGGGACCGGGCAGCCGCGGAGCGACGCGCTGGCGGCCTCGGGGTGGCCGCCGCCGCCGAGGGGGCGGAGCGTCGCGGCGACATCGACGCCGCCCGAGGAGCGGCCGATGATGACGGTGCGACGCGGGTCGGCGGCGATGAGGAAGGCGGCCTCCCAGCCCTCGGCGCGGCGCAGGGTGTCGAGCAGCGGGGCGAGGTCGGGCTCGTAGTCCTCGAGGTCGAGGGTGGCGATGGCGATCGTGAAGCCGCCGGTCGTGCGGGTGGTGACGCGGGACGCCATGCGCTCGATGAGGTGGAGGCGGTGGCGGTCGAGGCCGCGGGGGACGTACTCCTCGATCCACGCGACCGGGGCGCCCCAGGCGGCGCACAGGGCGGCGGCGCGGTAGTCGGCGGCGGCGGTGCCGGGGAAGACGAAGTGGCCGCTGTCGGCGTGGATGCCGAGGAGAAAGAGCCCAGCCTGGGCCGGGGTCGGCGTGAGGCCGCGCTCGGCGATGCGCAGGACCAGGGGCGACACGGTGGCGGCGGCCGGCTCGTGGTCGACGCGGGGGAGGTCGGCGACCGGGTCGCCGTGGGTGTCCCAGGCGCTGACGCTGGTGAACCCGGCGACGTGGTCGGCGATGAAGCCGAGGCGCTCGCTGCGCGCGGTGTCGACGACGAGGAGGCGGCCGAGGGGCTCGGCGGCGAGGCGCTCGCGGAGCTCGCGCTCGGGGACCAGCGCGATGAAGTGGTGGCCCTGTTCCTTGTAGAAGCGGGTGGTCACCGGGTCGAGGGAGCCCGGGACGCCGAGCACCAGTGGCCCCTCGAGCAGGTCGATGGCCACGAGCGCGGCCAGCCCGTCCAGATCGGTCCCGAGGTGGGAGGTCGCGAGGTCCATGGGCCGCACGATAGCCCGCGCGGCTGGGGAAGCCAACGCGGGTCGGCGCCGGCTCTGCCAGGATCTTTACATGATGAGTATGATTTCATACGCTACGGGTATGAAGGCGACCGTCTCGAGCAAAGGCCAGGTGACCATCCCCAAGGCCCTCCGCGACGCCCTCGGCCTCTCCGAGGGGACGGTGCTGGACTTCCGGGAGGAGGCCGGTCGCCTCGTCGCGCAGAAGGCCGACCCGCGCGACCGGGTCGCCGAGGTGTACGGGATCCTTGGGGATGGCCGAACGAGCGACGACGTCCTCGCGGACCTGCGCGGCTACGAGCCGGACCCGGCGGCGTGATCACCGCCGTGGATACGAGCGTCCTGCTCGACGTGTTCCTCGCCGATCCCGTCCACGGGCTCGCGTCTCGGGCGGCGCTGCGTCAGGCCGTCGCCGAGGGCCAGCTGGTCGCCTGCGCCCCGGTGTGGAGCGAGGTCTGCGCCGCGTTCGAGGCCCACGAGCGCGCGGTCCTCGCCATGCAGGCCATCGACGTGCGGTTCGACGCGCTCGATCTCGGTATCGCGACCGACGCCGGAGCGCTCTGGCGCACCTATCGCGCGCGCGGCGGATCCAGGACGCGAATCATGACCGACTTCCTCATTGGGGCTCACGCCCGGCGGCGTGCCGATCGGCTCCTCACACGGGATCACGGCTACTACCGCGACTACTTCGACGGCCTGACGGTGATGACGCCGTAGACGCCGCTAGAGCCTCCGCTCGAGGGCGGTGAGGCGGTCGCTCGCCTCGCGGTGGGCCTCGCGGTAGGCGTCGGTGGCGACGAGGCTGCGGTGGTAGTCGCCGTGGACGCCGACCCAGCGGCCGGCCGCCATGACGTTGTGCAGCGCCCCGACGGTGTCGCTCAGGGTGAGCTGGCGGACGGGCTCGCGGGCGGGCCAGAAGGTCGGGTGGTCGAGGTCCCAGACGGCCAGGTTGGCGAGCGCGCCGGGGCCGATGACGCCGGCGCGGAAGGCCGGGTGGAGGCCGCCCGGGATGCCCCAGACGCGGTCGAGGAGGAAGGCCGGGTCCGCGAGCCAGGTGGTCTTCGTGCGCGCCCCGGCGCGCGCGCGCCACGCGGCCCTGGCGTCGTCGAGGCTGCCGCTCTGCAAGAACGCCTGGTGGGCCGCGGACCACGTCACGCCGGCCGAGCGCAGGCCGGCGGTGGCGCGCAGCTCGCCCTGCACGTTCAGGGCGTCGTTGCTCGCGGCGCAGTCGGTGCCCAGAAACCACGGGAGGCGCGCCGCGCTCCAGGCGCGGATGTCCGGCAGGTAGGCGAAGATCTCCTTGGAGTGCGGGCAGAAGCCGAGGGCCACGCGGTCCTTGTCGAGGGCCGCGATCTCGGGCTCGGTCACGAAGATGTTGTGGATGAGGAGCGTGCGCGGGGAGGCCGCGAGGACGCCGGTGCGATGCAGCACGTCGAGCGGTGAGCAGCCGCGAAGTGACCGTACTCGCTCGAGTTCATCGAGAGATTGCGCGATGTGGCAGTGCACCGGGAGGGCATGCCGCTCGGAGAGCTCGGCGACCCGGCCGAAGAGCGCGTCGCTGACGGTGTCGGTCGCGTGGGGGCCGTAGGCGGCGAAGACACCGCGCGCGGCGAGGGAGGCGTCGGCGGCGATGGTGGCGGTGCGCTCGAGGGAGGCCTCGTGCTGGTCGATCCCGGGGCCGCTGAGGTCCTGCAGGGTCGGGGCGACGACGGCGGGCAGGCCGACGTCGAGCAGCCCGGCGATGACGGCGTCCGGGCGGTAGTAGTGGTCCCAGACGAGGGCGGTCCCGTGGATGAGGGCCTCGTAGGCGCCCATGCGCACGAAGGCGCGGACGTCGTCGGGGCCCATCTTGGTCTCGATGCGGAAGAAGAAGTCTTCCACGAGGTTGGCGTCGGCGTCTTCGGGGACCGAGAGGCCGCGTAGCGCGCTCAGGCAGAGGTGGGTGTGGCCGTCGATGAAGGCCGGGGTGACCATGCGCGCGCCGAGGTCCTCGGTCGGGACGCCGGGGGGCAGCGGCGGGGGGGCGTCGCCGCTCGCGAGCCGGTGGACCGCGGTGATGGTCGCCCCGGTGACGTCGATGGCGGCGCGGGTGGGCCGCGGCGGGGCGCCGTCGCTGGTGGGCAGGACGGCCTGGCCGAGGAGGCGTCGGGAGGGCGGGAGCGTGGCGAGCGGATCGGACATGGTCGGCCGATTGTCTGCGTTTTCGCCCTGGACGCCAGAAAATCCGGGGCCGGTGCGGGCGCGGGACCGGCTCCACGCGCCGTCGCCGGGGTTCGGCACCGCGAACGACGCCCACATGGCGGCGCCCATCGGAGTCGTGATATAGCGACAGCGCCATGCAGGATGAAACCAACCGTGATGATGGGCTCCTTCGTCAACCCGTCATCGACTCGGAGGAGGCGCTCGCGGCCAACGCGTGGGCGCAGCACTGCGACACCTTGCCCGCGGAGCGCATCGACATCGAGCCGATGAAGATCCCCCAGCGCTGGGAGCGCTACACCCCCGAGAACCACGCGGTCTGGGGGACGATCTTCCGCAAGCGCATGGACCAGCTCACGCGCGACGGCTCGCGGGTCTTCCTCGACGGGGCGAAGGCGATCAAGCTCAGCGCCGATCAGGTCCCGCGGCTCGAGGTCGTCAACGCGCAGCTCGAGGCGCTGACCGGCTGGCAGAGCCACGGGGTGCCCGGCTACCTGCCGCCGAAGTGCTTCTTCGCGTGGCTGGCCCAGCGCCAGTTCCCGACGACGATCGCGGTGCGTCCGGCGGCCCAGATGGAGTACCTGCCCGAGCCCGACATCATCCACGACGTGTTCGGCCACGTGCCGCTGCACACCGACCCGCAGTTCGCCGAGTTCCTGCAGACCTACGGCAAGGCGGCCCTCGTCACCGACGACCCGGTCCACACCGAGCGCCTCGCGCGGCTCTTCTGGTTCACCGTCGAGTTCGGGCTCATCCACGAGGACGACCGGCTCAAGCTCTACGGCTCGGGGCTCATCTCGAGCGAGGGGGAGGGCCACCACGCCCTCTACTCCCCCGAGGTCGAGCGGCGCCCCTTCGACCTCGACCGCGTCTGCGACACGCCCTTCGAGATCTTCCACTACCAGCCGATCCTCTACGTCCTCGACTCCTTCGAGCAGCTCGCTACCGCGATGAGCACCTACGCCGAGCGTCTGCTGGCCCTGGCCGCCGGGTCCGCCGCGGCCTGACGCCCGGCGGGGCTCAGTCGACGGGCAGGCCGCTCGGGACGGCGACGGGGCGCAGCTGGCCGAGGCGCAGCGACGCGGGGTCGGTCAGGGCGCCGAGGAACACGACGAGGTCGGAGACCTCGGCGTCGCTCAGGTGCATCGGCGTGCGGAGCTGCTCGGGCAGCGTCGCGAGCATCTGCTGCATCAGGTCCGCCGAGTGCTGGAAGGTCTCGGCCACGTCGCCGCGCAGCGCGCTCGTGTCGTAGCCCTCGAGCGCGGCGATGGGGTCGAGGTGGTGGCGCACCGCGGCCTCGAGGGTCGTGTACGCGCCGTCGTGCATGTACGGAGCGGTGTGGTCGACGTTGCGGAGCGGCGGCGTGCGGAAGGCGAAGCGGTCCTGGGGGTCCGCGGTGATCGCCTCGCGGCCGACGTCCCACGGCGCCGCGTCGCCCTTGCCCGGGCCGATCTGGGGCGCGCACAGCGAGTGCGCGCGCTGGTCGGTCATCAGCGTCCCGCCGTGACAGCTCGCGCAGTCGCCCTTGCCGTAGAAGATCACGGCGCCGCGCTTGGCCTGGGCGCTCATGGCGCCGCGGTCACCCCGCAGCCAGCGGTCGAAGGGGGCGTCGGTGAAGGTGAAGGCGTCCGCCTCGAAGGCCGCGATGGCCTTGGCCGCGTGCTGAAAGCCCAGCTTCGCCGGCGCCACGTCGGGGAAGGCGCGCGCGAAGCGGTCCGCGTACTCATCGAAGGACAGCACCCGCTGGATGAGCAGGTCCCACATCGTGGTCAGGTCGCTGTCGTCGACCTGGCCGAGCTCGTTCGGCTGGCCGTCCACGTCCACGTCGTCGACCCCGCCGCGCATCTCGTCGCGCGAGGTCACCGGGAACATCGCCTGCATCTCGAGCACGTGGCTGAGCCCCGACGGCAGCTGGGCGCCGGCCGGCGTGGCGAACGTGCCGTCCGCCCGGTGGGCGACGCGCATGTCCCAGAACATCGTGGTCCACAGGGCGTAGCCGCGGTTGTAGATCTCCGGCGCGTTGCGCGGGACGAGGGTCCGCCCGGCGCCGAGGACGCGGTCGGCGCCGAGCCCGTGGCCCCCGGTCCCGACCGAGACGCTCAGCTCGTCGCCGGTCCCGAGGCGCGTGTGGTGACAGGTCGCGCACGAGATGTCGCGGTTGCCGCTCAGCACGGGGTCGAAGAAGAGGAGGCGACCGAGCTCGACCAGCTCAGCGTCGTAGGCGGGCTTGGCCGGGAGCGGGGCGACGTCGTAGGCGGCGACCAGGGTCGCGAGCTGGGCGTCGACGTCCTCAGCGGTGTCGCCGCAGGCGGCGGTCGGCATCAGGCAGGTCAGAGTGAGCGCGAACAGGGCCGGGTGGCCCGCGACACGGCGGTGCATCGTTCCTCTCTCGGGTGCGTATGGAGGCGAGCTGATGACGCGTGAACCCCGGGCTCGGAGGCTCCGACCAGGAGGTGCGCAATCGGGTGTGTGTCGTGAGGGGTGAACGCGAGCGCGTTCCGGCCATGGTGCGCCAAAGGGCCCGCCACGCTCAAGCGGTTTCACGGATGCTGCGATGCAATGTGAAACCGGGTCCCGCGACCGGGCCGCCCAGAATCACCAGTTCAGTCACAGGCCTCGCGCAGGGCGGCATCGATCTCCTGCGCTTGCACACCCTTGGCGGTGGACAGCTCGTCGACCAGCCAGCCGCGCACGGTGTCGAGCATCCCGGCCTCGATGGAGTAGAGCGTGCGGTCGCCCTGGATGGCACACAGCTCGCGGTGGGCGTCCGCGATGGCGGCCAGGTCCCCGCCCTTGAGCGCCTCGAGCCATCGCCGCGTGCGCGCCTCGTCGTAGCGACGGCTGTCCGCGACGTCGGCCTCGTCGGCCAGGTGGGTCAGGAGCCGCTCCGCCTCCTCCTTGGTGGCGAGGGCGCGCATCCCCAGGGTCGGCGCGGTCGCGGTCGGCACCGTGAGGACGCGCTCGCCGGCGACGACCACGTAGGTCGGCGCAGGGGCGCCGCCGTCGGGGCCCGGCCGCCCCTCGACGGCCTTGACCAGCATCACGCCGAGCGGCGGCATCACGACCCACTGCCCGGCCTCGAACGGCTTGGTCTGCTTGGGCGCCACCACCGCGGGCGGCGGCGCGTCCGGCGATGGGATGGGCCGCACGGCGACGGTCGGCTCGTCCGGCTGGGGGTAGTCGAAGCCGAGGCGCACCGCCAGCTCGCGGTGCGCCGGGACCTCGCGTGCGCGCAGCCGATAGCTCGCCAGTCGGTCCGTCGTGACCCCGATGGCCCCCGCGCAGCGCGCGAGGTCGCCGACCACCACCGGGCTGCCGAAGTGCGACTCCATCGCGCAGATCGGCTCGCCGGCGTCGAACACCGCGTAGCTCCAGCTGCCGTCCGCGACGTAGAACGCGATCGACGGCACCTTCAGCATCGACGACACGTTCTGGGCCCAGCTGTCGGCGCGCACGCCGTGCTTCTCGTTGCCGGCGAGCGCGCACCACGGGGCGCTCTCGCGCGGGCGGACGGTCTCGGGGGCCGACACCCCGGGCTGGCCGGCGAAGTGCGCCAGCGCGTCCACCACGCGGTCGCAGGGCACGACTCGCGCCGCGAACCACACCTGCGCCTTGGCGAGCGGCGGCTGGGGGCGGCCCGGGTCGCGCGGGTCGGCCAGCGGGGCGGCGGTGGGATCCGGCCCCGAAGCGCACCCGACCACGGCGCCGGCCAAGCACGCGGCGACCCAGGCGACGCGCACGGCGTGGACCCGGATCACGGCTCGACGTCAATCCAAGGCATCTCGTCGAGCTCCGGGACCGACAGGAACGCGCCGCGCTCCGTGTCATAGCCGAAGCGCGGGTCCTCGACCTTGCGCAGGCGCGCCATCAGGTGGTCGAGGAAGCGCCGCAGCCGCTTCTCCTTGGTCTCCGCGGGCTCGTCGTCCTTGAACAGCGAGATCTCCTCGAGGGAGACGTTCTTGTTGTTGAGGACGCGCTCGAGCTTGTCGGCGACCTCCTTGCCCTTGGCCAGGATCAGCTGTCGCCAGCGATCGCGGTCGGCCTGGGTGTACGGGGAGGGTTCGGTCATGGACGCCTTCCGGTCGTGAGTGCGCGAGAGCGCGCCGCACACGATAGTCGTCCGTCGCTCCGAAGCAAACCCGATCGCCTCCGATACTCGCCGCCGCACGGCGCCGTCCGGGGGCGCGCCCGGGGGCGTCCGGGGGCGCCGCTGCGCGTCCGCCGCCCCGCCGCCTGGGGTTTGAATCTCAGCGTCGTTGGCGCACAATGCGGTGATTCGCAGGATCGGCCGCGGAGTCGCGTGCTCCGCCGCCGGCTCGGCCGACCGCTGGCGCGGCCGGTCCACGTCGTCAGCTGCGCGCTCCGCGCTGCGAAACGCTGCCGCAAGACACCTGGCCCCCCGGCAAGCGCGGGGCCGCCGCGCTGGGAATCCACCGTGCCGCCACTCGCGCCTCGCCCGCTCGCTCCGCTCGCCCGCCGCTTCGGCCTCGTCGCGCTCGTCGCGCTCGTCGCGGGCTGCTCCACCTTCGTCAAGCCGACGCTGCCGGGCGAGACCACCTGGTCGGTGCGGTCGCTGACCTTCGAGGAGCCGCTGCAGCTCGACTGGTCGCCGCTGAAGAAGACGCTGAGCGTCCGCCCCGACCAGTTCCTCATCCCCGGTCAGCCCTACAACCCCTACCGCAAGGCCGAGGACGCCCGCCGCATCGTCGCCTTCTGGCACAGCTACGGCTACTTCGACGTCGGCGGCGTCGACGCCGACGTGCGCTTCGACGAGGCCGAGCACGCCATCGACATCCGCTGGCGCGTCACCGAGGGCGCCCGCTACGCCATCGGCGACGTCTCGGTGCAGGGCGCCCCCGCCGGCTACGAGCCAGCGTTGACCGCGGTCGTCGACTTTGGCCGCGGGGCGTCGGTCGACCTCCACGCCTACCGCTGGCACCGCCACGCGATGGCCAACCTCCTGCGCCGCGCCGGCTGGCTGCGCGCCGAGGTCTACAGCCGCGCCTTCGTCGACCGCGAGCGCAAGCGGGTCGACTGGGTCTACCTCGTCGACCCCGGCCCCAAGAGCGTCGTCGGGACGATCACGGTCAAGGGCAACCACAAGATCCCCACCGAGGACGTCCTCGCGTGGGTCCACCTCACCCCGGGCGAGCCCGTCGCCTTCGGCCAGATCGAGGCCCAGGAGCGGGCGCTAATGGACTCCGGCGCCTTCGACACCGCCCGCGTCTTCGCCGAGTACGGCACCGAGTTCGTCGAGGGCGCCATCCCCCCCGACAGCTGGATCCCCCCCGACACCGGCGGCATCATCCCCGCCGCCCGCGTCGCCCCGGACGGCAGCCTCCTCCCGCGCGAGGGGCTCGACGCCGCCGTCGACTTCACCGTGCAGGTGGTCGAGTCCCCCGCCGCTACCGGGCGGCTCTCCGCTGGCGTCGGCGCAGACCTCGAGCGCGTCGACGTCCAGGCCGGGGCCGGTGTGCAGTTGCGAAATGCGCTCGGCGCGTTTCACCACCTAGTCTTCAGCGGGTCTGTCGGATACGGCCTTCGCTGGCGCGGCGAGCTCGACGAGCCCCTCGGGCTCTATGGCTCGGCGCTGGCCCGCTACGTCCGCCCGGGCCTGTTCGGCGAGCGCGTCGACCTGCGCGTGACCGCCCGCTTCGACGAGGCCCTCTACCCGGGCTTTCACTGGCGCAACGCGACCTTCGGGGTCGGGCTGCGCTCGACCCTGGACACCGGGCTCTTCATCGACTTCGAGCCGCGCTTGCGCCTCGACTGGCCGGTCGGCGTCGGCACCATCGACCCGACGGTGCTCGGCGCCCTCGATCTGGCCGGCGGCGCCCGCACGATGAACGCCGAGCTCGCGGCGTCGTTGACTTGGGACGCGCGCGACAACGGCCTCGAGCCGCTCCGCGGGCACCTCGTCGCGCTGCGGGCCGCCTGGGCCCCCGGCGGCGCCCTCGGTGACACCCCCTGGCTCCGCGTCGAGGCCGATCTCCGCTACCTCCTCAACCTCAACGCCGACATGGCCATCGGGCTGCGCGTCGCGGGGGGCTGGGTCCTCGCCCTCGACGACGCGGCCGGCGTCCCCATCGGGGCGCGCCTCTTCGGCGGCGGCGCCTACGGGGTGCGCGGCTTCGGCACGCGCCGCCTGTCGGTCTACGCCGAGCGCTGCCACGACGCCGACTGCCAGGCCATCCCGATCGGCGCCGCGAGCCTCTTCGAGAGCTCGCTCGAGTTCCGCTGGCTGCCCTACCGGCAACAGGTCGGCGCGGTGGCCTTCGTGGACCTCGGCGGCGCCGGCGAGCAGGCGAACCCCTTCGACGACGGGGTCTCGGTGGCCGCCGGCCTCGGCCTGCGCGTCCGGACCTGGTCCATCCCGCTCGCCATCGACCTCGCCTACCGCGTGACCGACGTCGCGGCCTACGGCGACCTCGACCGCTTCTTCGTCTTCGCGCGCATCGGGGAGGCGTTCTAATGGCCACCGAGAACACCCCCGAGACGGACGCGCCCCAGGTCCCAGGCGCCGTGAAGCAGCCTCGCCCGCTGTGGCGGCGGATGCTCAAGTGGCTCTTCGTCACGGTCGGCGTGCTGCTCCTGCTCGTAATCCTGGCCGTCCTCTTCTTCCACACCGGCCCGGGCAAGAACATCGTGCGCGGCGTCGTGGAGGACGGGCTCGCCAAGAGATACGACGGCACCGTGACCCTCGGCGGGCTCGACTACGCGCTGTTCGGCGACGTGGCCATCGACGAGCTGAAGGTCGTGGACCGCCAGGGCAAGACCGCGCTCCACCTCCACCACCTCGGCCTCGCCCTCGACTGGGGCGAGCTCCTCGGCGGCGCCCTCGTCATCGACGAGCTCGCGGTCGACGGGGTCGACGTCGACACGGTGGCGCTCAAGGCGGTGCAGAAGGAGCCGACCAAGCTCCCGGGGACGGTGACCATCAAGGAGCTCGACGTCCAGCACGTCAACGCCACCATCGCGCGGCCCGACGGCAGCGTGACGCGGGTCACCGACCTCGCGATCCACGGGGCCGTCGCCATGGACGAGCGGGCGCAGACCCTCGACGCCGCGATCGATCGCCTCGCCATGAACGTCGAGATGACCCGCCCCGACGGCACCCGCGTGTCCTTGCCCCTGGCTACAGGGCTCGACGCGACGCGCCGCGGGGCGGAGTTCACGCTGAAGACCCGCGCCATCGCGAGCACGGTCCACGTCGAGCTCCCCGGCAGGCCCGCGGTCGATCTGCCGCTGACCGTCGGCGCCCTCGACGTCAAGGCCGACCCCGGCCAGGCGCAGCTCGACTTCGCTGGCCTCGGCGCCGGCCCGCTCACCCTCGAGCGCCTGCAGGGCGAGGTCCGCTTCGACGCCGACGGCAAACCCGCCGGGCCGCAGCGGCTCGCGCTCGAGGGCATGGTGATCAGCGCCGCCGGGCTCGAGGCGCTGCTCGGTCGCGAGGTCCTCCTCAGCGACGTACGCGCCGACATCGGGGTCGAGGGGCCGCCGGAGGCCCTCGCGGTCAGCGGCGACGTCAGGACCGACGGCGGTACGCTCTCGCTCCGCGGCACGGTCGACGCGTCGAGCCCGCCCGAGCTCGCCTACGACCTGCGCTTGACCGGCGACGGCATCGACACCACCAAGCTCCTGCCCGACCCCCAGTCGCCCCTGCGCACGAGCCTCACGCTCACGGTGAAGGGCGAGGGCATCCAGCCGGGCGCCCTCGACGCCGACGTCCGCTTCACCCTCGGGCCGACCGAGCTCAACGGCCGCCCCCTCGACTCCCTCGAGCTCGAGGCCAGCGCCCGCGGCCCGGTCTACGCCGTCCAGAAGCTCAGCGTCAGCGCCCTCGGGCAGACCATCGAGGTCGTGGGCTCCCTCGACCGCGACACCCGGCGCTTCTCGGCGCACATCAAGAGCGTCGCCGGCCTCGCTGACGCCGTCGCGAAGGCCCGGGACGCCGGGCTCCTGCTCATCCCCCTGCCGCCGTTCAGCGGCAGCCTCGACATCGACCTCACCGCGGAGGGCACGCTGCTGCCCGAGGGCGTTCCGCTCGTCGAGCGCGCCGCCGCGGAGGGCGCCATCGTGCAGCTCGAGCAGCTCCCCATCGAGCGCATGACCCTCAAGGGGCACATCGACGGCGACGAGCTCCACGTCGACGACCCGCTGCGCGGCGACCTCCGCCTCGGCCGTCTCGGCCTCCTCGCGGACCTGACCATCGCGGATCAGAAGCCGACGGGCGCTCTCACCCTCACCCTCGGCGCCCTCGACGCCGGTGAGACGACCCTCGACGACGCCCGGGTCGAGATCACCCTCGACGGCCTGCGCCAGCACATCGCGATCAGCGCCACCGATGAGCGCCAGAAGCTCGACCTCAAGGCCGTCCTCGACTCCGTCGTCGATCTCGAGGCGGGCTCCGGCGAGGCCACCCTGCAGGAGCTCGCCGTCACGCGCGGCGCCTTCGAGACCAAGCTCCTCGCGCCGGTCACGGTCCACATCGCGCCGCCGGACCCGAGCGGCGATCGGGCCTACACCTTGCCGCGCACCGAGCTCACGCTGGCGGGCGGCAGCCTCAGCCTCGGCGGCACGGCGCGCTTGCGCCGCGACCCCGATCACCCAGAGGCGACCTTGCTCTCCCACCTCAGCGGGAGCCTCGAGTTCGACCGCCTCTCCATCGGGCGTCTGGCCGCGCTGGCGCGCAAGAGCACCCGCGGCGTCGGGGGGACGCTCAGCGGCAGCGTCGGCTTCGACGGCACCCCGGAGGACCCGTCGGCGACCTTCGGCCTGACCATACGGGCCGGGACGCGCGGGGGCGACGCGGCGCAGGTGAAGATCCAGGGCGCGGTGCAGGACGCCCGGCTGCGGACCGAGGTGCGCGTCACCGACGCCGGCTCCCGCGCCCTGCTCGCGGAGATGAGCGTGAAGGCGCCGCTCTCGCTCGGACCCGGGAAGAAGCCCGGCCTCGCCCCCGGTGGCGCGCTGACCTTCACTCTCGACGTCCCCAAGCGCCGCCTCGGCGCGTTCGCGGGCTACATGCCGAACGGGTTGCCGCCCAACGTCGACCCGGAGGCCACGCTGGAGGCCCACGCCGGGTTCACTGGGACGCCCGCCCACCCCGCCGGAGAGTTCGCGCTGACCGTCGAGGGCGCGCTCGCCCCGCGGGAGCGCCTGAAGGACCCGACGGCCCGCCAGAAGCTGACCCTCGGCGGCACGCTCCGCCAAATGGGCGGCGGCAAGACGGCCTTCGATGGGCACCTCATGGCCTGGCTCGACGCGGCGGCGGCGCCGCTCCTCGACGTCGCGGCGGAGGCCAGCTTCGGGCGGTCGCCGCTCTTGCGCTCGGGGCTGACCCGGCCGTGGACCTTCAGCGTGAACCTGGCGCCCATCGCGCTGGCGCAGCTGCCGCTCGACGCGCCCGCCAGCGGCTCGCTGAGCGGCGCGCTGGCGCTGTCGGGGGACGGGGGCGATCTCTTCGCCCACGGCGGCCTGTCGGTCAGCCAGCTGGTCGTGGGGACGGCGCCCCAGGCCGACGTGGCAGCGGAGTTCTCGATCGACACCAAGGAGACGTCCTTCGGCCTCGAGGTCGGTGCGGCCGGGATGGACGTGTTCTCGGCGAAGGGGACGCTGGGGCTCGCCGGTGTGGGGCTCCGGACCGGGATGAAGGCGCGCCTGCGGCGGCTCGCGGAGGCGCCGATCGCGCTGACGCTGTCGCTGCCGAAGCGGAGCCTGGCGCGGTGGGGGACGCTGGCGCCCAAGCCGATCACCCTGCCGGGCGACTTCGGGGGCGCGCTGACGGTCAGCGGGACCGTCGGAGCGCCGGTCGCCAAGGGTGAGCTCGGCTGGGACGGGTTCACGACCCTGGCCGGGACCCCGGGGCGGGTGGCCCTGGTGGTCGACGCGGACGGCGCGCGCGCGAGCGGCGGGCTCGAGATCGGCCCGCGGGACGCGAGCGGCGTGGCGCCGGTCGTGTTCGCGCTGAGCGCGGCGCCGGCGAAGATCCTGAAGAAGGAGCCCTTCGACGTCGCCATCACCGGTCGTGCCGTCGCGGTCGATCTGCTGAGCCTGTTGCCGGCGTCGATCGCCGAGGGCGGCAAGATCGCGCTCGCGGGGCTCTTCGACTGCGACATCGACGGCCTGCTACACCTCGTGCCCGAGGGCGGGGACCTCCGCCTCGACGCGGGCGCGAGCCGCCTCGGCGGGGCGCTCACGGTCCGCGACGTGCGCGCGCCGCTGCCCGGAAGCGAGCGCAGCATTCACGACGGTCTGTTTCAGATTAGCCTGGCTCCTGACACGCTCGGTATGACCCTTCGCGCTCGCGAGAAGGACATGCAGAAGGGCGACCGCCGGATCGACGTCGTGGCGAACGTCGCCCTCGACGCGCTGACGCCGACGACCGCGGTGCTCGACGTCACGACGCAGGACTGGCTGATCCTCGGCCTCGGGCTCGACACCCCCGAGGGCGAGCTCGACCTCGCGATGAAGGTCACGGCGACCAAGCTCCTCGAGCCGGTCAAGGACATCGACGTGCTGGTCTCGCACGTGGACCTCTACGCGCCCGAGCGCTTCGTCCGCGCCCACTTCCAGCAGTTCACCTCGTATGGGGACGTCGTCTACCTCGACGAGTCCGGGATGCCGTCGGGCAAGCTGAAGCCCCCCCCGCTGGCCAAGCCGCGCGCCGCCGCGCCGCCGGACGCCGCCCCGCCGGGCGGGTTCGACGTGCATCTGCGGATCCCCGAGCCCATCCACGTCATCAAGGACCCGCTGACGGTCGACGTGCAGGGGGCGATGGAGGTCGCGATGCGCGGCGCGGCGCTGACCGTGAACGGGCGGCTCGACGTCGTGGATGGCGCCATCAACGTCATGGGGTGGTCGTGGCCGCTGGACCACGGGGCCATCACGGTCGACGGCCCGCTCGAGACCTTCTTGGCCGCGCTGACCTTCAAGAAGGCGGTTCACCCGACCGCGCTCCGCGACATCGCGGTGGACGAGGATCCGCGGCTCCGGAACACCTACATCACCGTCACCATCGATCTGGTGAACGGCCAGCAGATCCACTTCGACGGCGCCGCTGGACCCTACCTGCTCGACGTCGCGACGGTGCTCAACACCGGCCGCGCGGTCCGCTGGTCGCGGGCCGATCTGCCGGCGAGCGTCAACGTCCAGTTCGGCCAGCCCGAGCAGGGGCTCGTGAACACCTTCGTCCAGACCAACCTGCGCCAGCTCATCTTCATGGACCGCGCCAACGGCTGGTCCGACCCCATCGACGACGCGGGCCAGTACGGTCGCATCTGGAACTTCATCGCCGAGCGCTACCTCGCCGATGGCGGGCAACGGCTGCGCTTCGTGACGCGGCCGCCGGAGATCGGGCGGAACCACCTGGAGCTCCAGTACGATCTGCTGTTCGACGACGGGCCGCGCTCGGTGATCGGCGCCGGCGCGCGCCTCGGTGACGAGCTGCGGCTCGGCGTCGGCCTCTTCTGGGAGTTCTGGTCGCGCGACTGACGTGGGAGGTGGCGATGAAGCAGTCGATCGAAGCGTTACAGGGCACCGCGGCGTTCGCCGGGATCAGCGAGGACGCGCTGAGGTTCCTGCTCGAGCGCTCGCACGTCATCACCGTCCCGCGCGGGCACGTCTTCTTTCGCGAGCGCGACCACGGCGACACGCTCTTCCTCCTCGAGGAGGGGGCGGTGGAGATCTTCAAGACGCGCGACGGGATCCGGCGCGACGTCGGCGCCCTCAGCGAGGGGGACTGCTTCGGGGAGATGGCGCTGCTGTCGATCACCGACCGCTCGGCGACCGTCATGGCCACCGAGCCCTGCGTCTGCCTCGAGCTCTCGAACCGCGCGCTGTTCGCCCTCTACGAGCGCGACGTCGGCCAGTTCGCGCTCGTCGTGATGAACCTCGGGCGCGAGGTGTGCCGCCGGCTGAGGGATCTGAACGAGGTCCTGTTGAGCCAGGCGGTGGCCCAGGCGTACGCTGGCCTCGGTGAAGACGCCCCCCCGATTCCGCAGGGACCGATCGATGCGAGCTGAAAGCAACGGCAGGTCGCGGCGCGGTGCTGACACGGCCCGAGCCTGGATCCCGGCCGCCCTCGTGGCTGCCCTTGCGCTGACTCTGGCGCTCGCGCCCACGCCTGCCAGCGCCGCGGCGCCGGCCGAGCGCGCGACGACCCCGTTCTCCCAGGGGCGCAGCCGGGTCGGCATCGCCGGCGGTGCCGTGGGCGGCGCCGGCCGGCTCGACTTCTATATCGCGGGTTCCTTCGGCTACTACGTGGTCGACAACCTCGAGTTCGGGGTCGACCTCGCCTTCTGGTTCGGTGACACCCCGTTCTTCGCCCAGCTCGGGCCGGCGGTGCGCTATATCGTGCCCCTCGACGCGCCCGTGAAGCCCTACCTCGGCGCGTTCTATCGCCACTGGTTCGTCACCGGCGTCGACCCGGACGCGGACACCGTCGGCGCCCGGCTCGGGCTGCTGATCCAGTCGAGCAGCGTCTGGTTCACCATCGGCGCCGCCTACGAGGCGGTCGTGAGCGAGTGCTCCGGCGACTGCGACGACCTCTACCCCGAGTTCGGCCTCTCGTTCGTCTTCTGACCGTGATCGCGCCCCCCCAGCGTCGCGCGCTCGTCCGCGCCATCCCCGACAGCTACGCGGTGGCCCTCGGCCAGGTCATCGGCGCCCCGGCCATCGACGTGGCGCGCGCGCGCGCTCAGCACGTAGCGTATCGCGCCGCCCTCGAAGGGCTCGGCTTCGCCGTCACCGCGCTGCCCGCCGACGAGGCGCTGCCGGACTGCTGCTTTGTCGAGGACGTGGCCATCGTGGCCGCCGGACACGGGCTGCTGACCCGCCCCGGGGCGACCTCGAGGCGAGCCGAGGTGGAGGCGGTGGCCGAGGCCCTCCGGGGGGCGGTCGTGTTGCATCGCACAAGAGCCCCGGCGCGCCTCGATGGAGGGGACGTTCTGCGCGTTGATGACGCGATCTTCGTGGGCCAGTCCGGGCGCAGCGACGGCGCCGGCCTCGCGGCGGTGCGGGAGGTCTTCGAACCCCTCGGCTTCGCGGTCCGCCCGGCGCCGGTCGCGGCGGGCACGCTGCACCTCAAGTGCCACGTCTCCTCGCCGCTCCCCGGGCTCGTCCTGGCCGCCGAGGGCGCGTACTCCGACGCGATGTTCCCGGCGAGCACCCGCGTCGTCCGTGTGCCGGCGGCGGAGGCTTACGCCGCCAACGCGGTAGGGGCCGGGGAGACGGTGCTCATCGCCGCCGGCTACCCCGAGACCGCTACACGGCTCCGCGCCGAGGGGCTCACCGTCGTCTCCCTCGACACGAGCGAGCTCGCCCTCGCCGACGGCTCGCTGACCTGCCTGTCGCTGCTGTTCTGACCTGAAACGGCAGGGCGCGGACCGGAGTCCGCAGCTCTCTCCGACGGCAGGTCGGGACCCGGAGGCCGCAGCTGGCGC
>PHBI01000104.1:22805-37407 GCA_002841945.1 Deltaproteobacteria bacterium HGW-Deltaproteobacteria-14
GTGGCCCCGCCGGTCGGCCGCGGAGGACGCAGGTCCGCGCCCGATACCCGGGCGCTGCGCCCCGCACCCCGCGAGGGAATCCCTGAAAGGCCCGCCTGGCCAACGCGAAGCGGGCCAGGCGGTGGCGAGACTGACCTGGCGACGCACCCGTTCGAGGCGGGCGTGGGGCGGGCGAGACGCCCACCGTCCGAGGCGGGACGCCCACCGTCCGAGGACGCCCACGGTCCGGAGGTCAGCGCTCTCCGCGGTAGAAGGCGAGGTATTCGGCGACGTCGTCGGGGCTGCCGATGGCGACGGGGCAGCGCTCGTGGAGATGCGTCGGGACCAGGTCGACGATGGGGCGCTCGCCGGTCGACGCGATGCCGCCGGCCCGCTCGACGATCCAGCCCATCGGGCCGGCCTCGTAGAGCAGCCGCAGCTTGCACTCGCCGTTGGCCGGGTCCTTCCTGAAGGTGCGCGGGTACAGGAAGATGCCGCCGTAGAGCAGGGTGCGGTGCACGTCGGCGATCATGGAGCCGATGTAGCGCGCCTTGTAGGCTCCGGGCCCGCCCGACTTGACCCACTGGACGTAGCGCCGCGTGTTGGCGTCCCAGAAGTTCTCGTTACCCTCGTTGACGCTGTAGATCGCGCCGCGGCTCGGGATGCGGATGTTGGGGTGCGAGAGCAGGAACTCGCCGACCGAGGGATCGAGGGTGAAGCCGTCGACGCGGTCGCCGGTCGAGAGCACGAGCATCGTGCTCGAGCCGTAGACGACGTAGCCGGCCGCGACCAAGGCGCTGCCGGGCTGCAGGACGTCGGCCTCGGTGCCGTCGGTGCCCTCGGGGGTCACGCGGTGGTGGATCGCGAAGATGGTCCCGACCGACACGTTGGCGTCGATGTTGGAGCTGCCGTCGAGCGGGTCGTAGGAGAGGACGTACTTGCCCTTGGGGTACTCGGCCGGGATCCGGATGATCTCGCGCTCCTCCTCGCTGGCCATGCAGCAGAGGTGGCCCCCATGATCCATCATGCGAAAGATCGTGTCCTGGGAGAAGCGGTCTAGCTTCGTGACGTCGTCGCCCGAGGCGTTGCGATCGCCGTCGAGGCCGTACAGGTTCACCAGGCCGGCCTTGTTGACCTCGGCGTTGATGAGCTTGAACGCGAGGGTCAGATCCCAGAGCAGCGCCGTAAGGTCCCCGGTGGCGTCCGGGTGGTTGCTCTGTGTCGCGAGGAGGTGACGCTGGACGGAAACGATCTGGCTCATCGTGGCCTCCGGAGAGCGATCCCGCGCCGCCGTCGCGGCGGGCTCCCCAAGCACTACGGCGTTCCCGGGCCGGGCGCAACCCTGGCGGTCGCGGGTCGGCGTGAATCGGATTCACGATTCCCGCAATAGCGCCGCTCGCGCCCGTAAACGCTATGTCTTCGGAATATCTAGCGGTTCCTGGGGGGTTTTCGGTTTTCCGAACGGTTGAACTCTGCTAGCTTTGCTCCACCGTCATCACATCTTCATATCAAGCTGCGAGCGCGCGGGGGCCGAAGGATCGGACGGAGTCTGATCAGAGCGGGCTCACCCCGTTTCAGTCTCGCCCGCCGTCCGTCGCGCGCCGTCACCGCGCGAGGGGACCACGGCGCGGCGCGGCGTGGGGCGCTCCGGGGCCCGTGACGTCGCGGTCGACATCCTCGAGCCCGGCCGCGACGTCACGGTGACCGCTTCGGGTCGGCGCCTTTTCGCGTCGCAGCAATCGGCGCCGTCCTTGACACCGCGAGCGACGCGCCCGGAGTGTGGGAGTACGTGGCCACGCTCATGGCCGGTGACGGGGGGACTATGAAGCGATCGCAGCGAGAGCAATCGCCTCACCGCGGAGGGGTCCGCGGCGGTTTCCCCGAGGTTCACGCGTGAGCCCTCACGCCGAGGGCGGCGCGACCGCCTCCGCTGACTCCGACGCGCCGGTCACCGAGGGCGGGCCGCTCCCGGCGGCGATCGTCGATCTGACCCGCGGCCACCTCGTGGCCGTGAACCAAGCTCTCGCCAACCGCGTCGGGTGCCCGCCCGCGGAGCTGATCGGGGCCGACCATCTTGCGCTCTTCCACCCGGACTCACGGGCGGTCGCGGCCGAGATCGCCGGGCTCGTCCGGGCGCGTGGGGCCGTGACGCTGGACGGGCTACGGCTCGCGGACGCCCCGTCGGCGGCGCACACGGTCAGCGTCCGCGCGGTGCTGCAGGCGAGGTCGGGGCCCGGGCCCCAGGCGCACCTCGTCTTCACCGAGACCGGCGAGCGCATGCGGCTCGAGAGCGCGCTCGCGCGGGCCCGCCGTCTCGAGGCCAGCGGGCGGGCGGCGGTGTCGGTCGCGCATGATCTGGACGATCTGCTCGCGGTCATCGACATGGCGGCGTTTCGGATCGAGGCGTCGACCCCGGCGGCCGTCGCCGACGCCGTGACGTCCCTCGCGTTGATCCACGAGGCGGTGCGCGAGGCGACGCAGCTCACGTGCCGGCTCCGCGAGGCGGCGGTGACCGAGCGCGACCCGGATCACGTCAGCGTCCACCTCAGCGGCGTCGTCGCCGCGATGGAGGGGGCGCTGCGCGAGCTCGTCGCGCCCGCGCGGCTCCGCCTCAGACTCGACCCCGCGGCGTGGCCTTGTCCGCTCCCGGCCCCGGCCGCGCGTGCGGTCGTGACGGCCCTGGCGCGGGCCGCGACCGGCGTCCCGGCGCCGGTCGACTCGGTGGTCGTCGAGCTCGACAACCTCGCCGCCAGCGGTGATGGGACCTCGGACGTGCTGATCTTGCGGGTTCGCGCCGATCGCCGGGGAGTGACGGCGCAGCCCGCTGGCGGCGGCTTCGAGCCGGCGCCGCCCGAGGAAGCGGGCTTCGAGCTCGCCTCGGTCCGCGCGGCGGTCGTCGCGTGTGGGGGGCAGCTCTTCGTTTGCACGACGCCCGGGACCTCGCCGCTGTTCGAGGTGCGGCTGCCGCGCTGCCGGCGGGAGCGCGGCGTCGCGGCGGGCGACGGCGACGACGCGCCGGTGGTGATGGTCGCCGAGGACGAGCCCACCATCCGCGCGATGGTGGTGCGCTGGCTCCGCGACCGCGGCTACCGGGTGCTGGAGGCGCAGGACGGGCCGACCGCGCTCGAGGTCGCCGCGGCGCCCGGGGTCCGCATCGATCTGCTGCTGTCCGACGTCGTGATGCCGGGGATGAGCGGCCCCGAGCTGGCGCTGCGGCTCCGCGGCACGCGGCCGACGCTGCGGGTGCTGTTCATGTCGGCGCACACCAGCGGGGAGCTCTCGTGGAGCGAGCCGGCCGACGGCCCCCTGCTCGAGAAGCCCTTCCTCGGCGCCGATCTGGTCGCGCGCGTCGCCGCGGCGCTGACGTGACGCGCGCCGCGGGGCGGAGCCGAGGATCAGCGGAGGGCCTTGTCCATCCAGCGGTGGGGTAGGCCGGCGTCCCAGAAGCGCTCACCGTGGGCGGTGTAGCCGAGCCGCTGGTAGAACGCGACGGCGCTCTCCTGCGCGGCCAGACGCACGTTCGCCGCGCCGAGGGCGCGGGCCCGCTCCTCGAGGGCCTCCATGACCCGTCGGCCGCTGCCCTGTCCGCGCCGGTCCACGTCGACGGCGACCCGCTCGACCTTGGCGACGTCGGGGGCCACGAGGCGCACGCGGCCGGTGCCGATCGCGCGCTCGCCCTCGAGCAGGACGACGTGGTGCGCCACCGCGTCGAGGGCGTCGCGCTCGAGGGCCGCGGGGACGCCCTGCTCCTCGACGAACACCCGCTGGCGCAGCTGGAAAGCGGCTTCTAGGGTGGTTGGATCGGGCTCGACGGCGACGCGCATGGTCGACAGTCTACCTCGAGGCGGCGGCGATCAGAACGGCACACCGCGGCGAACGGCGAGCCGAACTCAGAGCTCGTGATTTCTTGCCTCCGCGGCCGGGGGTAGGCGCGACTGCGTCGCCCCAACCCCCACCAGCTGCGGACTCCGGTCCTCGACCTGCCGTTGGCCGATGTCGATGAGCGCCTGGCGCTCGCCGAGGGTCTCGATGCCCTCGGCGACGACCCGGATGCCGATGTCGCGGCAGAGGTCGGTCATCGAGCGCACCAGGCGGCGCTTGATGGGGCTCTGGTCGATGTCGCGGACGAGGGACATGTCGATCTTGACGAAGTCGGGCTCGAGCACGGCGAAGCTCGTGAGGCCGGAGTGACCCGAGCCGAGATCGTCGATCGCGATGCGGTAGCCGAGCTGACGCAGGTCGCGCACGCGGCCGCGGACGTCGATGATGTCGTCGAGCCCGGCGCGCTCGGTGATCTCGAGCACGACCTGGGACGCGATCGCCGCGAGCCGCGTGTCGGTCTCGTAGAGGACGGGATCCATCAGGTCGCGGGGGTGGAGGTTCACGAAGAGCAGCGCGTCGCTGGAGCCAGGCCCGAACGGGACCGGGCTCAGGTGGCGGACGAGGCGGCCGAGCTCGTCGAGCCGACCGAGGCGCTCTGCGGCCTCGAGCATCGCGCCGGGGTGCGGGTGGGTCGGGTCGGTGGTGCGCAGCAGCGCCTCGTACCCGCGAGGCTCGTTCGTCACCGCGTCGACGAGCGGCTGGTAGGCGATCCAGACGGTGCCGAGCGCGCGGGTGAAGGTGTCGGCCAGCTCGATGTCCTCGGCGGCCGCGGCCTCGGAGCGGGCGACCACCATCGCGGCGCGCTTGAAGCGCCCGAGGCGGCTCAGCCGCGCCGCGTGCTCGACGGTCTCGCGGAGCGCGATGATGTCGATGGGCTTGGTCAGGTAGCGGAAGGCGCGGTGCTCGATGCCCTGGATCGCGGACTCGAGCGACGGCGACGCGGTCAGCAGGATGATCGGCACGTCGGCGTCGTGGGCCCGGACGTGTCCCATGAGCTCGACGCCGCTCATGTCCGGCATCCGGATGTCGGTGACGATGACGTCGAAGGTGGTCTTCTTGATGAGCTCGAGCGCCTCCGCGGCGCGCTCGCAGCCGGCGACCTGATATCCCCACGAGGTGAGGAGCTTCGTCAGGAGGGAGACGATCATTGCCTGATCGTCCACCACCAGGACACGGCCCCGGGAGTGGTTGAGATGCTCGTCGGTCTGCATTGGTTCGTCAGCCATGGTGATGGGCGGCGGCGTCACATCTTCGTCGACATCGCACGGCTCACATCCTGAGCATGGGGGGGGGGCAACGTCCACTTTTCGATTCTCGGCCTTCCGCGCCCGCCCCTTGACCTCAATCCGCTCGTCGCCCCTGCGGGCTGTATCGAATCCGCCCCCGGCCACGGCGCGAGCGCGCTGCCCGTGGACTCCGTGGCGATCCACGCTATGCTGCGCTCGCCTGCGACCCCCGGAGCCGCCGCCATGGGCTGGTTCGAGCGCCTCTCCCCCCTCGACGCGACCTTCCTCGCGATCGAGGACACCGACTCCCCGATGCACGTCGGCGCGGTCGCCGTCTTCGACGCGGCGCCCCTGACCCTCGAGCACGGCGGCGTCGACATCGAGCTGCTCCGGGCCTACATCGACGCGGCCATCCACCGGGTCCCGCGCTACCGCCAGCGGCTCCTCTTCGTGCCGCTCCTCAAGCACCCGGTGTGGGTCGACGACCACCGCTTCAACATCCACTACCACGTGCGCCACACCGCGGTGCCGCGCCCCGGCGATCCCCGTCAGCTCAAGCGCCTCGCGGCCCGCGTCTTCTCGCAGAAGCTCGATCGCGATCGCCCGCTCTGGGAGATCTGGGTGGTCGAGGGGCTCGAGGGCGGGCGCTTCGCCCTCATCGCCAAGGCGCACCACTGCATGATGGACGGCGTCGCGGGGGTAGGGCTGATGGCGTCGCTGATGCGGCTCAACGGCGACCAGTCGATCCCGGAGGCGCCCCCGTGGAAGCCCCGCCGGCCGCCGAACATGGCCGAGCTCATCGGCGCCGAGCTGCGCCACCGCGCGGTCGGCGCGACGACCCTGTGGGACCGCGTGCGCGACGCCGCCAGCGGGCGCGGCGAGTGGGCCGAGCGCGCGCGCGAGGCCGCCCACGCCCTCGTCGAGACGGTCGGCGATGGGGTCGTCCCCGCATCGCACACCCCGCTCGCGGGGGACCTCGGCCCGCACCGCCGCTTCGACGTCACGACCCACCCCCTCGTGGCGGTCAAGGCGATCAAGAACGCCCACGGGGGCAAGGTCAACGACGTGGTCCTCGCCACGGTGACCGGCGCGCTCCGCCGCTTCTTCGCCCACCGCGGGGTCGACCCCGACGAGGTGGACGACTTCCGGGCCTTCGTGCCGGTGTCCGTCCGCAAGCAGGACCAGCGCGGCACCCTGGGCAACCGCGTCTCGATGATGCTGACCCGGCTCCCCCTCGCCGAGCCCGAGCGCCTCGCCCGCTACGCCGCCGTGGTGGCCGAGACCGAGCGCCTCAAGGGCCACCCCGACGCCATCAAGGGGACCGAGTTCTTCGCCGAGGCGACGGAGTGGACCGGGGCGGGGCTGCTCGCCGGCAGCGCGCGCCTGTTGAGCCAGCTCAACCCGTACAACATCGTCGTGACCAACGTCCCCGGCCCGCCGTTCCCGCTGTATTTGTGCGGCGCGCGCCTCGCCGAGATCTACCCGCTCGTCCCGCTCTACGGCCACCAGTGCGTCGGGATCGCGATCTTCAGCTACGCCGGGGTCCTGCACTGGGGGCTCAGCGCCGACTGGCAGGCCGTCCCCGATCTTCACCACCTCGTCGACGCCATCGACGCCGAGTTCGCTGCGCTGCGGGACGGCGTTCGCTGAGAATTCACGCCAGGGTTCGTTGGTTCATGCCGCGGTGCACCATCGCTCGCGAGCGAACCCGCGCACGTGGGCGATCGCCGCGTGAGCGGGGGCGCCGCCAATCTCGTTCCGGACCGACCGCCTGCTTGCGCGAAACCCGATCGTCGGCGCAAGCCGACGATCACACTCCCCCGCGTCAGCGGGGGCGGCCGTAGGCCGTCGGGGGGAGCGAGCGCAGGGGCGCCTGGAACGTCTCGCGCAGAGGGTTCCCGCCGCGGGCCGAGCGGAGCGAGGTCCGCGGTGGGATGCGCGAGTCGTTCCACCGAGGCGCCCCGTAGCGAGCGTATTAGATCGTCGGGGGAAGCGAGCGCAGGGGGCGCCTGGAACGTCTCGCGCAGAGGGCTCCCGCCGCGCCGCAGCGAGCTTGCGAGCGTAGTCGCGGCGGGATGCGCGAGTCGTTCCACCGAGGCGCCCCCGGAGCGAGCGCATTCGATCAGATAGGCACGCTGGCGCTCGGGGCGTTGCGCAGGATCACGAAGAGCTTGTCGCCGCTCGTGCTGAGGCGGAGCTCGACGCCGTCGATGACGTCGGTGTAGACCCCGGCGCCCTCGAGCGCGGCGTCGACCCCGGCGGGGAGCTCGACGCGGTCGGCCTTGAGGACCACGAAGGTCGCGCCGCTCGAGCGCGGGTTGCAGTCCATGTAGCTCGCCTGCACGACCTGCGCGCGGCCGGCGGAGGAGTCGATAAAGCCGTCGGGCAGGTTCTCGAAGGTCTCGAGGGCGCCCGACAGGGTCATGTCCCGCAGCGACATCGGGGACAGGTCGCCGCGGTGTACCTTCACCAGGCGCGCCAGCGAGGTCTCGCTCAGGTCGTAGGTCGGGGTCGTGGTGCGCGCCGCGAACGTGCTCGCCGGCGGCGGGTCGGGTTCACCCAATCCGGCCAGCGTGACGATGAGGGCGACGGCGACGCCGACCGCGAGGGTCGCCAGCGGGAGCGCCCAGCGCCAGCCGAGCGCCCGCGAGCGTCGGGCCTGGGCCTCGCCGCGGATCTGGGCGAGCAGCCGCGTGCGCAGGCCGACCGGCGGCTGATCGCGGGTGCCGGCCAG
Organism: Deltaproteobacteria bacterium HGW-Deltaproteobacteria-14; assembly: GCA_002841945.1. GTDB lineage: Bacteria > Myxococcota_A > UBA9042 > PHBI01 > PHBI01 > PHBI01. Next base: position 30,627 of record PHBI01000104.1, read on the forward strand.
GTGGACGGCGAGCTTCAGCTGCTCGAGGCTCCGCTGCTCGGCGCCGAGGTCGTTGTTGTGGCGCACGTGACGCTGGATGGCGATCGCCTCGAGAGGCTCGAGCTCGCCGTCGATCAGCGCCGACAGGTGCGGTCGCAGGCTGTCATCCAGCTTGTTCGGCATCGGCGTATCCTCGGGCAGTGGCGTAGCCGGCGAGCGTGCTCCTGAGCCGGCGACGGGCGTGATGGATGCGGCTCCTGACGGTGCCGATGGGGCAGCCGAGCACGTGGCTGATCTCGTCGTAGGTCAGCCCCTCGATGTCGCACAGGACCACGGCGGTGCGCTGGCCCTCGGGGAGCTCGCCCAGGGCAGTCAGCACCTCGTCCTCGAAGCCGTGGCGCCAGCCGTCGTCGGCGCGCACGAGGGCGTGGTCGAGCCCGGCGCCCTCGTCGATCAGCGGGACGGAGTCGTCGAGGGGCTGCTCGCGGCCGCTCTTGCGGGCGCGCGACAGGAAGGTGTTGCGCAGGATGGTGAAGATCCACGCGCGGTAGTTGGTGTCTTCGCGCAGGCGGTCGAAGGCCCGGAAGGCCTTGGTGAGCGACTCCTGGACGAGGTCCTCGGCCTCGTGCTCGCGACCGGCGAGGCGCACCGCGTAGCGGTAGAGCCCCTCCCAGTGCACGAAGACGTGCTCGATGAACGCCGCCTCGGCGTCCCGATCAACTCGACGTCGCTTACCGAACCAGGCCACGTCCCCTCCTTGGAGACCCGCGCTACGGAACGATCAACGCTCCGCCCCGGGCAGACGTTCATGCGGGGTCGACTTTGTACCGCGCCTCCCTTCATCGACGGTAGCTCCGGTCCATTCCCCGTCGGTCCGGCCAAACGTCGCGAAGGACACGACAGATGCGTGCTCAGCCTTTACTCGCGCGTGCAGCTGACATAGGAAACTCCTTCGTTCGTTCACTCAGGGAGATCCTCATGACCCACCCCACCGGACCGCGTTTCGACGCTCGCAGCAACGAGTTCACGACCTACGTCGACTGCCACAACTGGATCGGGGGGGAGTGGGTCCCGGCGGCCGCTGGCGGCCGGCTGCCGGTGGACAACCCGCGCCACGGTTCCGTGATGGGCGAGGTCGCGATGAGCGACGCTGGCGACGTGGACCGGGCGGTCGCGGCGGCGAAGGCGGCGTTCCCCGCGTGGCGCGCGACCCCGATGCGCGAGCGGGCCAAGGTCCTGCACAACCTGCGCCGGATCATGGAGGAGCACATCGACGAGCTGGCGTGGGTGCTCAGCCACGAGAACGGCAAGGTCTTCCCCGAGGCCAAGGCCGAGGTCGACAAGGGCATCGAGTGCCTCGAGTTCGGCCTGTCGATGCCGAACATGGACAACGGCGGCATGCAGGACGTCAGCCGCGGCGTCAGCTGCGCTGTCAGCTACGAGCCGCTCGGCGTCTGCGCCGGCATCGTGCCGTTCAACTTCCCGACCATGGTGCCGCTGTGGATGATCCCGCAGGTGCTCGTCGCCGGGAACACCTTCGTCCTCAAGCCCTCCGAGAAGACCCCCTACGGCGCCATGAAGCTCGCGCACATGCTGCGCGCGGCCGGGCTCCCCGACGGCGTGTTCAACCTCGTCAACGGCGGGCGGGAGGCGGTCGAGGCGATCACCGAGCACCCCGACATCAAGGCGATCGGCTTCGTCGGGTCGACCAAGGTGGCCAAAATCGTCTACGAGCGCGGCGCGGCCACCGGCAAGCGCGTCCTCGCCCTCGGCGGCGCCAAGAACCACCTCGTGCTGGTGGACGACGCCGAGTTCGAGCTGGCGACCGAGAACATCCCGGTCAGCGCGTTCGGCGCCCAGGGGCAGCGCTGCATGGCGGCCTCGGTGCTGCTCGCCGTCGGCGACAACGTCCAGCGCTACATCGACCGGATGGTCGAGATCGCGAGCGCGTTCAAGCTGGGGCCGGACGTCGGCCCGGTCATCGACGCCGCGGCGGCCGCGCGCATGACGCGCTACGTGACCCAGGCCGAGGAGATGGGCGCGAAGGTGCTCGTCGACGGGCGCGGCGTCCAGGGGCCGGGGGGCGGCGCGTGGTTCGGCCCGACCATCCTCGACCACTGCACGCCGGAGATGCCGGCCGGCTGCGAGGAGATCTTCGGGCCGGTGCTCTCGATCATCCGCGTCAAGACGATCGACGAGGCGATCCACATCGAGAACAAGAACCCCTACGGCAACGCCGCCGCCGTCTTCACCACCAACGGCCACACCGCGCGCTACGCGGTCGAGCGGTTCCAGGCGGGCATGGTCGGCATCAACATCGGCGTGCCGGTCCCGCGCGAGCCGTTCGGCTTCGGCGGGTGGAACGAGTCGAAGTTCGGCCACGGCGACCTGACCGGCTACGACGGCTTCCGCTTCTGGACCCGCCCGCGCAAGGTCACGACCAAGTGGGCCCGGCAGCTCGATCAGACCTGGATGGGCTGAGCTCCGGCTGGCATGCCTCGCGGGCGCGGTCCTGGCCGCGCCCAGCGAGCGCATCCGGTGCGAAAAAGGCTCGCCGCCGCGCGACGGATCGGATATAGGACCAATCCGGTCCTATACGTTGCTTCGCCGCGGTCAGGCCCTAGTCTTGGAGTCGTGCGGCGGAAGCTACGGCCGCTTAGGAGGGTCCGAGCTCATGGCCGGTGAAGAGGTGCTGTTCAACCGCGAGGCCGAGGTCATCCAGATCCCGGACGGCGACGCGCTCGTGATCCCCCTGGGCACGGGTGGCTACGTGATGCAGCTCCTCGGGGGCAACTTCACGGTGCGGCTCGACACCGGGCACCTCATCCGCCTGCGCGGCGAGGACGCCGACGCCATCGGCCTCGAGGTCCCGGAGCTGGCCAAGCGTCTCAAGGACACCGGCGAGCCCTTCGACGTCGAGCGCATCTGGGATCAGCTGCGGACGTGCTACGATCCCGAGATCCCGGTCAACATCGTCGATCTGGGGCTGATCTACGGCTGCGAGGTCATCGACCTGCCCCGGGGCAAGCGCGTCGACATCACGATGACGCTGACCGCGCCCGGCTGCGGCATGGGGCAGGTCCTCAAGGACGACATCGAGTACAAGGTGATGGCCGTCCCGGGGGTCTTCGACGCCCACGTCGAGGTCGTCTTCGACCCGCCGTGGTCGCCGGACAAGATGAGCGAAGAGGCCCAGCTGGAGCTCGGCTTCTTCTAGATCCGGCCGCTCCGCCGCCTCTCTTTCGCCGCTGCGCGGCGCAGTCGACCGCAGGAGAATGGCGCTTCGCAGCCCTTTCCCCGTGGTCTCCTGGCGTCTCCTCACGGACGTGGCCCGCCCTCGCGCAGGTCGAGGCGTCGCTCAACTTGGCCGCGGGCTCGTGACCCGGATCACGGCGCGGGGGCCGCGGGAGGGCCGTCCTCGAAGCCCGACAGCGTCAGGTAGCCCATGTTCGCCGGGATGGCGCCCTCGCGGACGACCGGATCGGTGACGGTGGGGGGGCCGGCGGTCGGCAGGGGCGGGAGCTCGACCACCTGCTCGACGAAGCGCGCCAGCCCCCAGGGGCGGCCGTGGCAGCGGAGCGCCGAGGGTGCGTCGCACACGTGGAGGTGGAGGTGCGGCTCGGTCGAGTTGCCGGAGTTGCCGAGGAGCCCGAGGACCTCGCCGCGCGCGACCCGCTGGCCGACCGCGACGCGCAGGCTGCCGGGCTGCAGGTGCGCGTAGGTGACGTAGCGGCCGCCGCCGACGTCGAGCACGACGTAGTTGCCGGCGACGGTGTCGGGGGTGATCGGCACGGCGTGCGCGTCCGCGCCTGGCGTGTTCTCGGGGATCCCGTCCTTCAGCGCGACGACGCCGCCGTCCGCCACGGCACGGAGCTCGGCCCCATAGGCCGCGTAGTTGGCGTTGATCGCCGGGTCGCCCGCGTGGGTGCCCTCGGGGCCGAGGATGCGCACCAGGTCCACGGCGTAGCGCTGCGCCGTGTAGAGGCCGCCGTCGAGGCGCTGGACGCTGCGCCGGTGGCGCGAGGTGTCCGACGGGGAGTTGACGACGAACCACCCGTCGCCGGCGAGCGGCGACCCGAGGACCGGGACGGTGTCGACGCCGAGGACGTCGACGGGCGCGAGCTCGCGGACGGCGACCGCGCCGCTGGCCGCCGTGACGGTGACGCGGTGGACGAGGTGGGCGGGCAGCGCGGCGTCGCTCGGCGCGGTGTGCCACAGGAAGACGAGCGCCGTGTCCCCCGGGGGGACGACGCCCTCGGCCGGGGCGTCGGCCCCCTCGGCGGGCCGGGCGGCCGGGAAGAGGTGCCAGCGCGCGGCCAGCGCCGGCGCGTCGAAGGCGGCCAGCGGCGCGCCGTCGCCGAGGACCGCGATCGCCGTCACGGTGACCGGCGTGTCGCCCGGGTTGCGCAAGGTCAGCTCCCACGCCAGGTGCGACGCGCCCCCCAGGTGCACCGGCGCGGGGGCCGTGGTCACGCTGCCGGCGAGCGGCGCCGCGGACCCGGGCGTCGCCGTGGGGGGCGTGGGGGAGGCGCTGGCGCAGCCGGCCACGAGGGCCAGCGCGAGGAGCATCGCGGGGCGGGTGTTGAGCATGGTCCGGACTATATCCCCTCCCGGCCTCCCGTCGACCGCGCCGTGACGGGAGTGTCAAGCGTGTTGACGATTGACGGCGGTGACCCCCCAGGATTTTGGTGGCTGCCCCCGGGCGCGATCCGGTGTCTCATCGCGACCTCGGCGGCGCCGCCCGCCCGCACCGGACGCTCCACCCCGTGACCTCCCTCGTCGCCGCACCGCAGCCCCGCGTCGCGCTCCGCGCCCCAATCGCTCGGGGGCGGTTGACCTCGCCGCCCGTCCTGGTCTTCTGTGGACCGACAAGCCGCGTCGAGGGACCTCCTGAGCACCAGCCCATCCGAATCCGCGCGCGCCCGCAGGGGACGCCGATGAACTTCGCGACCTTGGTCGAGCGGACGGTGCCGCTCGTGGCCGAGCTGTTCGCGACGCTCGCGACGCGCAACCCGCTGCGGATGCACTTCGCCGACATCGCCGACAAGACGCTGCACGAGCTCGTCGAGACCCTCGCCGGCGACGGGATCTCGCAGGAGGCCATCGCGGCGTCCCTCGGGCTGACCATCACGGGCTTCCGGGCCAAGATGAAGCGCCTGCGCGAGACCTACGGCGCCGAGCCGGCCCTCGCCCCGAGCGGCCCGCGCAACCTCCTCGAGCGCGTCTTCACCGTCGTCGAGGAGGCGGAGGCGGCGGGCAAGCGCGCCACCTTCGCGCACATCTCCAAGGCCCTGCGCGGGGTCAAGGAGGACAGCCTGCGGGGCGTGCTGACGTTCCTCGTGCGGGCCGGACACCTGGCCGTGTCGGGGCAGGGCGCCACCAAGCGCTACGTCGTCGTCGAGCGCCCGGCGCCGAGCGCCGCGACGTCCACCGACGCGGCGGTGATCCTGTTCCGCCACGGCCCGCTCACCCTCGGCGAGCTGGCGGCGCGGCTCATCCTCCCCGAGGCCGAGTGCGCGGAGCACCTCGCGACCCTGCGCGCCGCCGGGCGCCTGACCGAGGCCGCGCGCGCGCCCGGCGTCCCCGAGTACCGCGTCACGGGCTTTCACATCCCCCTCGACACGCCCTCGCTGCAGACCGCGGCCCTCTACGATCACCTCTCGGCGGTGATCGGCGCCGTCTGCCGCAAGGTCCGGGCGAACCAGCGCGGGGCGAGCCTGGCGGACGTCAACGGCGGCGCGACCTTCAGCTTCGACGTCTACGATGACGCCGAGGCCGACGAGATCCTGGGGTTCTTGCGCGACGCGCGGGAGCGCTTCGAGCGTTGGCTGGCCGCGACCGAGGCCCGCAAGGCGGCCGACCCCGAGCACCCGCCGACCCGGCGCGTGACCGTCTACGTCGGCCAGAGCGTCGAGCGCCTCCTCGACGGGGCCGCGTCCGGCGATCCCGCGGAGGCGCCGTGAAGCGGACGGCCCAGAGGCTCGCGCTCGCGCTCCTCGCGGGGCTGCTGGGCGCTGGCGCCCTCGGCTGCGGCGGGCGGACGGGCGCGGGGGTGGCCGACACCGCCGACGCCGCGGAGGCGCGGGACAGCGAGGGGACCGGCGACGGCGCCGCGGTCGACGACACGGCCGTCGCCGCGGACGCGGAGACCGATGACGTGGCCGGTGACGACGTCGCCGATGTCAACTTCATTGACAAAAGCGCGCGCTGCACCGTCGCGGCGGCGATGTTCTCGGGGCGGCTCGCGGTCGCGACCCCCGCGGGCCTCACCGCCGGGCCGGTCGGTTGGGCCGCGCCGGCGCTCGACACCGCCCTCGATCCCGGCACCGGCGCGCCGACGCACCCCGCCTTCTGGCAGGTCGCGGGGCAGCGGCGCCTGGTCGTGGCGCGCGCCGGGGCCTGCCACGTCACGGTGTTCGCGGGCGACGTGGTGCTGTGGACCTTCGACGAGGCGGACGCGGTGTGCGCACGAATTTCTCTTCCTTCACTTCCTCAAAGAACTGAGTGATCGGATAATTGTGTCCCTTGATTTCCGGTATGGATTTACCGATCAGTTTTTCGATCGATTTGAAATACGGTTTTTCCTCATGACTGCAAAACGAGATTGCGGTTCCGCCCAATCCGGCACGACCGGTACGTCCGATACGATGAACATACGTTTCTGCAACTTCCGGTAAATCGTAATTGAATACGTGGGACAGTTGGTCGATATCGATACCGCGCGCTGCGATGTCGGTCGCAACCAAAATGCGTGTTTTGCGTTCTTTGAAATTGCTCAATGCGAACTGACGGGCATTCTGTG
>PHBI01000105.1 GCA_002841945.1 Deltaproteobacteria bacterium HGW-Deltaproteobacteria-14
CTGACCCCTCATCGCAGGAGTCCTACGGGAATCCTCCTCGAGATCGGGGAAAGTGAAAAGTGAGGGTGCCTGACCCCTCGGTGTTGCAGTGGAGCGTGAGGCCGCGGCCGCCTGTCCGGACGGACGCCGGGGACGCGACGGGGGGCGGGAGCGCGAGCGGACGCGGAGACGCAAACGGCCGCGCTAGCGTGAGCAGGCGCGGCCGCTTGGAGCGGGGAGCGAGCGCGCTCCTACCGGGTCGTGGCGGTCAGCGACCAGCTGTTGAGCGTGCCGGTGTCGTAGCTCGCGGTGTCGCTGACGTGGAGCGTCCAGGTGCCGCGGGCGGTCGTGCCGGTGAAAGCGTCGACCGTGAAGGTCTCGTCGATGTCGTGGCCGCCAGCGCCGGCGCCGTCCCACAGCATCGCGCGGACGCCGTCCTTCTCGAGGACCACGACGAGGTCGCCGATGTAGCTGTGCTCGATGGCGACGTGGACGCTGAGCGCGTCGATGACGACGTCCTCGGAGACGGTGAGCTCGGAGACGACGCCAGCCTCGTCGTTGTCCGGGATAGCGAGCTCGGGGGCCGCCTCCCAGCTCTTCGCCGTCGGGTCGGTGGTCGGCTCACCGCCGCAGCGCGAGCCACCGGGGGAGAAGCAGTTGTCGCGCACGCCGCTCATACCGAAGGTCGAGTCGCCGACCCGCGAGCGGATGGCACCGAGCATGTCCTTCCACGAGACGCGGTAGCCGTTGTCGAGGGCGGTCAGGAGCTTGCCGAGGAAGGGGCCGGCGTAGTCGTTGGCCGGCGCGGACACCTCGACCACCGACGACAGCACGTCGAGCTTGCTCCAGTCGCCGCCCTTGCCCGCGAGGATCGGCGCGACGTAGTACTCGTAGCCGAGGCAGCCGCCGTAGAGGTAGATCTGGTAGAAGTCCGGGTATTCCGGCCGGCTCCAGAAGTCGCTTGCGCCGAGCATGCTGTGGCCGTCGTAGGCGACGATCTCGTGCTCGGACAGGGCGCGCTCGAAGTTCGCGATGTGCGCGTAGTCCGACAGCCCCGAGAAGTCGTTGGGGGAGTAGAGGTCGACCTCGACCACGGCCTCGCCGACGATCTTCTGGAAGCGCTGCCCGACGGGGGCGTCGGCGGCCTCAGAGAAGCCGGCCTGGGTGAGCCACGTCGCGAAGCGCTTCATGTTGCGCACGCCGGCCTCAGAGTCGTCGATGGGGCCATCGCCGATCTGACCGAAGAGGATGACCATCGTGACCTTGCCGTCGGCGACCAGCTGGTCGTACTCGGGGTAGGTGACCGTCGACGGCAGCATCTTGGTGACAGTGATCTTCATCTGCTGCAGGCGCGCGGTGCAGCCGGCCTTGTCGGGGTTCCAGACGTACCAGTAGACGCTCTGCGACACGCCGATGTGGCCGTCGTCGTCGCCGCAGGTCTTGCCGGCGTCGGCGTAGATCGAGAACGGCGCGACCGGGACCGGCGCCTCGAACACGGTGCCGACATCGACGCCGTTGACGTAGCGCTGCAGCAGGACGGCGTTGACGCCGCGGATGCGGAAGTGGGTCTTCTTGGCGTCGGGCACGGAGCCCGCGTCACCCATCGCGACCCACGCGCCGTCGACGAGCCACTCGACGCGGTCGCGCGAGGAGCCCTGCTCGGCGAGGGACTCGAGGTAGAGCGAGCCCTTGTTGCGAAAGTACGTCATCGCGTACTGCGCGAGGATGGCGGGACCGGTCGCCTTCTGGTAGCTCGACGCCTCGATGTCGGCCTCGATGTCGACCTCGACCTCGACGCCGTCGGGGTTGTAGTACTGGGTGTCGGCCTTGCCGACGGCGTTGCCGGGCTCGAGCAGCGGGTTGACGCCGCCGTCGTCTGCGGTGGTGGCGGTCCCGCCCGCGTCGCAGGCCGCCGTGGACAGGGCCATCACCGCTACCAGCACAAACGAGGTCGCCAGCTTCATCTCGAGCCTCCTGAGGGATGTGACGCGCGTGTAGCATAACGCGGCGCAGCATGGCGAGGAATCGACCCTGTGGCCCGATCACCTCTGGGGCCCTCCGCAGCGGCCCGATTACAGCCGACGAGGGGCCAAATACTGACAGGGATCGACGTTGCTGCGATTGTCACATGGTCGGGACGCGGTGTCAGGCAATGCGGGTGCGGGAGGAGCGGTGTCGGAGAAGCGCGATCGAACCGCCGGGTCGACCCCGACGGGGGGCCAGGGAGCCGCCGAGCGCGCGGCGCGGTTCCTCGCCGCGATCGACGCGGCCGACGACGCCGTCTACTTCGTGCGCGCCTCCGACGGTCGCATCCTCGACGTCTCCGCCGGCACCTGTGATCTGCTCGGCTATCCGCGCGAGCAGCTGGTCGGGCGCCTGATCGCCGACTTCAGCGACCTCGCAGGGGGGAGCTGGGAGCGCGCCCGAGGCCGGGTGGAGGATGGGCACGGGCGCACCCGGGTCGACACGTCATTCCGACGGGCGGACGGGCGACACGTCGCCGTGGAGGTCGCCGCCCGCGAGGCTCACATCGACGGCCAGGACGTGTTCGTCGTCATCGCGCGACGACGGCGGCGAGCGCCTGACCGCGGGCCGCTGAGCGAGCTGCAGTACGAGGTGGCGTTCGCAAAGTCCCGCGACGCGATCCTGCTCCACGAGGTGTACGGCGTAGTGCTCGACGCCAACGAGGCCGCGCTGGCGCTGTTCGACTACCCGCGCGACGAGCTCGTCGGCCTGGGCCTGGCGGCGCTAGTCGCCGTGGAGCCCGGGCCGGAGGCGCGCGCGCACGTCCAGGCGCAGCTCGCGGCGGAGGGCGTCGCGTGCTTCGAGCGGCGGCTCGTGCGCGCCGACGGGACGTCGTTTCTCGCCGAGATCTCTGCGACGCGGCTCTCGCTGCCCCGTGGGGTGGTGGTCCAGGCCCTCATCCGCGACATCACGGCCGCGCGCGAACACCAGGAGCAGCTCCTCGACGCCGCGCGGATCTTCGAGAGCCTCGCCGAGGCCATCGTCATCACCGAGCTCGACGGGACCATCGCCCAGGTCAACCCGGCCTTCACGCGCATCACCGGCTACCCGGCGGAGGAGGTGGTGGGGCGCAACCCGCGGCTGCTCAAGTCGGGCCGCCACGATGAGGGGTTCTACGGGGAGATGTGGCGGCGCCTCGCGAGCGACGGGCAGTGGCAGGGCGAGATCTGGAACCGCCGCCGCGACGGCACCGTGGTGCCGCTGTGGCAGACCATCAGCGTCGTCGAGGGCAGCGACCGCCAGCCACGGCGCTACGTGTCCGTGTCGAGCGACATCTCGCTCCTCAAGCACGCCGAGATCCAGCTCGAGCGCCTGGCCCACCAAGACGCGCTGACCGAGCTGCCGAACCGCCTGCGCTTCATGCAGCGCCTCGACGAGGCCATTCGGCACGCCCTCGAGACCGACCGCAAGGTCGGCGTGGTCTTCGTCGACCTCGACCACTTCAAGAGCGTCAACGACGCCCTCGGCCACCCCGCCGGAGACGCGCTGCTGCGCACGGTCGCCAAGCGCCTGAGCGGGGTCCTGCGCGACCGCGATCTGGTGGCGCGGCTCGGCGGCGACGAGTTCGTGCTGCTGCTCGAGGGGGTCCGCTCGGTCGACGGCGCGCTGCTGGTGGCCGAGCGCGCGCTCGAGGCGCTGCGGCCCCAGATGGTGATCGACGGGGTGGACGTGCAGGTCACGGCCAGCCTCGGCGTGAGCGTCGCGCCCGATCTCGCGGGCGACGCCGGGGCGCTGATGAAGCAGGCCGATCTCGCCATGTACCAAGCCAAGGAGGCGGGGCGCAACGCGGTCAACGTCTTCACCCCCGCGCTCTCCGAGCGGATGGGCCAGCGCTTCACGCTGGAGACGGCGCTCCGCGGCGCGGTCGATCGGGGCGAGCTGAGCTTGGCGTGGCAGCCGCTGGTCGACCTCCAGACCGGTCGGCCGCTCGGCGTCGAGGCGCTGCTGCGGTGGAATCACCCGGTCGTGGGCGCCGTGCCGCCGGACCGCTTCATCCCGGTCGCCGAGTGGATCGGCCTCATCCCGACCATCGGCGCCTGGGTGCTGGGCGAGGCGTGTCGCGCCGCGCGACGCTGGCGGGACGCCGGGCTGCCGTTCGAGCGCGTGGCGGTCAACATCGCCGCGCGACAGCTCGCGGCGGCGGACTTCGCGGCGCAGGTGCTGGCGACGCTGGAGCGGACGGGCTTGGTGGGGACCGACCTCGAGCTCGAGGTGACGGAGCGCGTCCTCGGTGACGAGGTGGTCGGCGCGGGGTTCGACAACCTCGAGGCCCTCCGCCGGGCGGGGATCGCGATCGCGATCGACGACTTCGGGACCGGGCACTCGTCGCTGAGCCGCCTCAAGCACCTGCCGGTGGACGTCCTCAAGATCGACCGGAGCTTCATCGACGGGCTCCCCGACGACGGCGACGACCGCGCCATCGCGGCGGCCATCGTCGCGCTCGCGCGGGCGCTCGGGCTGGCGGTGACGGCGGAGGGCATCGAGACCCAGGAGCAGGCGGACGCGGTCAGCGCGATGGGCTGTGCCCGGGGTCAGGGGTTCTGGATCGCGCGGCCGATGAGCGAGGCGACCTGTGCCGCGTGGCTCGCCGCGCGACGCGGGCGCTGACCACCGCCGCGCGCCTCAGACCTCGAGCGGCGTCGATGGGGCCGGTGGGGCGAGGCGGCTCCTGAAGAGCGGCAGCAGGGCGTAGCTGAGCAGCGTCCCGCCGACCGCCGCGACGAGGCTCGCGCCGAAGATGGCGGCGGTGAGGTGACCCGGGGTGAACCAGACGCCGAACAGGACCGTGAAGATGGGGGTCGCGGCGGCCAGGGTCGAGAGCCACGAGCGCGCGCGGCGCTTGTTGGTCGCCTCGATGACGAGGGCGAACAGCAGCACGACGCCGCCGACGACGGCGGGCAGGGTCGGCGACGGGGGAGCGTGGTGCACCTCGAGGTGCGCCGGCCACGACAGGGTCCCCGGCTGGGTCTCGTGGGCGATGACGCGGCCCCCGGCGGACAGATCAGCCTCGACGGGCCACACCAGGTCCCGCCGCTTCACCGCGCGCCCGCCGCCGCGGCCGCTGCCCTTGGTCTGCTGGGTGTCGAGGCGCCCGAGGCGGGTCGCGCGCTGGGTGCCGGGCTTACCGTCGAGCTCGAGGTTGACCGAGGCGCTGTCGCTGCCGAAGGCCGGGCCGCCGTGGAAGTAGACGCGGTAGCGATCGGGGCCGTCCCCGGTCGGGGGGATCGCGAGGGAGGGGGCCTCCGCGTCGAGGTCGGCGCTGACGATCTCGCCGCCGGGGCCGAGGATCTGCCACGGTGACCACAGGGCGACGAGCACGGCGGCGCCGATGACCGCCGTCGCGAGGCGGCGCAGGAGCGGGCTCGCCGCCACCGCGCGCACGTGCGCCCACACCATCGCGGCCGCGACGCCGAGGGCGACGGCGCCGAGCGGGATGCCGACGGCGGCGTCGGGGATGAGGTCGAAGTACCAGGCCGCCCCGACGCCCACGACGATGACGATGAGCAGCAAGGGACGAATCCAGCTCTCCCAGGGGCTCTCCATGGCCCTCCTCCTTCGCGCCGGCCAGGGCGTGGGCTGAAGCGGTCGCGGGTGGTAGCACGTCGGGCGTGCCTGGCCAATGACGATCGCGAGCCCGCCAGCGTGTTTCGTGGCGAGGAGCCGGGAGCGGCGAGAAGTGTGACGACCCGGCCGAGCGAGGGCTCGCTCGGGTCTTGGTTGACAGTCGAGGCGGCTGGTTCGAGACTCGTGCGTCTGAGCCTCGCAGGTGGTGGTCGATAGATGCTGGAGCGGCTTCGAAGGTTGTTGAGGCCCGACCCGCGACGGGACGAGGGCGCCACCACCTATCGGCTCTGCCGGCTGCGGCACGCGACGCTGCACCCGGGGGCGACCCTGTGGACCCCCGGGGTCGGCGGCGGGAACCTCGGCGTCGGCGCCGCGGAGGCCCTCGACGACGTCGGGATCGGCGGCGAGCTGGTGGTCGGCTTTCAGATCCGGGCGCGCGAGCCGGTTCACCCGCAGGCGGTGCTGGCGCGGATCGAGGAGGTGCGGCCGTTCCCGCCCGAGTGGGACCCCGAGGGGCTCGGGGCGGCGCAGCGCTACCTGCTCGTGGGCGTCGCGCGGGTCGAGCTGGACCGCGACACCATCACCCACAAGCGCATCCCGACGGTGACAGGCGTCGCGCTGCCGCCGCGCGACGAGGAGCTCGAGCCCCCGACCGAGGCGCTGGTCGCGCAGCTGGCGGCGCTGGCGGCGGCCGACAACCACTGGCCGCAGCACTGGCTGGACGCCTTCGAGCTGCTGCCGAACGCGCCGCTCGGGCAGTGGGCGACGTCGCTCGGGTGGCGGCTGAGCGCCGACGAGCGCATCGCGCTGTTCGACCACCCGGAGCGGATCGGGCCGGCGGTGCAGTCGAATCTCGACAGCCTGCAGGTCGGGCTCGACCCCACGCGGCGGCGCGAGGCGGTGCGCGTGCAAGCGCTGACCCGCCGCACCACGGTCATGCCGGACCGGACGATGCGGGTCACCGCCGACGCCGAGGGCTGGGCGCTGTTCCACCCGGCGGACCTCAGCCCCGACCCCGACCTGGCGGTGGTGCCGACGGACATCACGGCGCACCTGGCGCTCGGCGACCTCGTGTGCGTGCAGGAGGAGGTCGAGCGCGCCGTGCGCGTGCGCCTGACGGGCGGTGACCTGACCGAGGACGAGGAGCCGCTGCGCGGGCAGAGCGTGACCTTCCGCCTCGACGTCCGCCACGGGCGCCTGTTCCTCGGCCCCGGCGGGCTCGCCACGGGCAACCAGTTCGACGACAAGGTCGAGTACGCGGACCCCGCGCAGTGGGTCGACGTGCCCAACGGGCTCTTCGCGGCCGTCGTGACGGCGGTGGGCGGCGGCGAGGGCGGCGAGCGCGCCTACGTCGTGCAGCTCAGTGAGGTCGACGAGCTCGCGACGGTGCCCGCCCCGGCGGCCGTCCCCGAGCTGTGAGACCGCACCTCACCGCAACGCAGCATGTCGCGAGCGATAGGATTAATTTGCGCGGTCATTCACCGATGTGCATCGCAGCATCAAGGGGCTGGCGGTGGCGACGCGGGAGCTAAGCGCCGAGCGGGCGGCGCGCCTGCTGGTGGATCACCACGGGCTGCGGCGGGTCGTCCCCGAGCTGGGGGCTGCGGGGGCGCGGCGGGTGTTGGCGGAGCGGCGCTGCGTGCAGCTCGATCCCCTCGACGTCATCGGGACGAACGCCGATCTCGTCATGCAGGCGCGGGTCGACGGGCTGGCGCGGGGCGCGGTCTACGACGCGCTGCTGCCGGGGCACGCCTTCGAGCACTTCGCGAAGGAGCGCTGCCTGTTGCCGGCGTCGGCGTTCCCGGCGTACCGCGAGCAGGCGGCCGAGACGCCGTGGTGGCGCCTCGGCGAGCGTCAGAGGCGTCTGCCGGCCGGGGTGGTCGAGCGCGTGCTCGATGAGCTCACCGGCCTCGGGCGGGCGGCGACGGCCGACGAGCTGAGCGACCACGGGGCGGTCGAGGCGCTGGACTGGAGCGGCTGGAAGGGGACGGCGAAGGCGACGAAGATGGCGCTCGAGGTGCTGTGGACGCAGTGCCGGGTGGTGGTCGCGGGGCGGACCGGGCGCGGCAAGGTCTACGACGTACCCGAGCGGGCGCTCGCGACGGCGCGCGCGCCGGCGCCCGCGAGCTTCGGGCGCTGGGCGCTCGGCGAGCGGGTGGAGGCGGCGGGGCTGCTGGCGCGCGCGGGCGGGGCGCACTGGTCGATGCTGCGGGAGGTCCGCGAGGGGCCGCTGCCGGACGCGATGGTGGCCGAGGGGGTGCTCGAGGAGGTCACCGTGGCGGGGTCGCGCCGGGTGTACCTGGCGCCGGCCGGGGTGCTCGACCGCGAGCACCCCGAGGACGACGGCCGGATGCGGATCCTCGGGCCGCTCGACCCGGTGCTCTGGGACCGGCAGCTGGCGCGCCACGCCTTCGGCTTCGACTACGTCTGGGAGGTCTACAAGCCGGCCGCCAAGCGCCGCTGGGGTTGGTACGTGTGCCCGCTGCTGCACCGCGGGCGCCTGGTCGGCCGCTTCGAGCCGGCGGTCGAGGCGGGCGAGCTGGTGGTCAAGAACCTCTGGATCGAGGACGGCGGCGCCTTCGATCGCGCGGCCTTCGACGCCGCCCTCGCCCGCCAGCAGGCGCTGCTCGGGTGATCGCGTCGGCCCGCCCCCGTGCTGGCATCGGGTCGGCCGAAGGATCTGCTCGACGTCAAGGCGCTCACCCGCGCGAGTGAGTAATGCCGGTGTCGTTGTCGCGGATTTGTCACCGACGTACCCGAGATGTCGCGATCTTGTCGCGCGCGCTCCGCGTGAACGCAGTATAGGGAGCGCGACTCATGACCCGGAGAAGGCTCTGATGCGCGCGCAATCGATCCTCGTAGCCCTCGCGACCCTGCTGCTGCTGGCGCCGGCGTGCGGCGGCAAGGGCGGCGGCGCCGGCGCGATCATCAAGATCGACGGCTCGAGCACGGTCTACCCGATCACCGAGGCCGTCGCCGAGGAGTACCAGAAGAGCGGCGGGGCCCGCGTCACGATCGGCGTGTCGGGCACCGGGGGGGGCTTCAAGAAGTTCTGCTCGGGCGAGACCGCCATCACGGGCGCGTCGCGGCCGATCAAGCCGAGCGAGGTCAAGCAGTGCGAGGCCGCCGGCGTGGCCTACGTCGAGCTGCCCATCGCCTACGACGGCATCGCCGTCGTCGTCCACAAGGACAACGCCTTCGTCGACCACCTGACCGTCGACGAGCTGAAGAAGATGTGGGCGCCCGAGGCGCAGAAGACGATCACGCGCTGGAGTCAGATCCGCGACGGCTTCCCCGACACCGAGCTCCACCTCTTCGGCCCCGGCGTCGACTCCGGGACCTACGACTACTTCACCAAGGCGATCGTCGGCACCGAGCACAGTAGCCGCGGCGACTACACCTCGAGCGAGGACGACAACGTCCTCGTGCAGGGCGTCTCCCGCGACGCCGGCGGCCTCGGCTTCTTCGGCTTCGCCTACTACGCCGAGAACCAGGACAAGCTGAAGATCGTGCCGGTGAAGCAGGGCGACGCCGCCCCGGTCGCGCCGACCGTCGAGGCCGTCGCCAACGGCACCTACCAGCCGCTGTCGCGCCCGATCTTCATCTACGTCAGCGAGCGTGCGGCCGAGCGCCCCGAGGTCGCCGCCTTCATCGACTTCTGGGTGAAGAACGGCGGCAAGCTCGCCGGCGAGGTCGGCTACATCCCGCTCCCGGCCACGGCCGAGGCGCTCGTCGCCAAGCACTTCGCCGAGCGCAAGACCGGCTCGGTCTTCGAGGGCGCCGGCGCGACCGTCGGCGTCACCGTCGAGGACCTCCTCGGGCGCGAGTAGCGGGGTCCGCGTGGCCGGCGACATCACCCTCCCCGAGCCCCTCGGGCGTCCCGACGCCGGCGGCAGCGCGCGCCCGCGCCGCGGCGGGCGATCGGCCACGCCGTTCGGCGAGCACGTCATCGAGTGGGTGCTCAAGGCGTGCGGCCTGGTCTCGATCCTGACGACCCTCGGGATCCTGGCCGTGCTGCTGACCGAGGCGGTGGGCTTCTTTCGCGAGGTGTCGCTGGCCGACTTCTTCGGCGACACCGAGTGGACGCCGCTCTTCGCCGAGAAGCACTTCGGCATCTGGCCGCTCATCGCCGGGACCTTCCTGACGACCGCCATCGCGACCGCGGTCGCCGTCCCCTTCGGCCTGCTCGCCGCCATCTACCTGTCCGAGTTCGCCCCCGGCCGCGCCCGCCGCATCCTCAAGCCCGCCCTCGAGGTCCTCGCGGGCGTCCCGACCATCGTCTACGGCTACTTCGCGCTGGTCGTCGTCACCCCGATGCTGCAGGGGATCTTCCCGGGGCTCGCCGGCTTCAACGCGCTGAGCGCCGGCCTGGTCATGGGCGTCATGATCATCCCGATGGTCTCGTCGCTCAGCGAGGACGCCCTGCACGCCGTCCCGATGTCGCTCCGCGAGGCCTCGTGGGGCCTCGGCGGCGCCCGCCTCACCACCATCTTCACCGTCGTGCTCCCGGCGGCCATGAGCGGCATCGTCGCCTCCATCATCCTCGCGGTCTCGCGCGCCATCGGCGAGACGATGATCGTCGCCATCGCCGCCGGCCAGCAGCCGCGCCTGACCCTCGACCCGACGGTCCCGGTCGGGACGATGACCTCGTACATCGTGCAGGTCTCGATGGGCGACACCCCGACCGGCACCATCGAGTACCGCACCATCTTCGCGGTCGGGGTGACGCTGTTCGCGCTGACGCTGATCATGAACGTCCTGAGCCGCCGCTTCGTGAAGCGCTTCCGCTACGGGGGTGGCTGATGAGCGTCGATCTCCAGCCCTCGGGGCGCGCCCACGACATCCGACGACGGGGCAATAACCTCGGCGAGCGCGCCTTCATCGCGCTGAGCGTCGTGGCCATCGCCGTCCCGCTGCTCATCCTCGGCGGCCTCGTCGTGAACACCCTCGGCGACGCCATCGGGCGCCTCGACTGGGACTTCATCACGAGCTACCCGTCGCGCCGGGCGAGCGCCGCCGGGATCCTGCCGGCGCTCATCGGCAGCCTCTGGCTCATCGGCCTGACGGCGGTGATCGCCCTGCCGCTCGGCGTCGGCGCCGCGCTGTGGCTCGAGGAGTACGGCGGCAAGAGCCGGCTCGCGGGCTTCATCGAGGTCAACATCGCCAACCTCGCCGGCGTCCCGTCGATCATCTACGGGCTGCTCGGGCTCGGGCTCTTCGTGCGCTTCCTC
Source organism: Deltaproteobacteria bacterium HGW-Deltaproteobacteria-14 (assembly GCA_002841945.1). Classification (GTDB taxonomy): domain Bacteria; phylum Myxococcota_A; class UBA9042; order PHBI01; family PHBI01; genus PHBI01. The sequence continues at coordinate 10,800 of PHBI01000105.1, forward strand.
GGCCTCGGCCGCAGCGTCCTCGCCGGCGCCCTGACGCTGTCGCTGCTCGTCATGCCGATCGTCATCATCGCCACCCGCGAGGCCCTGCGCACGGTCCCCGGCCACCTCCGCGAGGCGGCGGCGGCGCTCGGCGCGACCCGCTGGCAGGTCATCCGGCAGGTCATCCTGCCGATGTCGCTGCCGGGGATCATGACCGGCGCCATCCTGTCCATCTCCCGCGCCATCGGCGAGACTGCCCCCCTCATCGTCGTGGGCGCCCTGACCTACGTGACGTTCTTGCCCGCCGGCCCGGGCGATCCGTTCACGGCGCTGCCGATTCAGATCTACAACTGGGTCTCGCGCCCGCAGGAGGCCTTCCTCGTGAACGCCGCCGCCGGCATCATGGTGCTGCTCGTGACCATGCTCGTGCTCAACAGCGTCGCCGTGCTGCTCAGAAACCGCCTCCAGAGGAGGACCCGCCGATGACGCTGGCGACCCTCGCCCCCGGCGCCGCGCGCGCCGCCGAGCCGCGCCCGAAGTTCGTGACCCACCAGCTCGAGGCGTGGTTCGGGACCAACCGCGTGCTCAAGGGCATCGATATGGCGATCGCCGAGCACCAGGTGACCGCGATCATCGGCCCCTCGGGCTGCGGCAAGTCGACCTACATCCGCTGCCTCAACCGGATGCACGAGATGGTGCCGAGCGCGCGCATCGCCGGCCGCGTTGAGCTCGACGGGCAGGACGTCTACGGCGCCGACATCGACCCGGTCTTGCTGCGTCGCAAGGTGGGGATGGTCTTCCAGAAGCCGAACCCCTTCCCGACCATGAGCATCCGCGACAACGTGCTCGCGGGGATGCGCCTGTCGCGCCGCAAGCTCGCCAAGAGCGAGGCCGAGGGCATCGTCGAGACCGCCCTGCGGGGGGCGGCGCTGTGGGAGGAGGTCAAAGACGCGCTGAAGAAGCCCGGGATGGACCTCTCGGGCGGCCAGCAGCAGCGCCTGTGCATTGCACGATCGATCGCGGTGGAGCCGGACGTGCTGCTGATGGACGAGCCGTGCTCGGCGCTCGACCCCATCGCGACGGCGCGGATCGAGGATCTGCTGCACGAACTCAAGAAGCGCTATACGATCGCCATCGTGACGCACAACATGCAGCAGGCGGCGCGGGTGAGCGACCGGACGGCGTTCTTCCTGTCCGGCGAGCTCGTCGAGATGGCGGCGACCAACACCATCTTCACGTCCCCGAGCGACCAGCGCACCGAGGACTACATCACCGGGAAGTTCGGCTGACACCATCATGACGCGAACCCACACCGACAGAGAGTACGAGGCGAAGCTGGACGAGCTGCGGCAGCGCCTCGTGGCGATGGCGGAGCGCGTCGACGGGATGGTCGAGGCCTCGGTCCGGGCCGTGGTCACGCGGGACACGGCGCTGGCCGAGGCGACCATCGCCATCGATCGCGAGGTCGACCGCTGCGAGCTCGAGTGCGACGAGCTGTGCCTCTTGGTGCTGGCGCGCTGGCAGCCGATGGCGTCGGACCTGCGCTCGATCACCATCGCGCTGAAGATGGTGACCGACCTCGAGCGCATCGGCGACCTGGCGGTCAACATCTGCGAGCGGGCGCTGCAGCTCAACGCGCAGCCGGCGTTCGAGTACGAGACGATCCCGAAGATGGTCGTCATCGTCCGCGAGATGCTCGGCGACGCGGTGCGCGCCTTCGTGGACCACGACTCGGAGCTGGCGCGGACGGTGCTGCCCCGCGACGACGAGGTCGACGAGCACTACCACACGGTCTTCCGCGCGCTGATGCAGCTGATGCGCGACGACCCGACGCTGCTCGACCGCGGCATCCACGTGCAGTCGGTCGCCAAGTTCCTCGAGCGCATCGGCGACCACGCGACCAACCTCGCCGAGCAGGCCATCTTCATGGCCGCCGGCAAGGACGTCCGCCACCTCCACAAGGTCCCCCGGACCTGAGCCGGTAGCGCGGCTCCCCGCAGCGCGCGTTCGTCTCGGCCGCGCCTCGCGGGTGCTTGGTCGTCTCGACCGCGCCGCGCGCCCACACGCCCTCGCCCGCCCCTCCGCTCCGGGGACATCGCGCTGTAGCCCGCTGAGAGTTGCGATGGGCCGGCGAGGCCTGCATGATGCCGCGCTGAACCCACATCACTGACGCGCACGCCGCCCAGCCAGGCGCGCCGATCTCCGGGGCCTCCATGCCATCGTTCCGACTCGCCGTGCGGCCCTGTCAGCGCACGCTCCTCCGTCTGCTCGTCCTGACCGCGTGCGTGGGGCTCGGCCTCTCCGCCTGCGGCGACGGCACGAGGCCGGCCGACGACACCCACGACGCGAGCGCCGACAGCGTCGACGATGGCGTGGGACCCGAAGACACGGCGACGGTCGATGACACGGCGACGGTCGATGACACGGCGACGGTCGATGACACGGCGATTGCCGACACCACCGTCGTCGACGACACCGCGATCATCGACGACACCGCGGGCGAGGACGCAGGCGACACCGGCGCGATCGCCGACACGACCACGCCCGCCGACACGACGGCGCCCACCGACACGACCGCGCCCACCGACACGACCGCCGCGGACACGACCCCGAGCTGCGCGGACGGCACCCACGACGACGGCACCGGGACCTGCGTGCCGACCTGCGAGCCGGGCTCCTTCCTCGGCGCCGGCGCGACCTGCGAGGCCTGCCCCGAGGGCTCGGTGCAGCCCGACCCCGGCCGAACCGAGTGCGCCCCCTGCCCCCTCGGCACGGTCGATGACGGCACCGAGGTCTGCGCCGACGTCGACGAGTGCGCGAGCGGCGTCATCTGCCCCGGCTGCGTCAACACCTTCGGCAGCTTCGTCTGCTCGGGCACCGAGCAGGCCGTCGGCGCGGGCGGCGGCACGGTCGAGGCCGAAGCCCTCGCGCTCAACGGCAGCTCGGTGACCTTCCCGCCGGGCGCCCTCGACGCCGACACCGACATCGTCATCGGCCTGCCGGACACGGAGATCGTCGCGCCCAACTTCGTGCCGGCCGGCACCCCGGTGCGGTTTCTGCCGAGCCCGACCACCTTCGCCGTCCCGGTCCTCGTCTCGCTGCCCTTCGACCCCGGCGCCATCGTCGCCGGCTACGGCGTCGACGACCTGATGGTGCTCAGCCGCGACGACCTGACCGGCGAGACCACCATGATCCCCCCCGACTCCGTCGACGCCGACGCCGGGCTGGTGTGGTTTCACACCGCGACGTTCTCGACCAAGAGCGTCATGACCTTCGTCGCCCCCGAGGACTACGCGCCGCCCCACGCGAGCTGCGTCGCGAACGGCGACGGGACGCTGACGTGCACCTGCGACGCGGGCTTCAGCGAGCTGGGCGACGGGGTGTGCCGGTCGTCGGACGCCTCGGTCGCGAGCCTGCTGCTCCTCGGCCCGCCCGCCGGGACCAGCGTCACGGGCGCCGTGCAGACGGCCCCGGGGACCTTCGCCGCGGCCGTCCCCAACGCCACCGCGACCGTCGCGGTCCAGATCTTCCCGTCCTCCCCCACCGCCACGGTCCAGGGCCCGAGCGGCCTGACCCTCGCGGTCGGCGACACCGCAGCGAGCTACGTCGTGACCGCCGCGGACGGCACCCAGGCGGCCATCGCCCTGACCGTCCACCGCCAGGCCGCCGACACCGCGCTCCTCGCCCTCGACGTCCAGGACCTCACCGGCGCCGCCGTCGCGCTGCACGAGCCGGTCGGCGCCGGCCTCGCCCACACCGCCGGGCCGGTGCCCCACGCCACGGCCCAGCTCCGCCTCGCACCCACGGTCAGCCCCACCGCCCAGCCGCTCGCCGCGCGCACCGTCCCGCTCGCCGTCGGCGCCAACGCCTTCGACATCGTCGTCGTCGCCGAGGACCCGGCCTTCCACGCCGCCCACACCCTCGCCGTCACCCGCTGCGGCGCCGGCGACGCCCTCGAGGCCGGCGCCTGCGTCCCCTGCCCGGCCGGCACCCGCGGCGACGGGCGCGGCGCCTGCGTCGCCTGCGCCCCCGGGCGCTACCAGCCCCAAGCCGGCCAGGCCGTCTGCCTCGCGTGCGGCTGCGACCTCGGCAACGACTGCACCGCGCCCCCGGTGTGCGACCCGACCCAGGGCTGCCTGGCCCCCCCGCTCGTCGCCGGCACCGCCTGCGGCGACCCCACCGACGACGCCTGCACCCGCCCCGACACCTGCGACGGCGCGGGCACCTGCCTCGCCAACGACGAGGCGGACGGCACCCTGTGCGGCGACGCCGGGACCGACTGCGTGGCCCAGGACCTCTGCGTCGCGGGCGCCTGTCAGGACAACGGCTTCCCCGCGAGCGGGACCCCCTGTGGCGACGGCCGCGACGACGCCTGCACCGGCGCCGACAGCTGCGACGGCGCCGGCGCCTGCCTCGCCAACGACCTCGACTGCGACTGTGCGGCGACCTGCGCGGACCTCGCGGCGGGTGAGCAGGTCCGCTGCCAGGCGATCCTCGACGCCACCCCCGGGCTCGGCCTGCCGGGGAGCTTCTGCGCCGACCGCCGCGCCGAGGCCGAGGCGCGCTGCGTCCTCGACGCCTGCACCGCGCCGGTCCAGCCGTGCGGCGACCTCTGCAGCAACCAGGCGGACCTCGTCGGCGGGGCATGCGCCGCCGCGGGCACGGACTGCTTTGCGCTGTCGTCGTCCGCCGAGGACGGCTGCAACGACCGCTTCGCCTACTGCCCGCGCCTGCCGGTGTCGTGCGCAGACACGTGCGCGCTCGCCGCCGGCGAGCTCTACCCGCTGTGCGACCCGGCGCGCGGCGTCGGGGTCCCGAACTTCGCGGTCCCCGACGACTGCGGCGAGCTCCTCTCGAACGCGGCGGCCATCTGCCGCGGAACCGTCTGCGAGGCGCCCGGGCCGATCTCCTGCGACGCGGCGTGCGGCGCCATCGGCGACGACGTCGCGAGCGCCTGCGCCGCGGCCCACCCGGAGCCGATGCCCGGCGATCCCATCCCCGAAAACGACAACCCCGAATTCTGCCAGGCGCTCGAGGCCGGCGTGGGCGACCGCTGCGCGGCGGGGCCGATCTGCGCGTCGCTGACGGCGTGCATCCCCACCGGCGACGAGACCTGTGATGGCCTCGACGACGACTGCGACGGGACCATCGACAACGTCCCGACCGAGCTCGTCCTGACCGAGGACCCCGCCTCGACCTGCTCGTTCGAGGGCTTTGACGCCCCGCCGTGCTCCTTCTACGAGCCGGACCTCGGCGCGAGCTTCGAGACGCTCCGCGTCTGCTTCGACGTCCCCGACCCGGCGACGGCGTGCGACGGCGGGCCCTTCGCGTTCGCCGTCATGATCGACGGCGGCAGCCCCACCGGAGACAGCTCGTTCTTCGGGAGCTTCTTCAGCGCCGACGACCCGTCCCCGTGCGTCGAGCTCCCCTTCGCGAGCGCCACCCGGTTCTCGATGGAGGTGTTTCCAGAGTCCTTCTGCGAGACCTCGGGCCCGCTGGTGGCGGTGGACGCCAACCTGATGGGCGGCGCCTGCCGGCCGCAGTGCGTCCCGACGGGGTCCGAGGGGTGCGACGGGATCGACAACGACTGCGACGGCACCGTCGACGAGGGCGGCGTCTGCAGCCTCGGTAACGCCGCCTGCGCCGCGGGCTGCGACGCGCACGGCGAGGCCGTGCGCCTCGCCTGCGAGATATACGCGACCGACGATGCCCCGCCGCCGGAGCTGGCGGCCGCCTTCGGGGAGCCGTTCGAGGAGTTCATGTGCGGCGCCGTGGCGGACCAGGCACGCGGCGAGTGCAACGCCCGCTGCGGCGGCTCCGATGACGACGGGACGGGCTTCATGGGCTGCGCGAGCTTCTGCGAGATGAACTCCCAGATCGCGACCGACAGCTGCGCGGGCTCCCCAGACCCGGTGCCCTACTGCGCCGCGCTGGTGCCGGTGCTCCAGGCGTCGTGCGACGCCGACTTCGGCTACTGCTCCACGGGCGGGCCGTGCCTCGCCGCGACCGACTGCGACGACGCCGACCCGTGCACCCGCGAGATCTGCAACCCAGCCGAGACCGTGTCCACCTTCGTCGGCCCCGGCGCCACAGGCGTGGACACCCACCCGGCCACGACCGTCACCCTCGTGGTCCCCACCGGGGGGACCCTCGCCGACCTCGACGTCCAGCTCACGCTCAACGGCGCCGGCCAGCGGGCGCGCGAGGTCGAGGTGAGCCTGTCCCACGCCGGCGTGACGGTGGTGCTGTTGCGCCCCGTCGCGACCGCGCCCTACGACCCCGCGAACCCGCCGCCGCTGGTGCTCGGCGACGTCGCCGCGACCTTCGACGACGAGGCCGCCGACGCGGTCCCCGCGCCCCCCGAGCCGCTGACGAGCACGGTCGTGCGGTCGGTCGAGGGGACCGTCCGCCCCGAGGGCGGCCTCCTCTCCGCGTTCGACGGCACGGACGTCGCCGGCCCCTGGACGCTGCGGCTCCACGACCCCGGGCTCTGGCCGAACGACGGGGACTGGCTCGCCAGCTGGTCGCTCGTCGCGACGCTTCAGACCGGGTCGTGCGACCACGAGCCGATCGTCGCCGGCAGCTGCGGCGGCTTCACGCCGCGCTCGAACCCCGGCAACGGCCACTGGTACGCCGCCATCCCCGGCCAGATCGCGACCTGGGACGAGGCGCGCGCCGCCGCCGCCAACCTGACCTACAACGGCGCCCAGGGCTACCTCGTGACCATCACCTCGGCGGAGGAGCAGGCCTGGCTCGACGCCAACATCGGCTGGAGCCGCAACTGGATCGGCGCCTACCAGGCCCTCGGCGCCCCGGACTTCGTCGAGCCCGACGGCGGCTGGCGCTGGGTCACCGGCGAGCCCTTCGTTTACACGAACTACGCGCCCGGCCAGCCGAACGAGTTCGACGGCGTCGGCGAGAACTGGCTCGCCGCCGGCGGCGACGGCCGCTGGTTCGACAACCGCCGGGTGTGGTCCTTCTACCCGGCGAACGACGGCTTCATCGTCGAGTTCGACGGCGCCTGCGTGCCCACCCCCGAGGTCTGCGACGGCGACGACGACGACTGCGACGGCGACGTCGACGAGGGCGACGTCTGCGCCGCCGCGCTGAACCCGGTCCGGAACCCGGACAACGGCCACTGGTACGCGGTCGCCCGAGACTACTTCGTGACCTGGGAGGAGGCGCACGCCGCGGCGTCCGCGCTGTCCTTGCAGGGCGCGGCGGGGCACCTCGTGACCATCACGTCCGCCGAGGAGCAGGCGTGGCTCGACGCGAACATCGCGTGGGACCACTTCTGGATCGGCGGCTACCAGGACACGGCCGCGGGCGACTACAGCGAGCCCGACGGCGGCTGGCGCTGGGTCACCGGCGAGCCCTACGTCTACACCCACTACACCCCGAGCGAGCCCAACGAGTTCGGCAACGTCGGCGAGAACTGGCTCTCCGTCGGCCCGAGCGGCACCTGGAACGACAACCAGGAGCGCTGGACGTACTCGCCGCGAAACGTCGGCTTCGTGGTGGAGTTCGACGTGGCGGTCGACGCCGGTCCGTGCGCCGACAGCGGCGGGGGCGCGCCCTGCGACGACGGCGACCGCTGTACGAGCGACGTCTGCACCCCGGTCCTCGACTGCGTCGACGGCGAGGGGCCGACCGACGGGCACTGCTACACCTGCACCAACGCGCCGCTCGAGGCCGGCAGCCCGGGCGCGCCGCTCGAGGTCTGCAACGGCGTCGACGACGACTGCGACGGCGCGATCGACGAGGGCCCGACGGTCGAGGCCGAGTGCGACGACGGCAACGCCTGCTCGGTCGACGTCTGCGGCGGCGCCGCCGGGTGCCTGCACGAGGACGTCCTCGACTGCAACGACTCGGTGGCGTGCACGCTCGACGCCTGTGACCCGACCATCGGCTGCACCCACGCCACCGACACGGCGTCCTGCGACGACGGCATCGCCTGCACGACCGAGCGCTGCGACGTCGTCGAGGGCTGCGTCAGCGCCCCCGTGGACGCCGCCTGCGACGACGGCCAGGGCTGCACCGCCGACAGCTGCGACGCCGCGGTCGGGGGCTGCGTCTACGTCCCCGACGGCGCCGCCTGCGACGACGGCATCGACTGCACCCTCGACAGCTGCGCGGCCTTCGACGGCTGCCAGCACGCCCCCGACGACGTCGGCTGCGACGACTCCAACCCCTGCACCGTCGACAGCTGCGTCGCAGGGGTCGGCTGCGTGTTCACGCCGATCGCCGCGCCCTGCGACGACGGCGACGCCTGCACCAGCGACGACCGCTGCGTCGGCTACGACTGCGTCGGCGGGCCGCCCGTCGTCTGCGACGACCAGACGCCGTGTACCGCCGACTACTGCGACGCGGCGACCGGCTGCGTCGCCCAGCCCGAGGTGGGCTGCATCCCGCCGAGCGTCCTGCGCGGGCAGCTCGGGGGGACCATCGTCCTCGCCGGCGCGATGCGCTACATCGGCCCGAACGCCAACGGCTACTACGTCGGCCACGACGGCACCTACCGCTGCACCATCGCGGTCAGCGCCTTCGCCGACCGCGCCCGGAGTCCCGACCTGCGCGCCCTCGGCGAGGCCCGCTGCAGCTACACGACCGACGACGGCGCGGTCCATGTGGGGGCCAACACCGTCTTCAAGCCGACCGCCTCGGGCAACTACGTGGCGCCCGACTCGGACACCGTGACCGGCACGCTGTCGCTGCCGTCGCTGGCCCTGCCGCTGTCGCTCGACTTCGCGATCGACGACGAGGGCGTGGTGACGGCCACCGGCGACCAGGCGGGCGAGGTGGCCTTCCACCTGCTGCGCGCGGTGCTCGAGGCGTCGATCGGCACGGGGACCGGCGTGACCCCGAAGCCCGCCTACACCCTCACAACGCAGCTCACCCGGGTGACCCGCGAGGGCAGCTGCTGCGGGCCCGACCCGCTCGGCTGCGAGGTCAACACAGACCTGGTCTGCGACGCCAAGGGGTGGACCTTCGTGGCCGCCGACCTCGGCGTCTGCATCACCTTCGACCCCTCGCCGAACACGTTCAAGAGCGAGCTCGAGTGCACGCTCTTTGGCGGCTACTTCGTCCCGGTCAAGCGCGGCGCGTGCTGCAACGCGGCGGCGGGGACGTGCTCGGAGGGGAGCCGCCTCTTCTGCGAGGGCCAGGGCGGGACGTTCCTGTGGGAGGCCACCTGCGGCGACGCCAACCAGGACGGCTTCGCCGACGCCTGCGGGCTGCCCGGCGACTACGGCCACGGCGCGCCGAGCGCCTGTGACACCGAGGCGGCCGGCGTCAGGTGCGACGTCGCCGGGGTCGCGACCGTGCCCATCGAGGGGGCGTGGACGCCGACGGCCACCGGCTTCGAGAGCACGGGCCCGGTGTCGCTGCCGACCCCGGGCGGGCGCGTCGTCGTGCCCACCCAGCAGCACTTCACGATCTCGACCGGGGACGAGTTCCAGGTCAGCGGCTCGGGAGGGCTGCCGGACCTGAGCGGCGTGGCCGAGCTGGCCGGGCTGGTCCTGACGGCGAGCGGCCTCGGCGAGGACGTCCTGCAGTACGGCTTCGGCTTCGGCAAGGACCTCCACGAGCTGCTGGGGATGCCGCTCGCCGACGCGCGCGGCTACTTCTACGCCCACGTCGACACCGGCAACGGGGTGGGCCTCCAGCTCAACGACGCCATCGTCATCGAGTCGAACGAGGGCGAGCAGCGCGACCTCGCCATCGACGCCAACGACCCGGCCTTCCTCATGTCCTACGGCGGCGACTCCCTGGGGTGGGCCAGCGGCGGCCTGGTCAAGTCCGCCGGGTTCGGGCTGTCGCTGCAGGGGACGCTGACCTGGCGGAGTGCGGTGCCGCTCTTCGACGGCTCGGAGTTCCGAGACGCCGTGCAGGCCGGACACATCTGGGTCAGCGGCGACGTCGCGCTCATCCCGATCCCCGAGCTGCCCGCCAACATCTACGTCGAGGGCGAGGTCGTCGTCGACCTCTCCGGCGAGCTGGACCTGCTCGCGTCGGTCGCGGAGTCGATCATCGCGGCCGACACCGCGGCCATCGCCGAGGACCTCGCGGGCCTCGGCAACGGCCAGACGGTCGACGACGTGCTCCGCGCGCTGAAGATCGCCGGCAACGCCAACAAGGTCTACCTCGAGGTCGGCCCCATCGAGGCGCAGATCGGCCAGGCCGCGTGGCAGCTGAGTAACGGCGTCTTCCGGTTCACCGGCGAGACGCTCACCCCGTTCGCGGCCCCCGGGGGAGACGCCCAGGGCCCAGACGCCGCCAAGCTCCTCGACACCCTGAGCCAGCTGACGCTCAGCCACGCCACGCGCTCGTGGGGCATCGTCGACGGCGACCACTTCCGGCTCGCCGTCGAGGCGGACGCCCGGCTCGGGCCGGTCTACGTCGAGGACGCGCGCGTCATCATCGACTCCGAGGACGGCGTGAGCCTCGACATCGGCGCCTACGGCTTCGACATCGCGGGCTTCCTCGACACCCTGGCGAGCCTCGACCTGAGCTGCAGCGACGGCGGCTCGGGCGCGGTGACGTGCTCCATCGGCGGGGTGCAGATCGGGAGCCTCAGCCTGCGCCGCGGCGACAACGGCTTCATCCTCGAGGCGACGATGGGGGTGCCGGTCATCGGGCAGGTCGCGTTCTCGGGCAGCGTCGGCAACGACGGGCACTTCGCGCTGAGCGGGACCGCCACCGCCGGCTTCCCGGGCTTTCAGACCGCGAGCGTCTCGGTGACGCTCAGCGACCAGGGCTTCGGCGTCGCGACCTCGCTGAGCCAGCTCGGCAGCTCCATCGCGATGAGCGGCGTCATCGGCTTCGACGGCACCTTCGAGCTGACCGGGCGCTCTACCCTGAGCATCCTCGGCTTCAACCTCGCGAAGACCCAGTTCCGCCTGTCCGACGCCGGGCTCGAGGCGGACGGCTATCTCAACGTGCTGACCGGGCAGTCGATCGCGGTCCACTTCGCCGCGAGCCGATACGACAACTGGAGCATCTCGGGCACCGGCACATTGAAGGTCCTGGGCTACGACCTCGGCAGCGTCACGCTCAGCGCCTCGGCCCCGGACACGGCGCTGACGCTGTCGGGGCAGGTGTCGATCTTCACCGCCAAGGCGTCCTTGAGCGGCACATTGACGCCGCAGTCGGTGTCACTCACCGGCAGCGGGACGCTGAACGTTGGCGGGTTCCAGCTGTTCAACGCGGACGTCACGCTCAACGCGGTCGGGCTGCGGGTGTCGGCCGAGGTCGACGTGCTCGGCGCGCGGCTGGCGATCGCCGGCAAGATCCAGACGAACGGGGACTTCTCGCTCGCGTCGACGGCGAACGTGTCGGTCCCGGTGGGCGGGCTCGACCTGAACCTCGGCGGGACCCTCGCGAAGACCGGCAGCACGATTCGCCTGACCGGCGGCGGCAGCGCCTCGTTCCTCGGCCTGTCGTTCACGAGCAGCTTCTCGCTGTCCTCGACCGGCGACTTCGACTGGTCCGCGAGCGCGAGCCTGTACGACTCCCTCGACCTCGGCTTCACGACCATCTACGTGTCGGGCGGCGCCACCGTCAGCGTGTCCAAGCACGGCGGCTCGATCGGCTTCTACGCGCAGTTCGGCGGCGACGCCTGCGCCACGACGTTCGCGGGCGACGTGTGCCTCGGCGCCGGCGGCAGCATCCGCTCCAACGGCGAGCTCTGCATCAACTTCCCCGTCGCCGGCTACCAGTGCATCG
>PHBI01000106.1 GCA_002841945.1 Deltaproteobacteria bacterium HGW-Deltaproteobacteria-14
ACATCGCCCAGTACCAGACGGTCGTGACCTCGAGCTCGGGCTTCAGCTCGGTCCGGTCGATGATCATCGAGGGGATCCACACCACGAGGACCGTGATCGATGGGCTGACCGCCCTCGGCGCCACGAACTCGAACCCGAGCGGCTCGAGCTACGGCGTCTGGGTGAGCGACTGCACGAACAAGCTCGAGCTCATCCGCGTGAACGCCGTCGGCGGCAACGGCGGCGCCGGCAACGGCGGGACCAACGGCGGCCCGGGCGCGAACGGCAACGACGCCGACCCGGGCACCAACGCCAGCCAGTGGGACTACATCTGCCTCGGGGACGGCTGCGACGACTATCGCGGCAAGGGAGGCGCAGGCGCCACCAACGCGTGCTCGGGCGGTCGCAACGCCGGTGGCGGCGCGGGCGGGACGCCGCCGAGCTGCAACACCGGCTCGTCATCGGGGAGCACCTCGCCAGGAGGGACGCCGGGTGGCCCGGGCGAGAGCGCCGGGTCGAACGGTGATCCCGGCACGTCCGGCGGTCACGGCGCAGGCGGGCTCGCGGGGGGCACCGTCAGCGGGTCGGGCTTCTGGCTGGGCAGCGACGGGAGCGACGGGAGCGACGGGCAGAACGCCACCGGCGGCGGCGGCGGCGGCTCCGGTAAGTCCAAGGAGAGCAACTTCGGCTGCCGACGCGACTACGGCGGCGGCGGCGGCGGCGGCGGCGGTGGCGGCTGCGGTGGTCAGAAGGGCACGGCGGGCAAGGCCGGGGGCGGCTCGTTCGGGCTGTTCCTGTTCGACGCGAGCCCGCGCATCACCGACTGTGCGCTCGGTCACAAGAGCGGCGGCAACGGCGGCAACGGAGGCGCGGGCGGCGGCGGTGGCACCGGCAAGGCCGGACGCGGCGGCGGCAGCGGCACCGGCGACGCGACCTCGGGTGGCAAGGGCGGCAACGGCGGTAACGGCGGCGGCGGCGGTAACGGCGGTGGCGGGGCGGGTGGCGTGGCCTATGGCCTTTACATCGCCGGCACGAGCTCGCCGAGCTGCCAGGGGACGAGCTACTCGCCCCCCGGCGCGGGCGGCAGCGGCGGCCTCGGCGGCATCGGCGGCACCACGAGCGGCAACAAGGGCGCCAACGGCCTCACCGGAGACAAGAACAAGAGCACCGGGAGCTGCCCCTGACGTCCGGACGCGCCCCGTTGGGTCGCCACCCGGAAGCGAGGGGTGGAGGTGGGGCGCCGCACCGGAGTCCGCTGCGGCCAGCGCTCAAGTCGCACGGCCGCGGGTGAGCGCGGTGGGGGCTGGATCGCTGCATCGCGAGATCGCCTGACGTGCGCGCCTCTTGGCGCGCTGGATGCGACGCCAGACGGTCGTCTTCGGCAGTGCGAGGTCGGCGGCCAGCGCCTCGAGGGGCTCGTCGGCGAGGACGTGGCGGAGCAGCAGGGCGCGGTCGGCCGCGGCGGGCCGCGAGCACGACGTCGGCTGAGGGCCGCCGATCGTCGGGCACCTCGCCCACGCCGCCGACGTCGACGTGGCGCGTGCGGCGGCGATGGCAGCCTACAGCGCGCCGCACGGCCTCGAGCACCGCGCAGCGCGCGTAGGTCCGGGAAGGTGAACCCAGCGTCGGCGTCGTAGGACCGCCACGCGCGGAGCGCCGCGACGCTCTCGAGCTCGCCCACGATGAAGGCGCCGCGCGCGTCGCGCGCCAACCAGCGGGCGTAGCGGTGGAACCAGGGGCGGAGCTCGACGGGGAAAGGCGCTGTCGTCATGGCTAGCTCGATTTTGCAGCGCGCGTGCCACCCCCGGTAGCCGGTGAGCCCGCCGGCAGCGAGGGCGCCGAAGGTCGAGGTGCGCCCCGAAGCACGGGTCACGCGACCCCGACGCTGCGGACTGTCGACCCCGCCGCCGGGCCAGGCCGGCGCGCGCCGGCAACCTCCTTGCAGACCCCGGCACGCGGTGGCAGTGTGCGACGCGATGCGCGTGCTGATCACCAACGACGACGGCGTCTTCGCCGAGGGAATCCGCGTCCTCGCCGAGTGCGCCCGCGAGGTGTTCGAGGACGTCGCCGTCGTCGCCCCGGACGTCGAGCGGAGCGCCATCAGCCAGGCGATTAGCCTGCACGAGCCGCTGCGCGTCGAGGAGCTCGAGCCGAACCGCTGGGCGGTCAGCGGCACGCCGGTCGACTCGGTCTTCATCGCGCTCGGCCACCTGCTCGCCGACGCGCGCCCGGATCTGGTGCTCTCCGGCATCAACCACGGGCCGAACGTCGGCTTCGACGTGTACTACTCGGGCACCGTGGGCGCCGCTCGCGAGGCCCTCGTCCACGGCATCCCGGCCGTCGCGCTGTCTCTGTCGGCGCGCGACACCGCCTCCCTCGAGGCGCTCCGCCCCGCCATCATCGAGGTGCTGGGGCTCATCCGCGAGCTCGGGGTCCCGCCGGGCACGCTGCTCAACGTGAACTTCCCCGAGCCCCGCCCCGCCGAGTGGCCCGACGCGCACTGGGCAGGCGTCGCCGGCCTGCGCGGCCTGCGCGTCACCGACCTCGGGCGCCGCTACTACGGCAACGAGGTCGTCCATCGCGAGGACCCGCGGGGGCGGTCCTACTACTGGATCGGCGGCGCCTTCCCGCGGCTCGAGGAGCGCGCCGGCACCGACTGCGATGTGGTGCGCCTCGGCTACGTCTCCGTGACCCCGATCGGCCTCGACGCGACCCGCCGCGACGTCTTCTTTGCCCTCGCCCCGTTCCACCAGGACGGCTGAGCGGCGCCGCGAGATCGGCATCTCCCCAGCTGGAGCCCCCACCATGACGACCGACTGGAAGCAGCTCATCGCCGACGTCCCGGACTTCCCGAAGCCCGGCATCGTCTTCAAGGACATCACGCCTCTCCTCGCCAACGGACCAGCGTTTCGCAAGGTCATCGACGCCTTCGCAGTGGCCTTGGGCGACTCCGGGGTCACCCAGCTGGTGGCCATCGAGTCCCGCGGCTTCATCTTCGGCGCCGCCCTCGCCCACCACCTCGGGATCGGGCTGACCCTCGTCCGCAAGCCGGGCAAGCTCCCGCGCGCGGCCTTCAGCGAGACCTACGCGCTCGAGTACGGCACCGACACGGTGGAGATGCACGCCGACGCCCTCACCGTGGCCGACCGCGTCATCATCATCGACGACGTGCTGGCGACCGGCGGGACCGCCGCGGCGACGGCGCGCCTCGTCGAGCAGATCGGCGCGCAGCTCGCGGGCTTCGCGTTCCTGATGGAGCTCTCGTTCCTCGACGGGCGCGCGAAGCTGCCCGCGGGGGTGCCGATCCACACGCTCTACCCGCTGGGCTGAGCCAAGCGACGGCAGGTCGAGGACCGAAGTCCGCGGCTGGTGGGGGTTGGGGCGCCGCAGTCGCGCCCCCGCCGGGCCGCGGAGGACGCAGGGCCGCGACCGATACGATGGGAACTTGGTCCAGCTTCCAGCTTCGACTGAAAAGACCGCGAACTCTGAGCGCGCGCCGCTGCGACGCGCGGCCGCCCGCCCACCGCCGGCGGACGGGCGCCCGTCTCAATGAGCCTGCGCGCCGGGCGGGACCTCGCGGGTGGGCTGCAGCAGCGCGAGGCCGCCGTCCGGCGTGTCGACCGCCAGGATCATACCCTGGGACTCGAGCTTGAAGATCTTGCGCGGCGCGAGGTTGGCCACCATCACCACCTGGCGCCCCACGAGGTCCTCGGGGGCGAACTGCTTGCCGATGCCGGCGACGACCTGGCGCCGCTCCTCGCCGAGATCGACCTGGAGCCGGAGGAGCTTGTCCGAGCCGCTCACGCGCTCGGCCTCGCGCACCGTCGCGACCCGCAGCACGACCTTCATGAAGTCGTCGAAGGCGATGACGCCTTCCGGCGATGACGCAGGCGCGGCCTGGGCCTTCGCCCCGTCGCCAGCGCCCTTCGGGGGCTTGGCCGGGGCCGGCGCCGGCGCCTCGGTCACCGGGAGATCCCGCCGCGGGAAGAGCGCCTCCTCCATCTTCAGCACCGACCCGGGGACGAGCCCGCCCCACCGCAGGTCGTGGATGTTCGTAGTCGGCGCCGCGCCGAGAGCGTCGGTGAGCTCGGCCATCTTCTCCGGCATCACCGGGCCGAGCAGGCACGCCGCGTGGCGGAGCCCCTCGAGGACCGTGTAGAGCGAGCGCGCCGCCGCAGCCGGGTGGGTCTTGATCGTCTTGAAGGGCGCGGTGTCGGTCATGTACTTGTTGAGCCGCCGAACGAGCTGCATCGTCTCCTCGATCGCCGTGTGCAGCTGCAGCTCGGCGACGAGATCCTGCACGCGCCCGTGCAGCGTCCGCGCCTCGGCGATGATCTCCTCCTCGTCCGGGGTGGGCGCACCGCCTTCGGGGACGCGACCCCCGAAGTAGCGCCCGACCAGCCCCGCAGCGCGCCGGGCGAGGTTCCCGAGGTCGTTGGCGAGGTCGCTGTTGTTGCGCCGGACCAGCGCCTCCTCGGTGAAGTTGCTGTCGAGCCCGACGACCATGTCGCGGAGCAGGAAGTAGCGGAGCACCTCGGGGCCATACACGTCCTTCATACCCAGCGGGTCGACGACGTTGCCGAGGGACTTCGACATCTTGCGATCCCCCGAGAGCCACCAGCCGGTCGCGGTGATGCTCTGCGGCAGCGCGACGCCGGCGGCCATGAGCATCGTCGTCCAGTAGACGCTGTGGGTCGTCAGGATGTCCTTGCCGATGAAGTGGTGGGCGTGAGGCCACCACTTCGGGAACTCGGGATCGTCGGGCCAGCCGAGGGCCGCGATGTAGTTGGTCAGCGCGTCGAACCAGACGTAGGTGACGTAGTCCTCGTCGAAGGGGATCGGGATGCCCCAGGACAGGCGCTCCTTGGGGCGCGAGATGCAGAGGTCCTGCAGCCCCTTGTCGAGGAAGCCGAGGACCTCGTTGGCGCGGTTGGCGGGACGGATGAACCCCGGGTTGGCGACGATGTGGGCCCGCAGGGCCGCGCCGTACTTCGACATGCGGAAGAAGTAGTTGCGCTCGGTGATGTACTGGACCTCGAGGCCGGTGTCGGGGCACTTGCCGTCGACGAGGTCGTCCTCGGCCCAGAAGCGCTCGGCGGCGGTGGAGTACCAGCCCGCGTAGTCCTGGACGTAGATGTCGCCCTGGTCGTGGAGGCGCTGGAGCAGCGTCTGCACGGCGCGCACGTGGCGCGGCTCGGTGGTGCGGATGAAGTCGTCGTAGTGGACGTGCAGGTCCGGCCACAGGTCGCGGAAGGCCGCATGCAGCTCGTCGACGTGCTGCTGCGGCGTGAGTCCGCGCTGGTCGGCCGCCTTCTGGACCTTCTGCCCGTGCTCGTCGGTCCCGGTCAGGAAGTGCACCTCATCGCCGAAGAGGCGGCGAAAGCGCGTCATCGCGTCGACGAGCACCGTGCAGTACGCGTGCCCGATGTGCGGCTTCGCGTTGAGGTAGTACAGCGGGGTCGTGTAGTAGAAGCGCTCGGCGGCCATCTTCGCGTCCCGGTCGGGGGTGTCGCTGACGAGCCGCGCACGCCGCACGGGCGCTGCGCCGTGGCGCGGCTCTGCCGGCCGACGAGATAGAATCGCGCGGCCCCGGTGTCAACCGCGGGCACGCGCGGGGGGGCGCCGCGGCGCTGGGTGACCCACCCGCGAGGTTGTACCTTGACCGCCTGATCCGCGGCTGTTAGAGACCCCACCGCCGGCGCTCGGCACGGGATTGCGTGGCTCCTGCCCCCGTAGCTCAGCTGGATAGAGCTGGGGATTCCTAATCCCTGTAAGTCACAGGTTCAAATCCTGTCGGGGGCACCCCCTCCCTCCTAAGCAGCAAAGCAAGCATGGGTCTAGCCGCTTTGAACACCAGACACATGAACCGCTCCGAACTCATCGACTCGATCGCGAAGCGGCAAAACCTGCCGCGCCGTCAGGCCGAGGACGCCGTCAACGCCATCTTCGACGCCATCGTGGGCGCCATGAAGGAGGACGAACGGATCGAGATCCGCGGCTTCGGGAGCTTCACCACGCGCCACTACGGCTCGTACACCGGGCGCAACCCGCGCACCGGCGACGCCGTGGACGTGCCCGAGAAGCGCCTCCCATTCTTCCGCGTCGGCAAGGACCTGCGCGACCGGCTCAACCTGGACTGACCGACGCGGACAGCGCGGGGCGGTCCGGCGCCATCACCCGAGGTTGGTGCGGATCCGGCCCGGATCGAGGCCGAGCTCCAAGAGGGCGGCCCGCGTCTCCGCCATCATCTCGTCCATCCCAGCGATGAACGCCAGGGTCGCCGGCGTGACGAGGTCCGCGAGGTGGCGCTGCACGCGCCCTACCCGGCCCTGCCAGCAGTCGCTGACCGCCGGGCGGCTCGCGACCAGGCG
Organism: Deltaproteobacteria bacterium HGW-Deltaproteobacteria-14; assembly: GCA_002841945.1. GTDB lineage: Bacteria > Myxococcota_A > UBA9042 > PHBI01 > PHBI01 > PHBI01. Next base: position 6,351 of record PHBI01000106.1, read on the forward strand.
CACGCGCACGCCGGCGGCTCGCCACCCGCCGTGGTCGTCGGCGAAGCACAGCTGCGACGTGTGGCGCACGCCGTGCACCAGCGCGAGGTCGCCGGCGCGCCCAGGGGTGACCAGCAGCTCGGCGAGGACGCTGCGCAGCGGGGCGATCCCCGTCCCCACGCCGACCAGGAGCACGTCGGACGCCGCGGCGTCGGTCAGGTCGAAGCCCCCGCCGAGCGGCCCCTCGAGCACCAGTCGAGCGCCCGGCTCGGCGTCGAGGAGCCCCGTCGCGGCAGCGCTGCCGCCGTCCTTGATCAGAAACGTCAGCGGGCCAGGCTCGTGGGGCGCCGACGCGATCGCGAAGATCCCGCGCTCGCGGCCGGCGACGCCCAGCATCGCGACCTGACCGGGCACGTAGGCGAACCCGACGCCCGGGGCGACGGCGACGTGCACGCGCCTCAGCCCCGGCCCCTCCCAGCGCGCGCCGACCAGCCGCGGCCCGGTGTCTGGGGATAGCAGGGGGACGCGCTCGGCTTCGCTCGTCATGCGGTACTTCGTTCCACGGCATCGGGTCCCGGGGCCGTGCGCTCGGCTGACCACGCAGGTGCGCCGTTCAGCGACTGCGCGGCGCGCGAGGGGCGACCGCCACGGCGGATTGAAGTACACTCGGCGCCGCTTGGCAACGGTTGGCGAAGTCCGAGGCGGCTGGTACAGTCCGCTCTCAAAGCCACCAGCAGTGAGGGGCGACGATGTCGAACAGCGGATCCGGTGATGGGCCCATGGGTGGGCGGCGTCCTACGCCGAGACGGCCGGCGGGCGGACAGCGTCCCGCACCCCAGCGGCCTGCCCCCCGACAGGCGGCGCCCGAGCCCGCGGGTGACGACGACGCGACGCAGGCCTTGGACATCTCCGACTTCGACTTCGACGAGCCGGAGTTCGTCGCGGAGGACGACGCCACGGTCTCGGTCGACGCCGCCGAGCTGCGCGCGCGCTCCTCGCGGGCGGCGGCCCCGCCGGACGACGACGGCGAGTCGACGGTCGCGATGCAGATCCCCCAGGAGCTGCTCGACGAGAACGCCAAGGGGGCGAAGCGGACCATCATGGGCCACCCGGGGATCTCCCCGCGCACCGCCAACGCCGTGCGCGGTGGCGCGCCGCTGCCGCGCCGCAACGAGACCCTCGCGATGGACTCCGCGAGCGTCCAGCGCGCCGCGGCCGCTCGGGCCACGGCCTCCGACGACGACGACGAGTCGACGATGGCGATGAACGTCGACGACATGCTCGCCAAGATCGACGACCGCCCGGCGCCGAGGCGCTCCGCGGCTCCGGCCCCAGCTGACGACGACGACGAGTCGACGATGGCGATGAACGTCGACGACATGCTCGCCGAGATCGACGACCGCCCCGCCCCGCGCTCCGCGCCGGCCCGGAGCGCCCCGCCGGCGCGCAGGGCTGCCCCGGTCGAGGAGGAGGAGAACGAGTCGACGATGGCCGTGGACATGGACGCCATGCTCCGCGACATCGACGGCGGCGCCGCCCCGCGAGCAGCTGGTGGCGACGACGACGACGAGAAGACGCAGGCGATGGACATCGGCGAGATCGAGATGGCCCGCCCGCGCCCTGCCCGCCCTGCGCCGGCCCCCGCGCCGAAGGCCGTGGCGGCGGTCGCCGCCCCGGTCGCCGCGGTCGCCACCGCGGCGGTGATCGGGGGGGTGGCTCCGGCGCCCGATCCGTCGGGGCTGTTCGGCCCGGTGTGCTACGCGCTCTCCTTCGATGGGCGGCGGGTGCAGCTCGACGAGCAGCTCGCGGCCCTCTCCGAGGAGCTGCAGGCGGGCAGCGGCGGTCGACCCCGGACCGATCTGGCGCGCCTCAAGCAGCAGTACGAGGCCGAGCGGGCCGCGCTCGATCCGGCCGCGGCCAAGCGCGGGTGGATCACCCTGGGCGCGGTCGGCGGCGCCGCCTTCGTCCTGTTCCTGGTGCTCGGCCTGATCTGATCTCGCCGCGGCCAGCGACGGCCGCGGACACTTCAGCCGCGCTCGCTGCGCTGCGTTGTGGGCGCCGCCCCGGCCATGGGCCAGGGGCGGCGTCTTTTTTTGTTTGCGGCAGCGCAATACTCGCGCCCGCGGATCCGCCGCAGAGGCGTGTGTCAGAACTGACGCAGCGCAGCAGAGCCGCGGCTCGGCGGCGAGGCGCGGGCGGTCGCGGCGCCGATCGCCCGTGATTCCGGCTCGCTAGCGGTCTGGCGGGGGGCCGCGTGATGCGCCGAGCGCGGGTCCGAGCGGCCGCGCTCGGGGCGAATCGAAGAAAGCAGACCGGAATTCTGGCGAGCCTCGGGAGCCCCGCCTACGGTGGGACATGCCCCCAAGGCGAGTGTGTCATGGGGGACACGGGATGTGTGGACCGGAAGCCACACTCGAGCCCTTGCGGAGGCATTGGCGCTTGCGCCCGCGCCGATGTCACGGCATACGTCCGTTGGCACGGCGCTTGTAACAGCCTCCCGCAGCATGACGCAGCAAACGCCCTCAACGGAGTGAGTCCCAGATGGATACCGTCGTAGGAGTCCTGGCAATCGCGGGTGGCTTTGGCCTCGGCATCGGTCTCACCGTCCTCGGGATGAGCGCGATCCTCGCGCTGATGCCGAACCGGCGCCAAGGCTGAGCGAGTCGTTCGCGCGCCTCCCCGCGGGGGCGCGCAAGAGAACGTTGACGCACCGCGTCAAGGTGGCTAGCGTCGCGCCGTGGACGACGTCATCACCGCGACCGACCTCACCGCTGCCTCCCCCAACGAGCGCCGACGCGCGAGCGTGGCCCGAGTCATGGCGTCCGGCGTCGACCTGGTGGTCGTCGGCGGCGGCATCACCGGCGCCGGGATCGCCCGAGACGCGGCGCTCCGCGGGCTCTCGGTAGCCATCGTGGAGAAGTCGGACTGGGGGGCGGGCACCTCGAGCCGCTCGTCCAAGCTCGTCCACGGGGGCCTCCGCTACCTGGAGAACTATCAGTTCGGCCTGGTGATGGAGTCGACCCGGGAGCGCTACCGCCAGAGCCGCCTGAACCCGCACCTGGTGTGGCCGATCCCCTTCCTGATGCCGGTCTACGCCGGCGCGCGCCACGGCCTCTTCAAGCTCAACATCGGGCTCTGGCTCTACGACCTGCTGGCGCTCTTCCGATCCCACCGCGTCCACAAGCGCCTGCGCCCCGAGGCGGCGCTCGAAGCGGCCCCCGGCCTCCGCTCCGAGGGCCTGCGGGGCGCGCTGCACTACTTCGACTGCCGCACCGACGACGCGCGCCTGACCCTGGCGAACGTGCTCGACGCCGAGCGCCACGGCGCAGCCGCCCTGAGCTACACCCGCTACCTCGGGCCGCGCTTCGACGATGCGGGCCGGGTCGCCGGCGCCGCCTTCGGCGACGAGCTCGACGGCACGCGCTGGGAGGTCGCGTGTCGCCACATCGTGTACGCGACCGGCCACTGGTCCGACCACACCCCGGGCGCCCCCGGCGACGGTCGCCTCATCCGGCCGACCAAGGGTGTCCACGTCGTCGTGGCGCGCGAGCGCGTGCCCATCGACGCCGCGGTCACCCTCAGCGCCGTCCGGGACGGCCGCGTCATGTTCGCGATCCCGTCCGAGGACACGACCTACTTCGGGACGACCGACACCGACTATAACGGCGATCTCGACGACATCCGCGCGACCGCCGACGACGTCGCCTACATCCTCGAGACGGCCAACTACTACTTCCCGGAGGCCGGCCTCACCACCGCGGACGTCAAGGCCACCTGGGCGGGCCTGCGGCCCCTCATCCGCGACGACGCGGACAGCGCCTACAAGACCAGCCGCGAGCACGAGATCTTCCCCGATCCGCGCGGCATCACGACCATCGCCGGCGGCAAGCTGACGACCTACCGAGCGATGGCGGCGGAGCTGCTCCGGCACGTGGTGCGCGACCTCGAGCGACACCACGGGGTGCGGGCGAAGCGCTGTCGCACCCACAAGGTGTCGCTCGATCCGGGCGTGCGGGCCCCGGCGGACAAGATCCGCGGCCCCGAGCATCCGCTCGAGCGCGCGCTGTTCCGCCTCCATGGCAGCGGCGCCGCCTGGATCCGCGAGCGCATGAAGACCCACCCCGCCGAAGCGGCCCCGATCACGCCCGACCTGCCGCTGGTGCTGGCCCAGGTCTCGTGGAACGTGCTCGTCGAGCACGCGCTGCGCCTCGAGGACGTCCTCCAGCGGCGCCTGCCCATCTTCTACCAGGCCGAGGATCAGGGCCTCGGCTGCGCCCGCGCGGTGGCAGCGCACATGGCGACGCTGCTCGGCCGGGACGACGCCTGGGTCGAGCGCGAGGCGCGCGCGTGGGCGACCGTCGTCGGCGGGAGTCGCGCCTGGGCGGCGCCCGCCCCGGCGCCGCTCGCGGAATCCGCCTGAGCTTTGTATAGTCGGGCCCGCTGAGTCGACTCTGGGAGCCCCCATGTCCGTGCTGGCCCGCCTCGCCATCCTCGTGTTGTTCCTCGCCATCCCCCTCGCCGGGTGCGCCGATCCCTGCGGTGAGCTCGAGGTGAAGGTGTGTCAGGCCGCGAGCCCGAAGCTGAAGCGCGAGTACGCCAAGGCCTGTAAGCTCATGCAGGAGCCCAAGCGTCGGGACAACCTGACGAAGGACACCTGCAAGAGCATCCTGGACCACCTGTCCAAGCGCTGAACCCTCCTCTCCCGGCTGGTGGTCCGTCGTGAGCATCGACAACGAGCGTGTTCACGACTGGGTGCTGACCGGGATCGCGGTGGCGATGGCCGGCCTGTGGATGTGGACCTTCGCCGCCACGCCGCAGCAGGCCGGGCCGGTCGATGTGCGGACGATCGAGGACTTCGGGCGCATCCACGATGCCGGCGAGAGCTACCCGACGGTGGTGCGCGATCTCATCGGGCTCGAGGGCACGAGCGAGGACACCCCCAAGGCGATCGTCGAGGCCGCCCACGAGCGCGCGATAGCGCTGCCCCCGAGCCGCGACCTGCGCCTCGTGGTGGTCGCCATGGCGGCCGCCTGGGGGGTACAGGACGTCGCCCGGGACGAGATCGCCGCGATGTCCGCGGGTGACGCGATGCCGGAGGCCCTCCAGCTGACCGTGGCCGATCTCGAGCGCCTCGCCCGCGGCGCGCCGATCGACACCATCGACCGCGTCGTCGCGACCCTGACCGAGGCGGGGGCGTCATCGTGGCTGCTCGACCGCGTGCGCTCACGCCACTACGCGATCATCGGCGACACCGACCGGGCCGCGGCGACCGACCGCGCGGCCATCGCGACCGCCACCCGCGGGGTGGACGTGAAGATGGTGAGCGTCTTCGCCGAGCTCGGCCTCGTCGCGCTCGGGTTCATCATGCTCTTTCTCGTCCCGTTCCTGAGGCCCCGCCTCGCCCGCCGCGGCTACGGCCTCGGTTCGGCGCCATCACCGTTCCTCCTCGCGCGCACGCAGCGGGTCGTCGTCATGGCCTTCGTGGCGTTCCTGCTGACGAGCCTCATCTTCGGGCTCGTCGCGGGGAGCCTCGGCGCGACCGGCCCGACGCCGCTCAGCGCGGGGCTCGTGGCGATGCAGATCCTGACCCAGGGCGCGATCTGGCTCGCGCTGATCCAGCACTACGGCCGGGCCTCGGACGACCACCGCCCCCTCAGCCCGGCCCTCGGCCTCGGCGTGGGGATGCTCCCCGGGCGCGGGGCGGCCCTCGCCGCCTGGATCATCCCCGGCATCGCGATGTGCGCCTTCGTGACGATCGCCGCGCAGTTCCTGACGCTGTTCCTCTTCGGCCCCCCGAGCAGCACCCAGTCGTCCATCGACATCCTGCTCGGCGACGGCTCGGTCACGACCTTCGCGCTGTTGGTCCTCGGGGCCGCCGTCTTCGCACCGCTCGTCGAGGAGATCCTCTTTCGGGGATTCCTGTTTCGGAACCTCCGCGGATCGGTCGGGGTGGCGACGGCCGTGGTGTTCAGCGGCCTCGTCTTCGGCGCGGTTCACCTCGACCCGGAGCGCCTCCTGCCGCTGAGCGCGCTCGGCGCCATGCTCGCCCTCCTCTACGAGTGGAGCGGGTCGCTGCTCGTGCCGGTGATCGTCCACGGGCTGTGGAACCTCTTGCAGCTCGTTGGGGTTTGGGTCATCTACCACGGCACGTGACCGTCCCCGCCCCAACGCTGCCGCCGTTTCTGCGCACCGTCGCCGCCCACGGCGAGCTGGCCCTGTCCTGGGAGCCGTTCCCCGCTCGGCGGGCGTTCGTCGTCGCCGCCCTGCGCGAGCCGGAGAGCTTCGGCGCCGAGGCGTTCTGGAGCGGCGCGGTCGACAACGACCTCATACGCATCCCCGTCGTCGCGGCCGAGGGGCGCGCCGTCATCTTCATCCCGGCGGGCCGCCCGGTCGCGTTGACCCTCGTGGCGCGCGGCGCGGACGGTGCCCTCCTGCCCGCCCCGCTGCTCGTCGCTGCGCCGCAACATTCCGATCGTGATGTTCTTGATTGTACCGATCCGAATGACGATGTCGCAACGCAGCATCGTGACGCCCCGAAGCTGCCGGGGCCGGTGGCCCACCGCGCCGCTCCGAGCCGCGACACCCCGTTCGTCTTCGTCGCCGACGAGGCCGCCCCCGACCTGACCGCCCTCGCCCGCCGCGTCGCCGAGCGCGCCACCGATGGCGCCGCGGCGCCCGTCGTACCGGCGCGCCCGCGGCCGAGCTGCTTTGGCACCCGGCAGCGCTGGTACCTGGCGCGGCTCGCTCTGCCCGGCGCCGGGGCCGGGCCCCGGCTGCTGGTGCGGCGATCAACGTTCATGGACGCGGACCTGGTGGCGAGCTGGGCGGCGGGTCCACCCGAGGACGCGATCGCCGTCGCGGCGGACGCCGACGGGCTGATCGACGGCGTGGCGGCGGAGGACGACACGACGTTCTACGTGTTGCTGGCCGGCCCGGCGCCGTTTCGGCCGCTGCCCCTGATGCCGGTGGCGCCGCCGTTCGACGCCGTCCGACGGCCGATGACCGTCGGCCCCGCCGCCGAGCGCCTCGACGGCGCGATCGCCGCGCGGCTCACCGCCCTCACCGCCGGGGCGGTGGCGCTGAGCGAGCTGCCGCCCGTGCTGACCCTCATCCGCGCCGCGGTCGCCTGGCTAGCGCCGGAGCACCCGGTCCGGTCCCGCGCGGAGCGCGCGGTGGCCGCCCTCGAGACGGAGCCGAGGTACTGATGGAGCCGCGCGAGATCATCCCCCGGACACGCAGCATGGTGGCCGCGGGCGGCGCCTTCATCACCAGCGCGGGGGTCGTGGCCCTGGCGACCGGGATCGTCTTCGACGCCGGCCTGCCGTGGCTCGGTCAGGTCGCGACCTTCGGCGTCGGGGCGCTGTTCGCGGTCGCGATGCTGACCATCGCGCTGCGGCTGCTCGCGGCGCGCGGGGGGCTCGTGGTGGACACCGAGGGCGCGCGGGTCGGGATCGGGGTCACGAGCGAGCGGGACACCTGGTGGGTGCCCGTCAACGAGATCATCGGGATCCGCGTCGTGGCCGAGGCCACGACGGGCGAGACGATCGAGCGCTGGCTCGCGGTGATGGAGCTCGCCGGGCGCTCGAGCGTCGTCCTGGCACGAACGGAGGACCGCGGGGTCGCGACGCTCGTCGCGCGCCGCCTCGCCGATGGGGTGGGGATCGAGGACCTCGACGGGGAGCGCGCCGCCGGCCCCGAGGCGGACCAGCGCGGCCTGGTCGCAGCTGACGCGGCGTCCGCCGGCCAGGCTGTTCCCGCGGCGGCCGCCTCGGTGCGGCTCGCCTTCGGGGTCCACCGCCGGGGTGCGCTGCAGGGGATGCTCTTCTTCTTCGGGGTGAGCCTGACCATCGTCGGGGCCGGGATGTTCGCGCGGGTCGAGCACGATCCGGTCTTTGGCTTCCTCTTCGGGCCGCTCCTCGGGCTGCTCGGCCTCGCGCTGTTGGGCGTCACCGTCGTCAAGCGCTTCGGGTTCGAGGAGCTGCGCCGCGACGGCGATCGGTTCGTCCACGGCTACCGCCTCGGGCGCTTCACCTGGGGGCACCGCCAGATCCAGGCGCGCGCGCCGCGCTGGCACCTCTACGTCCACGGCCTGCGAGGGGCACACCTCGAGCTTGTCGGCAGCGACGGGACCTTGGTGATCGGCGGGGGCGCGACGACCCGGAGCGTCATCGATCTCGAGGCGCTCGCGCGCGTGCCCGAGCGCTTCACCGTGGCCGGCTGAGCCTGGCGCCCGCCCGTGGACGCTGGTCGCGCCATCGACTACCGTGCTCGCGCGCGTCGCTCGGCGAACGCGCGAGACCCCTGGACGCTCGCAGGAGTCGCTTCGCTGCGTCCTGTTCGGGTCGCAGAGGACACCCACCCGGCCGCCTCGTCGCGGCCCCCCACCGGCCGCGAAGCGCGGCGTGGACATCGCCCCACGGGCCCGCTTCGCGGACCGTGGATCGGCGTCCCAGAACGAGGTTGACCCGATGAGCCGCACGCCGTCCACCATGGTGCCGCTCGGCACCCCCGCCCCTGACTTCGCCCTGCCCGATCTCGCCGGGAACCTGGTCCGCCGATCCGACTTCGCCGAGGCGCCGGCGCTGCTCGTGATGTTCATCTGCAACCACTGCCCCTACGTGGTCCACGTGCGCTCGGCGCTGGTGGACCTCGTGCGCGGCTACCAGCGTGAGGGGGTAGCGGTCGTCGCCATCCAGCCCAACGACGTCGTCCGCTACCCCGACGATCGCCCCGAGCGGATGCGGGCGGTGGCGGAGGAGGAGGGCTTCACCTTCCCTTACCTCTACGATGAGACGCAGGAGGTCGCGCGCGCCTACCGCGCCGCCTGCACGCCGGACTTCTTCCTCTACGACGCGGCGGGCCGCCTCGCGTACCGGGGGCAGCTCGATCGCGCGCGCCCCGGCAACGGCGAGCCCGTCACCGGCGACGATCTCACCCGCGCGGTGGACGCGGTCCTCGCCGGCCACCCCGTCGCTGGCGAGCAGTGGCCGAGCCTCGGCTGCAACATCAAGTGGAAGCCCGGCAGCGAGCCCGACTACTTCGGGTGAGCGGGTTCGCCGGCACCGCACGTATGGCATTGCGCTGACAACGCGTTCACCATCGCACTGGAGGTGGTGGTGCCCTTCGACGCCGACCGGGTCTTTCGACTCCTCGCAGAGAACTCCAGCGACGCCATCTGGGTCGTGACCGTCGACGACCACGGCGGCACGACCGTCGAGTACGCCAACCCGGCCTGCGCGGCCGTCCTGGGAGCGCCTCCGGCGGCGGACGACTGGCTGGACGCCGTCGCCGCGGCGGATCGAGCGCGGCTGACCGAGGTCTGGCGGGCGTTCCTGGTCGCCGGCGGGGACCTCGACACCGACTGCCGCCTGGCGCCGACCGACCGACCGAGCCGCTGGCTGCGGCTGGTCGGCTTCACGATCGGCCCCACCCCGAGGGGCGGCGACCGCCGCGCCGTCGTGGCCTACGACCGCACGGCCCACCAGATGGCCGACGAGGGGCGGCGCCAGAGCGAGAACCTGCTGCGCCTCATCGCCGACAACCTCCCTGGCTACCTCGCCTACGTGAGCGCCGACGACCTCGTCTACCGCTTCGTTAACCACCGCTTCGAGGTGGGCTTCGGGCGCCCCCGCGACGCCATCGAGGGTCACCACATCCGGGAGATCATCGGGGAGTCGAACTACGCCTTCGCGCTGCCCTTCATCGAGTCGGTCCGCGCCGGCCAGGCCACGCACTACGAGAACGCCTTCCAGCTCGCCGACGGTCCCGCGTGGGCCCGCGTGAACTACGTCCCCGACGTCGACGCCGACGGCCGGGTCGTCGGCATCGTGGTGCTGACCTACGACGTGACCGAGGCGCGGCGGGCGCGGGAGGCGCTGCGCCAGGAGCGGGACTTCGCCGAGCTGCTCGTCGACGCCACCCACGCCATCGTGCTGGTCATCGACCGCGACGGCGCCGTGGTGCGCCTCAACCGCTTCGGCGCCGAGCTGGTCGGGTGGCCCGCCGACGACGCCCGAGGCAGCGACGGCCTCGACATGTTCCCCGAGGACGCGCGCGGCGCCGAGCGACACGAGCTCGCCGAGGCCTTCGAGGGCCGGGGCCGGCAGGGGCGAATCAGCCCGGTCGTGACGCGCGCGGGCGCCGCCCGCGAGATCGCGTGGTACTACCGTCGCCTCAGCGGCGCGACCGCGGACCCCGACGCGCTGCTCTGCGTCGGCCACGACGTGACGGACGCGCGCCGCGCCGAGGCCGATCGCCTCGCCCTCGAGCAGCAGCTCCTGCAGTCCCAGAAGCTCGAGGCGATCGGCAAGCTCGCAGGCGGCGTCGCCCATGACGTCAACAACGTCCTCGCGGCGGTCACCGGGCTCGCGAGTCTGCTCCAGGCCGAGGTCCCCCTCGACTCACCGGCCGCGGAGATGGTCGCCGAGCTCCTCAGCGTGAGCCGGCGCGGCGCGGAGCTGACCCGCAACCTCCTCGGCTTCGCGCGCAAGGGCCGCTATCGCGTCGAGCCCACCTGCGTCAACGCCTTGGTGCGCCAGGTCGCCGCGATGCTCCGCCGCACGATCGCCAAGGACGTCGCCGTCATCACGGCCCTCGACGCCGAGCCGAGCGTGGTCGAGGGGGATCCGAGTCAGCTCGCCCAGGCGATCCTCAACCTCACGCTGAACGCGGTCGACGCGGTGGGGACCTCGGGCGCGATCCGGCTCGGGACGTCGTCGCGCGTGCTCCCGGACGGTGACCCGTGGCAGCCCGAGGTGTCGCCAGGCCGCTACATCGTCGTGGACATCACCGACGACGGCGTCGGCATGACCCCCGAGACGCTGCGGCGCGCCACCGAGCCGTTCTTCACCACCAAGCCGGCCGGACGCGGGACCGGGCTCGGGCTGGCGATGGCTCATGGGACCGTGACCGGTCACGGCGGCGCGATGAACATCCGCAGCCAGCTCGCTCGCGGCACGACGATCACGCTGGTGCTGCCTGCGTCCGACGCGCCTCTGAGGCGCGCGCCCGGGCGAGACGACGACGTCGGCGCGCGCCCGGCCGAGGACCGCGGCGTCGTGTTGCTCGTCGAGGACGAGTCGACCGTCCGACGCAGCACCTCCCGCCTGCTCGAGCGGCTCGGCTACCACGTCAGGGAGGCCCCCAACGGGCTCGAAGCGGTCGAGCGATTCACCGCCGACCCCGACGCGATCACCCTCGTGGTCCTCGACATGATCATGCCGGTGATGGACGGAGCCACCGCCTTCCGCCACCTCCGCGCGCGCTCCCCGCGGCTGCCGATCCTGCTCTGCACCGCGCACCAGGACGAGGCGCTGACGGCCGAGCTGCTCGCCCAGGAGCACGTCGCGCTGCTGGCCAAACCCTACGACCTCCAGCAGCTCGCGCAGGCCACCGCGCGCCTGCTCGGACGCTGAACCCCGCTCCGCTCTAACAGACCGGCCGCGGGCGGTCGACCCGGGACAGCGCGACCTCGAGCGGGGTCCAGCCGCTCTCGCTGGCCTCCGCCAGGATGGAGCCGGTGCGCTCGCCGATCGCCGCGATGGCCGCGTCGATGCGTGGCCGGACGTCTTCACCCGGCGCGGCCATCCGGGTCATGACCCCCTCGATGACCGCGCCGGCGTTCACCGCGAAGTCCGGGACGTACAGGATCCCGGCCTCCGCGAGGTGCTCGCCGAGGCACGGCGCGTCGAGCTGGTTGTTGGCGGCTCCGACGATGAGCTTGCAGCGCAGCTGGGGGACGCGCGCCGCCGTCACCACCTGCCCCACGGCGCACGGCGACAGGAGCACGGCGTCGGTGAGCAGGTCCTCGGCGGGGGGCACCACCGCGACGCCTGGGAGCTGCGCGTGGAGCGCCGCGATGCGATCCGGCAAGATGTCGCTGATCGCCACCACCGCGCCGCGCGCGACGAGCCCCGCGGCGATGCGGCTCCCGATCGAGCCGACCCCCTGGACCATGGCCCGCGTCCCCGCCGCCGCGATGCCGCAATGTCGCAGTGCGGCGTCGATGGCGTAGAGGACCCCGGCCGCGGTCGAGTCGGCCGGCTCGTTGGCCGCCAGGTTGACGTGCGTGGTGCGCTGCCGGACGTAGGCCAGCTCGGCCTCGCTGGTCCCGAGATCGGCTCCGCAGAAGTACTGGCCATCGAGGGCTTCGATGGCGTCCCCGATGGCGCCGTAGGCGACCGCGAGGTCGAGGCCCGGTCGGTCGATGACGACGGCCTTGGCGCCGCCGGCGGGCAAGCCGGCCAGGGCCGTCTTGAGGGTCATCTGCTCGGCGAGGAGCACGGCGTCCTGGACCGCCGCCCGCTCCGAGGGGTACGGGAGGCGCCGGATGCCGCCGACCCCGGGCCCGTTGGCGAGCTCGTGGAGGGCGATGAACCCGACGACCCCGATCCGCTCGTGCGCCACCTCGTAGAGGGCATCGCAGCCCGCCGCGGCCGAGTGGCGGCTCCGGACCTCGGTCAATCTGAGCATCTCCGCCTCCGGTCTGGTCTCGCGCCGGCCGTGATCCTACCGTGACAGGGCTCGTCCGACCAGCGCCAGCGTGCCAGCGCCAGCGCCCCCTCCCCCCGCTGGAGCCTCCGTGCGCCTGCTTCCCCTCCTCCTCGCCGCGACGCTGCTCACCGTCGGCGTCGCGGCCTGCGCCGGGACCCGCCACACCGTGACCTACCCCGCCATCGACGTCGACGCCCCCGACGTGCGCGACCCCAGCGGCCGAGCCACGCTGCGCGCAGAGGCCATCGCGGCGCGGCTGCGCGCGGCGCGCTGCGTCTATGTCGCGGAGCAACACGCCGACCCCGCCTACCACGCCGTTCAGCGCGCCGTGCTCGAGCGCCTCTCCGGTAGCGGGGCCGAGGTCGTCATCGCCGTGGAGTGGCTGCCCCCTTCCGCCGAGCCGGCCCTCGACAGCTGGCTGGCCGGGCGAGATCCGGTCGCGACCCTGATGACCGCGCTCGACTGGCCCCGTCGCTGGGGCCACGAGTTCGCGGCCTACGCGCCGATCTTCCGCTGGGCCCGGGAGCGCGGCGTGCCGATCGCGCCGGTCAACGCCGAGCGCGACCTCGCCCGGGCGGTGGCGCGCGCGCCGCTCGCCGAGGTTCCACCCGAGACGCGCGCCCAGCTGCCGCCCCTCGACACCGGAAACCCGCCGCACCGGGCGTTCTTCGACGCGATGATGCGCGCCGCCATGGCGGGACACGGCGGCGCCCCGCTGGCCGACACCGTCCTCGACCGCTACTACCTCGCCCAGCTGGTCTGGGACGAGACCATGAGCCGTCGCGTCGCCGAGCTGTTGACGGACCCGGCGCACCCGGGGCGCGTCGTCGTCGTCTTCGCGGGCGTGGGCCACATCCTCCACGGGCTCGGCGTCCCGCAGCGCGTCAACGCGCTGACCGGCCTGCCCTTCACCATCGTCCTGCCCGTCCCGGCGGCTGAGCTCGCCGAGCGCGAGACGGTCGCGTCGGACGCGCCCTACCCCATACGCGACGCCGACCTCCTGTGGGTCGTCCCCTGACCCACCTGGGAGGGAGCCTCTGCCACCCGCCGAGACGCCGGGTCCGCCAGGGCCGCCCGCCGCGGCAAACATCCCCGTTTAATCAACGAGTTATGTTCGCCAGATCGGAGCTGACCCTAAATCTCGTCCTCGTCCCAGTCGCCGAAGTCTCCCGCGGCGTCGAGCGGGTACGACTCCTCGAGCGTGTAGACCGCGCCCTTGGGGTGGAGCTGGCTCGAGTAGACGTGGAACGCGTCGACGTCGAACGCGCGCGAGCGGTACAGGGCGCGCTCGGCGACGAAGCGCGCGACGCGGTTCGGCGGCGCCCCCTCGAGGCGCGCGAGCGTCACGTGAGGGGCCCACTTCTTGCGGTCGGGGGCGTGCCCGAGGCGGGTCACGGCGCGGCTGACCGAGCGCTGCAGCGCGTCGAGGGGCGCGCTCTTGTCGACCCCGATCCACAGCACCCGCTGGGGCCCTCGCGGCGGGAAGAACCCTGCCGAGCCCAGGCGCAGCTCGAACGACGCGGCGCTGACCCGGCGCAGCGCCGACAGCAGGTCGCGAAGCTGCGCGCCGTCGACGTCGCCGACGAAGCGCAGGGTGAGGTGGAGCTGGTCGTCGTCGACCCAGCGCGCCCCGGGCACTCCGTGCTGCATCGCAAGAAGCTCGTCGCGAACGTCTTCAGGCGGATCTACTGCGATAAAGATACGGGTCACTGATCAATCCATCTCGCAACTGCGTCGGTGATGGTCCCGGCCTGGGCCGGGCCGCCCTGCCGGTTGGAGACGTCGCCGCCGCTGGCGTTCGCCTCGACCGTGGCCCAGCTGCCACGGGTGTACTTGTACTCGAAGGTCGCGCCGGCGGGGAGCTGGAGCGAGACCTTCCACCGCCCGGTGTCCTCGGAGAACTCGAGCGGGACGGCGCCGGGAGCCCAGTCGCCGAGCGCTGGGACGCTCCCCACGACGTAGACGGTCGCGTCGCCGGGCGTCGCCGCGGGGACGGTCACGTCGAAGGTGACCCAGGCGAGGTCAGCGCCGCCGGCCACCGTGGCGGTCGCGGTGGCGGTGAGCCCGGAGTAGCTCGCGGTGATCGCCGCCTCGCCCGCCGCGACCGCCGCGACCCCGCCGTCGGCGTCGACGCTGACCGCGTCACCGCTGACCGCGAAGCTGACCGCCGCGTTTGGCGCCGTGAGCCGCCCGTAGCTCCCGTGCCGGGTCGACACGATGGCGCTGGTGTGGGCGCGGCCGGCGAGTGAGAGCTGGCTCGAGAACAGCGCCAGCGTCAGCGTCGTGGGGGCCTCGAGGGGTGTTGCGCCGTAGAGGTAGCGCAGGATCGCGGGCAGGCGCTGGCGCCAGGCGCTCTCGTTGTGGGCGGCGCCGACGGCCTCGTAGTAGCCGAGGTCGGCGCCGAGGACCATCCCGCGGGCGAGCGCGCGGTCCCGGACCGCGCGGAGCAGCGCCACGCTCTCGGTGAGGTCGCCGTTCGCGTCGCCGCCCTCGGCGGTCCCCATGTCGAGCCACAGGCGCGCCGGCAGGGCGCCCTGGTAGGCGTCGACGCGCCCGACCATGTCCTCGTCGTCCCACCACAGCGACGGCGAGACGACGCCGATCCGGCCGAACACCTCGGGCCGCTCGAGCGCGGCGTAGAGGCTGATGAGCCCCCCGAGGCTCGAGCCCATCACGCCGGTGGCGTCCCGCTCGCAGCGGGTCCGCAGCAGCGCGTCGACCGCCGGCTTCACGACGTCGGCCAGCCACGCGACGTAGGCCGCGCCGTTGCCGCCGCCGTAGCCGGCGTCGGCGGTCGGCGTGTAGTCCGCGATGCGCTCGCTGGTGTTGTGGAGCCCGACGACGATGACCGGCTCCATCGCCCCGGCGCCGACCAGCGTCTCGATGGTCTCGTCGACGCCCCACTCACCGGCGAAGCTCGTCTCGGCGAAGAAGAGGTTCTGGCCGTCGTGCATGTATACGACGGGGTAGCGGCGGGCCGTCGCCGTGTCGTAGTCGGCCGGCAGCAGGATCGTGATGTCCCGCGGCGGCAGCCCGGAGACGTCGAGGCCAGCGAGCGTCCGGTACCGCCCCGTACCGCTCAGGCTCGCGCCGCTCGGCGCATGGGGCGCGACCGGGCAGCCGGGGGAGGTGGCGGTGTCGGCGCTGGTGTCGGCCACGGCGGTGTCGGCGCTGGTGTCGGTCACGGCGGTGTCGGCGCTGGTGTCGGTCACGGCGGTGTCGGTCACCGCGGCGTCGGTCACGGCGGTGTCGGTGGCCACGACCGTGTCCGCGCCGACGTCGGCGTCCGGATCGGCGCCGCTATCGCCGCCACATCCGCCCCATCCGACGGAGGCGAGCACGGCGGCGGTAGCGAACAGGGCGAGCGAGGTCGTGCGCATGTTTCGGCTCCGGTGACAGGGAGGCGCGTGCCGCCACCGGCCCTGGAACCTAGTATGCCACGATGCCCAGAGCAACGACCGCGCGCCTCGGGGCGCCTTAGGGTCCGTGCCGGAATAAGTTGATCGGATGGCCAAGGAGGCGTCGTCAGGTGCGTGTTCCCGGAAGCGAAGGCAGAGCCGATCGCCTTGATCCGCTCGCGCACCTTGGCCGCCTCGTCCTTGCGCCCGAGGCGGTCGAGGGCGATGACCGAGCTGCGGAGCGCCGCGCCGACCTCGCTCGAGCTCTTGCCGTACTCGAACTCGCGGATCGACACCGCGCGGTCGTAGAACGGGAGCGCCTCCTCGGGCTTGCCGCTGGTGGTGTAGGCGTTGCCGAGGTTGATGAGGGTGGTCGCGACCATCGGGTGCTTCGGGCCGAGCAGCTCCTCGCGCATCGCGAGCGCCCGGTTGTAGTAGCCGATGGCCTCCTCCATCTTCGACTCACCCGCGCACAGCATCCCCATGTTGTGGAGGACCGTGGCCATGTCGTCGCTCTTGCCCCCGCTCTCCTTGGCGGCGATGGCCATGGCTCGCTCGAGGGGCGGCCGCGCCTTCTCGAACTGGTTGAGGTTGAGGTAGACCAAGGCGAGGTCGGTGAGGCTCGAGACGAGGCTCGGGTGATCCGGCCCGAGCTCCTGCTCCTTGTCGGCGATGGCCTGCCCCAGCAGCTCCTCGGCCTTCGGCCAGTTCTTGCGGCGGCGATAGAGCTCCGCGAGGTTCGTCACCACCGCCGCGATGCTCGCGGTGTTGTCACGGTAGCGGCGGCGCTTGATCGCCAGGCTCGCGAGGTAGGACTGCTCGGCTTTGTCGTACTCCTTCATCTGGTGGAAGACGATGCCGAGGTCCATGAACGTGTCCGCCGCGTCCGGGGACTTCTCGGTGCCCTCCTTCTCGTAGCCCTTGATGACCTGCTCGAGCAGCGGCGCCGCCGCCGCCCACTGCCGCGTCTTGCTGTAGACCTTGGCGAGCAGGCTGAGGGTGCGCAGCCGCCGCTGGTCGCTCTCGCCGAACGCGTCCGCGTCGCCGAGCGCCGTGATCAGGTGGTTCTCGGCGTTGCGGTAGTCCTTGTCGACGAGGGCCTGCTTGCCCTGGTCGAACTCATCCTGCCACTCGGCGCGCGCGATCCCGGCGGGGGCCGCGATCGACAGGGTGACTGCGACGGCGAGGCCGCGGGCGAGGCTGGTCTTCATCTGCTCTCCTGGGAGACCGCGGGAAATGGCCGTGGAGCGCCATCTCCCCGCAGTCGACTTCGCCGCGCAGCGGCGGGTGGAGGCGGCGGAGCCGCCGTATCAGTTATTCTAGCAGCGCGAGGAGAAGGACGCGCGCGTGCTCTTCCCCGCAGGCTGCTGGACAGGCGCGGTTGCGCTGGTCGAACACGCAACCCGACGGTTCGGTTTCGATTCCCGGAATCTAGCGCGCCCATGCCGTCGGCGCAAAAGCCCTCGGGCTGGGGTTGTCCTCTCGAGTTCCTTTGAGATCCTCCCGTAACCTCCGGGGTAGACCCGATCTCGTCGGCGTCGTACAAGGCTAGGGCACCGTCGCACGGTCCCGCCGAGCGTGGCTTGGGGCGGTGTCCGCGCCGCGCGAGCGGCGGGTGGCTGCCGCGAGGCGGCCGAACCCGTCAGACCAGGACCCCACCAGAGCACAGCGAAGCCGGTTCTGATACGAGCGTGCCAGGACGAGTCACAGGCGGAGGCGATGGAGCGTAGACCCGCGAGCGCGATGAAGATCCTGGTGGCGGAGGACGACGACGTATCCCGCTTCATGACGGTCAAGGCCGTCCAGGCGCTCGGCTACGAGTGCATCGCCGCGGAAGACGGCGAGTCGGCGTGGCGCCTCTACCAACGCGAGGGCGCTGACACCGTGATCAGCGACTGGATGATGCCGGGTATGGACGGCGTCGAGCTCTGCAAACGCATCCGCCGCATGGATGACCGCGCCTACACCTACTTCATCATCCTGACCGCCCTGTCCGAGCGCGAGTACCGCCTCGAGGGGATGCGCGCCGGGGCCGACGACTACCTCGCCAAGCCCCTCGACCGCGACGAGCTGCACCTGCGCCTCATCGCCGCCCAGCGCGTGACGACGCTCCACCGCAAGCTGCAGGAGCAGGCGCGCGAGCTCGAGCGGCTCAACCGCGAGTTCTTCGAGTCGGGCCGGGTCGACGCCCTGACCGGCATCGCCAACCGCCTCCGCATGCAGGAGGACCTGCGCGCGGTCGCGGCCCGCATCGAGCGCTTCGGCGACGGCTTCTCGATCGCCCTCTTCGACATCGACCACTTCAAGCTCTACAACGACACCCTCGGCCACGTCGCCGGCGACGAGGTCCTGCGCGAGGTCGCCCGCGCCCTCGCGGGCGCGTGCCGCTCCGGAGACACCGTCTACCGCTACGGCGGCGAGGAGTTCCTCGCCATCCTCGGGACGCCGAACGTCGAGCTCGCCGCCATCATCGTCGACCGGATGCGGCTCGCCGTCGAGGAGTGCGGCCTCGTCCACCCCAAGTCCAGCACCGCGCCGGTCGTCACCGTCAGCGCCGGCGTCGCGAGCTTGCTGACCGGCGGGACCGGCACCGTCGACGACGCCCTGCGGCGCGCGGACATGGCCCTGTTCCGGGCCAAGCAGCAGGGGCGCAACCGCCTCGTCGTCCACGATGACGTAGACGGCGACGCCTTCGCGGTGGAGTAGGCGGAGCGCCATGTCCGCCGGCACCCTGATCTTCATCGGCGTCATCGTCATCCAGCTCGCCGTGATCTTCGGGTTCGTCCTCCTCGAGCGCCGCCAGCCCGCGGCGACCCTCGCCTGGATCCTCGGCGTCTTGTTCATCCCGGTGCTCGGGGTCGCCCTCTACCTGGTGCTCGGGTTGCGGCGCACCATCAAGCGCAGCCGAGCCTCCGAGAAGATCGCGAGACGCACCGAGGATGTCTTCCGGCGCCACGCCCTCGCAGTGCAACATGCCGACTCCGGCCTCCCCTTGGCCCCGTGGGTCGAGCCGACGATCAGCCTCGGCACCCGGGTCGATCGCTCCCCCGCGAGCCAGGGGAACGCGGTCGCGATCCTCCACAACGCCGCCCACACCTACGAGGCGATGATCGACGCCATCGAGGCGGCGACCGACCACGTCCACGTCCAGTTCTACATCATCCAGCCGGACGAGACCGGGATCGGGCTCAGGGACCTGCTCGTCCGGCGCGCCGCCGCCGGGATCGAGGTCCGCGTCCTGTGCGACGCGATCGGCAGCATCCGCCTGCCCTCCGAGTTCTGGCGTCCGCTCGTGGAGGCGGGCGGCGACGCGGCCTACTTCGCGCCGGTGCGCATCGCTCTGCGGTTGCGCCGCCGCGACCGGATCAACTTCCGCAACCACCGCAAGATCGTCGTCGTGGACGGGCGCGTCGGGCTCACCGGCGGCATCAACGTCGGACGCGAGTACCTCGGCCTCGACCCCGAGGTCGGCGAGTGGCGCGACTCCCACATCCGCCTCGAGGGCCCCTCGGTCGTCGGCCTGCAGCAGACGTTCGTCGAGGACTGGCTGGCCACCACCGACGAGCTGCTCGACGCCCCCAAGTACTTCCCGGTCCCGACCGCCTCGCTGCCCGGCGACGCGGTGGTGCAGATCGTCGCCTCCGGACCGGACCGGCCGTGGTCGCTCATCCACCGCATCTACGCGCTCGCCATCGCCCAGGCCCGCGAGCGGGTGTGGATCTCGAGCCCCTACTTCGTCCCCGACCGCGTCATCCAGTCCGCCATCGTCACCGCCGCGCTCAGCGGGGTCGACACGCGCCTGCTGGTGCCCCGCCGCTCGGACAGCCGCCTCGTGACGTGGGCCTCGCGCGCCTATTACGGCGAGCTCCTCGACGCTGGGGTCCGGATCTACGAGTACGACCGCGGGTTCCTCCACGCGAAGACGATGCTCATCGACCGCTGGCTCGGGACCATCGGCAGCGCCAACATGGACATCCGCTCCTTCCACCTCAACTACGAGCTGAACGCCTTCGTCTACGACGAGCCGTTCAGCGACGAGCTCGCCGGGCAGTTCCTCGACGACCTCAAGGGCGCCGCGGAGCTCCCGCCGGACTGGGCCCACCAGCTCAGCTACGGCCAGCGCCTGCTGCACGCGTTCGCCGGCCTCATGTCGCCGCTGCTGTGACCGCCACCGACCCGGATCCCGCCCCGCCGAGCGGCCGCCGACGCGGCGCCGCGCAGGCCTTCTATGGGCCGCTTGCCGACGCCGACAGCCCCGCGCGCCGGGTGGGGTGGGAGGACGACGACGCCCACCGCCTGCGGATGGCCGCGGTGGCCCTCGCCGCCGGACCGCTCGGGACGCTGACCAGCGCGCTCGACGCGGGGTGCGGTGAAGCCGCGCTGCTGCCCGAGCTCCGCCGCCGGGGCTTCGCCGGGCGCTACCGAGGCGAGGACATCCTGGCGCACATGGTCGAGCGAGCGGCCGAGGCCAACGCCGGCGACCCCGACGCGAGCTTCGTCGCCGCCGACGCCTTCGCCGACGGGCCGGCGGCGGACGTGGTCCTGTGCTCGGGGGCGCTCAACACCCTCGCGGGCGCCGTCGACCACGACGCCGAGGTCGCCGCCGCGCTGACCGCCCTGTGGTCGCGCACCGGCGAGCGGCTCGTCGTCGACCTCGCCGTCGCCGACCGCCACCCTCCGGGGGCCGGCATCGCCCGCGCCGATCTGGGGCGCGCGTGGAGCCTCGCGCGGTCGCTCGCGCCCGTCGTCGCCGTCCGCGAGGATGGGGTGCCCGGGGAGGCGCTCCTCGTTCTCTCTCGGAGCCGCGCCGCCGCGCTGACCGAGCGCCTGCCCGATCCCCGTGACGCCATCGTGCGCGCGCGCCTCCTCCTCAGCGGTGGCGAGGCGGCGGCCGCGCGCGCCCTGGCCGCGCCGCTCCAGTCCCCAGAGGCGCGGCTCGTCGTAGCCCTGGCCGATCTCCAAGACGGCCAGCACGGGCGCGCGGAGGCCGGGCTGCGGCGACTGGCCGGGACCCCGGTCGCCGGGGTGGCGCGGCTACACCTGGCCTCGGTGCTGTGGATCACCGGGCGGCGCCGGGCCTCGGAGGCGCTCCTTCGCGAGCTCGCGGCCACTCACGACGAGGCGCGCGTCCACCTCGTGGAGCTCCTCGTCGGGCGCGGGGCGCGGGAGGAGGCGCGCACCATCGCCGCGACGATCGAAGACGCCTGGATCCAGCGAGAGGCGGAGCGGATGATCGAACCGTGAGGCCTCGCGACCGCCGGCGGTGACCGGCGGCCGCGAGGCCCCTGACGGTCGGGAGCTCAGCCCTTGGCGGCGGCCTTGTACACGTCCATGACGGCGTGCAGCAGGGCGATCGCCTCGGCCTTCGGGCGCTGGAACGCGTTGCGGCCCATGATCGAGCCGAAACCGCCGCCGGCGGCGATCTCCTTGACCTCCGCGAGCACCGCGTCGGTGCCCTTGGCGGCGCCGCCCGAGAAGATGACGATGCGGCGGCCGGCGAAGGCCGACTGCACGACGTCGGCGATGCGATCGCGCAGCGTCTCGACGGGCCGGCCGTTGTCCACATACGCCTTGCGGGCCGCGGGCTGCTCGAAGAACGCCGTCGGGGGCTTGACCTTGATGATGTGCGCGCCGAGCTGGGCGGCGATGTGGGCCGCATAGGCCGTCACGTCGATCGCCGTCTCGCCGTCCTTCGAGAGCTGCTCACCGCGCGGGTAGGACCACAGCACGGTGGGGAGGCCGGCGGCCTTCGCCTCGGCCGAGATCGCGCGGATCTCCTCGTACATCGCCTGGGAGTGGGTGCTCCCCGGGTAGATCGTGAAGCCGATGGCGGCGCAGCCGAGCCGCAGCGCGTCGGCGACCGTGGCGGTGACGGCCTGATCGGGGTTGGCGTCCGACAACAGCGAGTTGTTGTGGTTCATCTTAAGGATGACCGGGATCTCGCCCGCGAACTCCGACGCGCCGGCCTCGATGGCCCCGAGCGGCGCCGCATAGGCGTTGCAGCCGGACTCGATGGCGAGCTCGAAGTGGTAGCGGGGGTCGTAGCCCGCGGGGTTCTTGGCGAAGCTGCGGTGGGGTCCGTGCTCCCAGCCCTGATCGACCGGAAGGATCACGAGCTTCCCCGTGCCCGCCAAGGTGCCGGTGTTGAGCATCCGGGCGAGGTTCGACTTCACGCCGGGGTTCTCGGAAGCATACCAGCCAAGGATTTCACGAACGCGCTGCGAATGGGCCATCTCTCACTCCCGGGTTCGGTTTGAGGCCGGGGGGAGCCTAGATCCTCCCCCCGGGGCCGGCAAGGGATAGCCGGCCCGGCCGGTCGAATTCGTGACTCAGGACTGCGTCACGCAACGACGAACAGCGTAGACGGCGGGCCCGACGTCTACCGCGGACCCGCACCAGCGCGGCTCGACCTCAGTCCTCTTCGTCCGCGTCGTCGTCGAACGGATCGTGCTGTGGCCTCAGGTGCCGCGGTACGCTCGGCAGCTCGATGTAGCCCTGCTTGAACAGCACCGTCAGCGTGCCCTCGTCGCCGTCGACCTTCTCGACGATCCCCATCCCGTGCGCCTTGTCGAGGATGGCCTCGCCGACCTCGTAGGACTCGTTGGCGCGGTGGGGACGGGCGTAGCGCTGATCGACGCGATCGGTCGCGGCGTCCCAGCGCTTGAAGCGCGCCTCGTCCGAGGCGTCGTCGAAGGTGGGCACCGCCGGCGTGCGGCTCGGGGGCGCGTTCGGCTCCGTGGCCGCCGAGCCCCCGGCCCAGTTGGTCCCCTCGAAGGGGCGCGGCGGACCCGACACGTCCGGGATCTCCCGGCCCGTCGTCGAGACCACGCGGCGCGCGCGGTTGCGTGGCTTCTTGTTCTTGCGCGGCTCCACGTCGACGACCCGGCGTCCGGCCCCGCGGTCCGCGCCGCCGCCGTCCTCGTCTGCGACGCGAAAGCGTTGGGAGGTACCGCAGGTGCGGCAGGTGATGGTCACTATCTCGTCACCTACGGCCGCGACGACCTGGGCGTCGACGTCGACCTTGCAGTGCGAGCAGTGCGCCTTGACGATATCGCCTGCGTTCGATGCCATGTACAAGCAGCTTGGTGCAATGCCGAGGGTCGATGTCGTGAAGCAGTCTTCGCCGACGCATTTGACGGCGCAAATAGATCGCTACCAGCTCCTGCGTGTCCTCGGCCGCGGGGGCATGGGCGTCGTCTACCTCGCTTCGGACACCCTACTCGACCGTGAGATCGCGCTCAAGGTGGTCGACGAGGAAATCCTCGGCGAGCGCGGCGAGCGCCTGGCCGCGCTATTTCAACGAGAAGCCAGAAATCTCGCGGGGTTGAACCACCCCGGCATCGTCCAGATCTTCGACTACTCGGGGCTCTATTCGAGTCGCCTCTATTTGGTGATGGAGTACGTACCGGGCCGAGATCTCGGTGAGATGCTCGATCAATCGGGCCCGCTCCCGCCGCCGCTGGTGATCCATCTCGGGGTCGCCGTCGCGGGGGTGCTCGCGTACGCCCACGCCCACGGCATCATCCACCAGGATCTCAAGCCCGAGAACATCCTCGTGACCGAGGACGGGCGCGTGAAGCTGACGGACTTCGGGATCTCGCGACGCCTGGCGGGGGACGTCGCCGACCCGCTCGATCGCGACGCGCAGATGGGTCGCATCGGGGTCGCGGGGACCCCCGCCTACATGGCCCCCGAACAGGCGCTGGGCCGCCTGGCGGACGCCAGGGTCGACATCTTCAGCCTCGGGGCCACGCTCTACTCCCTCGCCACCGGGTTCGCGCTGGTCGAGGGCCTCGGCCCAAATGAGACCGTCGCGGCGATCGCGCGCGGCGACTTCCCCGGGGTCTGCGACCGCGCCCCGCACGTGCCGGCGGCGCTCGGCGCGGTGGTCGCCCGGGCCCTCGCCATCGACCCCGATCAGCGCTACCCCGACGCGTTGGCCTTCGCCGCGGCCCTCGCCGAGCTCGTCAGCGCCCCCATCCCCAAGCCCGACGACATCCCGCGCGTCCCCGCGGAGGCGCTCCCGCG
>PHBI01000107.1 GCA_002841945.1 Deltaproteobacteria bacterium HGW-Deltaproteobacteria-14
GGCGAGGCGGAGCTCAGCGGCGCCGACCGGGTCCTTGGAACGGGCGAGGCGGTCGGCGAGGGCGATGCGTGCGGCGTCGGTGAAGGCGCCGTAGGGGAGCGCGACGAGCTCGCGGAGGGTGGCCGTGGCGGCGTCCCCCTCGCCGAGTCGGAGCTGGAGGCGCGCGGTCAGCCAGCGGGCGGCGCGATCGGCGACGACGTCGGTCGCGCCTCGGTGATCGGCCCGCCAGGCGAGGAGCGTCGCGAGCGTCGCCGCCGGGGGCGGCCCGCCCTTGGCCGCCTGGTCGGCCTGCCACGCGGCCGTTAGCGCGGGGGCCGCGTCCGCGAACGGGGTCAGGTCGTAGCAGCACGCGTCGGCGGCGGCGACCGCCGGCGGCGACGGCGCGGGACCGCGCGCCCCGGCGGGCGCAGCCAGGGCGATGGCGGTGATGATGGCGAGAGCTGGCGCGGAGCGACGCACGGTCCCGGTCCTTAACCCGAGCGGACGGGTCAGCGCCAGCATAGGACGATCACGCCCGGTCACGCTCGGAGCAGGAGGTTGGTCCGGCGGGCGTGGTTCGACGGCAGGGCGTAGCTGTCGACGGCCTCGGCGCGCGCGCGCAGGGCCGGCGCGTCGGCATGGCCGAGGGCGACGACGACCTGGCCCCCGGGGCCGACCAGCTCGCGCGCGCGCTCGAACCACTCGTCGGGGGCGAAGGTGGCGCGGCTGAGCGCCGCGGCCGGGCCGCCGGCGGGCAACAGCTCGATTCGCGTGGTGAGCACCTCGACGTTGGTGAGGCCGAGGGTGGTCGCGGCGTGGTGCATGAAGGCGCTCTTCTTGCCGACCGGCTCGACGAGCACGAAGCGCACGTCGGGGAAGAGGCAGGCGAGGACGAGGCCCGGGAGCCCGGCGCCGGCGCCGATGTCGTACCACGCGGGGGCGGCGGCGCGGCGGACGATCCGGGAGAAGCCGAGGGCGTCCACGACGTGCTCGTCGACGATCGTCCGCACGTCCCCCGGGCCGACGACTCGGATGCGGGCGTTCCAGCGGGCGATGAGCTCGGCGTAGCGGGCGAGCGCGTCGGCCGCGGCGGCGGGCAGCTCGACCTCGAGGTGCGCCGCCCCGTCCGCGATGCGACCCGCGAGGATCACTCGCCCTCCCCCGCCGGCGCCGCGTCGGGGACGGCGGGCGGCTCCTCGGCGGGGGCCGCGGGGGCGCCGAGGGCCTCCTCCGGGGCGTCGGGGGCCTGATGCGCCTCGCGCTGCGCCTTGGCCTGGGCGATGGCGGCGTCGAAGAGCTGGTTGAGCTGAGCGTGGTCCTGCTCGGAGAAGCGCCCGAGGGTCTTGACCCGCAGGTCCTCTGCCTCCTGGTCGCGGCCGGTGCCGGTGTAGATGCCGGCGAGCAGGATCGGCACCGCCGCGTCGTCCGCCTCGCTCGTGAGCGCCTCGCTGAGCAGCGCCTCGGCCTCGTCCACCTGCCCCTGTTCGAGCAGGGTCTGCGCGACCTCGCGGCGCGTGCCGACGAGCTCGATGGTGCGGGCGCGGGCGGCCGTCGCGTCGCGGCCGGCGATGAGCTGCGCCACGTAGTCGAGGAGCGCGACGTCGGGGACCGCGGGGGCGAGCGTGCGCGCCTTGTCGATCCGCAGCTGGGCGACGTCCCATTCGCCGGCGTCGAGCTCGATCTGGGCCAGCAGCAGCAGCGAGGTCACGTCGTTCGGGAAGCGCTTGATCTGGTCCTCGAGCAGGCGCTTCGCCTCGGGCTCACGGTCGTTGGCGCGGTAGAGCTGGGCGACCTGGGGCCGCAGCTCGGGGTCGGCGGGCGCCTTCGCGAGGGCCGCCTCGAAGGCCGCGAGCGCGTCGTCCCACTGCCCGGTGCTCGCCAGCAGCGCCCCGTGCCCCTTGTGGACCTCGGCGGTGGCGACGCCGTGCGCGATAGCGTCCTCGAGGACCCCGATCGCCTGCCGATCCCGCTCGGAGACGGCCAGGATCTGCGCCAGGAGCAGCCACGCCTCCTCGCTCTGGGGGTGCAGCTCGGTCTCCTCCCGCAGCAGCGCCTCCGCCTTGTCGGGGTGCTCCGCGATGGCCTCGAGGTTCGCCTCGACGATGCGGATCCCCGGCGCCTCCCCGTCGACCGCCTTGGCCGCCTCGACCTGCTCCCGCGCCGCCGCCAGCACCGCCGGCTGCTCGTCCTTCGGGGTGACCTCGAGCCGATCGATGGCCAGCTCGGCGCGCAGGATGTGGGCCGGGATGAAGGTCGGATCCGCGGCCGTCGCCTTCTGGAGGTACTCCTCGGCGCGAAACGCTTGCTCCTGCAGGCGCGCCATGCGCCCGAGCACGAACCAGGTCAGCGCGTCGGCGGACATCGAGGCCGCCCGCTGCATCGAGGCCATGCCCATGTCGGCGAGGCCCGCGTTGACCTGCGTCTTGCCGACCAGAAAGAGCAGCGCCGCGTCCTCGGGGGCGAGCCGCCGCGCGTTGTTGGCCGCCTGGGAGGCGAGCGAGCTGTCGCCGGCCTTCATCGCGCCGAGGGCGCGCCACGCCAGGACGTTCGCCACCACCCCGACCTCGTCGAGCGGCTTCACCTGCGCGGGATCGAGGGGCAGCCGGTCGAGCGCCAGCCACGCCCCCGCGCCCGAGCGGACGACGTAGCGCCGCGCCAGGATCTCGGTCGCCGACCACTTCGTCCCCGGCACGACCCCGTAAGCAGGGGCGTCGAGCCCGCGTGCGCGCATGATGGCGCCGGCGAGGCTCGCGAGCTCGAGGCCGCCCGCGGGGCCCACGTCCTTGCCGTCGAGGGCCGGGGCCAGGTCCCCCGCCGGGCGCGGGGCGTCGGGCGCGTCGGCCAGCACGTCCCGCGGGGTCAGGTGCTTCGCGTCGACCGCGGCGAGGACCGCCTCGACGATGGCCTTGGCGTCCCCGGGGAGGCGCTCGGCGACGAGGCGCACCGCGCCGGTCACGACGTCGGGCCGCTCCTTGAGCTGGGCCGGGACCCGGGCCAGGGCCTCCTGGGCCGAGCGGGCGGCCGCGACGGCGGGGTCGGGGGGCGGCTCGGGGCCAGGCTTGAACACGGTCAGCCACAGGGTGACCGCCACCGCGCACAGGGCGGCGAAGCCAAGGGCGAAGTGGCGCGGGCGAAGGGATGAACTCATGGCGCGGAGCTCGCTTGTCGTTGGGCGGCGCAGGCGGCGCGGAGCGGGCCGGGGCGGTTCGTCACGACCGCGGCCACGCCTAGCGCAGCGAGCCGCAGGGCCTCAGCGGGCTCGTCGACGGTCCAGCAGCGGAAAGCGCGGCCTGGGCGACCATATTCCGCGACATGCGGCGCGTCCACGAGGTCGTGGCGGGGGTGGAGGTCGAGCGCGTCGGCGCGGGGCAGCCAGCGGAGCGCCCGCAGCGCAAGAAGGTCGTCGTAGAGGAGCGCTATTTTGAAAGACGTGGCACTATGCTGCAGCGCAGCAATTACGCGCGGGTCGAAGCTCGAGACGACGACCGTCACCCCGGCGGCGGCGAGGGGCGCGAGGGTGGGCAGGCACGCGGCGACGACGGCCGCGGCGTGGGAGGTCGGCTTGAACTCGACGTTCCACGTCAGCGGGCGGACGGCGGCGGCGGCGCGCAGCAGCGCGGCGACGGCGGCGAGGTCCGGGATGGGCTCGGCGCTGACGCGCAGGGCGTCGAGGCGCTCCGGCGGGTGATCGGCGAAGCCCCCGGGGACCCCGGTCAGGCGGAGCGTGTCGTCGTCGTGGAAGACGCGGGGGCGGCCGGCGCGGTCGAGGCGGACGTCGCACTCGACGCCGTCGGCGCCCGCGTCGATGGCGCCGCTGAAGGCGCACAGAGTGTTCTCCGGGAAGCGGGCGCTGTCGCCCCGGTGCGCGATGAAGTCGAGGGTCATCCGGGTCGCGGCAAGCGGAAGGCGAGGTGATCGGTCTGGAAGCAGGCGAAGGCGACGCGCAGGAGCGAGAGCCTCCCCTCCCCTGCCCCGCTCGGCCCGGCCAGGAGCTGGCTCAGGGTGGTGTCGGCGCGGAGCGCGCGCGCGGCGGCCTGCTCGCTCTCCAGCAGCCCGAGCGGGGTGACCCGGGCGGCGAGGTCCGCTGGCACGACCAGGGGCTTGTCGAGGTAGGCGTCGAAGATGCGGCGCAGGCAGCCGAGGTCGTAGTGGGTGCGGATCCCGTACATCAGGAGCTCGGGCGGGGTCGCGCCGAGGGGGATGGGGGGACGGGGAGGCATCACGCCAGCGAAGAACTCGTACCAGCCGGTCGCCCAGGAGAACGGCTCGACGAGGCGGTCCCGAAACTGCTCGGCGAGGGCGGTCGCGACGCGGTCGACCGGGAGCAGGCCGCTGCGCACGAGCGCGGTGCCGAGGAGCGCGCGCGGCTCGGTGGCGACCATCAGGGCGCGGTCGACGTCCTCGGGGGCGACCAGGCCGCGCTCGATGAGGAAGGCGCCGAGGAGCTCGCTCTTGAGGTTCGAGTGGACGAGGACCGGCGCGCCGCGGTCGAAGTAGATCTCCTTCTGCACCGTCGCCCGCGTGAGCTTGAGCTTGCCGCTCAGGCCGCCGGACCAGATCCGGTTCAGCAGCCGCGGGGTGCGGTGGCGGTTCATCGGGCCGTCGAAGAGCGGGCGGTCCGGCTCCTCCTCGAAGAGCGCCGGGTGGAGGTCGACGATGGCCTGGACCTCGCCGGTCCGGAGCCAGTCGCTGCCGTTGACCGAGACCCACTCGCGGGGGCTGACGCAGCGCGTGGCGACGAGCGTGCTCATCCGCGGGAAGTCGAGCGGGCCGAACGCGGGCTCGCCGTCGACGCGGAAGTGGAAGCTCGCGCGGGAGAGGTCGACGCGGCGCAGATCGCGTGGGAGCTGACGGCGGGCGTGGGCGTCGGCGGGCAGGGCGGGCAGGACCTCCTCCTCGACGGGGGCGTCGCTGTCGGTCTCGAGCTCCCGGGGGGGCGGGGCGTCGGTCGCCAACGGGGGGCTCGGCCCGAGGGGCGGCGCGGGATGGAGGACCTGGCGGAGAAACGCCGCGAGGCTCCGCCCGGTGACCCGGAGGCGGCTCTCGAAGAGGTAATCGAGGATGGCCTCCTGGAGGTCGGTCGCGGTCTGGTAGCGGCGGGTCGGGTCGCGGGCGAGGGCGCGCTGGAGGATGGCCCGTATGCCCTTCGGGATGTAGCTGTGACGCTTGAACTTCCGCTCGACGTTGGCCTCGCGGATGTTGACGATGGTCTGGATGTCCGTCTTGCCGACGAAGAGGCGCTTCAGCGTCAGGGCCTCGAACAGGATGATGCCGAGGGCGAAGACGTCCGAGCGCCGGTCGATGGGGTGGCCGAGGACCTGCTCTGGGGAGAGGTAGCCGAGCTTGCCCTTGAAGGTCGAGGTGGTCGGGTCGAAGGTGCCGTCCGGCGCCGCGGCCAGGTCCGCGGTGGCTACCCCGAAGTCCATGATCTTCACGGCGCCGTTGAGGCCGAGCAGGATGTTCGAGGGCGAGACGTCGCGGTGGATGATGTTGAGGGCGCGGCCGGCGGCGTCGGTGGCCGCGTGGGCGTGGGCGAGGCCCTTGCAGACCTCGCTGACGATGAAGAGGGCGATCTCGGTCGGGACGCGGAGCTTGTCGCGGGTGCAGCGGGCGAGGACGTCGAGGAGATCGGCGCCGTCGACCAGCTCCATGGCGATGTAGTACTGCCCGGCGATCTCGCCGAGCTCGAAGATCTGCACGATGTTGGGGTGCTCGAGGAGGGAGGTGACCTTCGCCTCCGCGATGAGCATGTTGATGAACGCCTTGTTCTGGGCGTACTCGGGCAGGATCTTTTTGACGACGAGGAGCTTGGCGAAGCCGTCGGGGCCGAGGGAGCGGGCCTTGTATATCTCGGCCATCCCGCCGGTGCCGATGAGCTCGACGAGCTCGTACTTGCCAAAGGGGCGGGGCCCCTCGGGGGCGGCTGCTGGCTGGGCCTGGCCGTCGGCCAAGGGCGCGTCGTCGCTCGCGGACACCGTCACCGGGCTCCTGCTTGGTTTCCCACCGCTCGTTGTCTCGACCTCACGCCACCGAGGGCGTCACTTGCCGACGAGCTCGTCGACCACCTTCAGGGCGAGGGTACACATCTCCTTGTCCTCGGCGCTGGGCGAGTCGGCCTGCTTGCGCATCTTCACGCAGTCGTCCGAAGCGTCGCCCGCCTTCTCGCAGGTGATGTCGGCGAGCCGCTGGCAGTCGTCGGTGCAGGCGCCGACCGTGCTCGAGAGCGCGATGGCGAGCGCGGCGGCGGCGATGAGGCGGTTCATTCAGGGGACTCCGAGGGTTGAGGGCGGGATGACGCGGGCTGCGCGCGGCGCCGTGCCCGATAGATCGTTCGCCGCTCTGGAGGTGTCAAGCTACGCCGCCTCGGCGTGAGGCGCGTCAGCCGTCGCGGCGCATCGAGCCGGAGGCGTGGGGGGCGTCGGCCTGCCCGAAGATGGTGCCGGTGGCGTCGACGCGGTCGGCGTCGGGGTCGTCCGAGACGACGTCGATGACCAGGACCGTGACGTTGTCGATGCCGCCGTACTCGAGGGCGCGGCGGACGAGCTCGTCAGCGGCGTTCTTGGCGCCGGGCCAGGCGGCGAGGACCTCGAAGATCTCGTCGTCGGGGACCAGATCGGTGAGGCCGTCGCTGCAGAGCAGGTAGCGGTCGCCGGGGCGGCTCGTCCGGTAGTACGTGTCGACGAGGACCTCCTCCTGGAGGCCGAGGGCGCGCACGATCACGTTCTTGTATGGGAACTGCGGCAGGTCCTCGGGGCGCAGGACCCGCATGCGGATGTACTCGTTGGCGAGCGAGTGATCCTCGGTCAGCTGGAAGAGGCGCCCGCGGCGATAGCGGTAGGCGCGGCTGTCGCCGACGTGGGCCACGTAGACGCGGCTGCCGACGAAGGAGAGCCCGACGATGGTGGTGCCCATGTCCTCGAGCTGCGGATCGCGAGAAGCCTCCTGAAATATCTGGAGGTTGCCGTACTCGATGGCGCTGCGCAGGCGGAACTCGTGGAAGCTCGAGAGATCGGCGACGCGACCGTCGAGGCGCAGCTCGTCGTAGGCC
The DNA here is from genome assembly GCA_002841945.1 of Deltaproteobacteria bacterium HGW-Deltaproteobacteria-14. GTDB lineage: Bacteria > Myxococcota_A > UBA9042 > PHBI01 > PHBI01 > PHBI01. The sequence continues at coordinate 7,028 of PHBI01000107.1, forward strand.
TCCGCGAGCTTCGTCGCGAGCTGTGGGTCGGCGTAGAACGCGTCGACGGACTCGATCGAGATGCGGCTCGCCACCTCGCCACAGGCGTGTCCGCCCATCCCATCGGCGACGACGAAGAGCTTTTGATCCGCCAGGACGAGGCAGTCATCCTCGTTGTGCTCGCGGACGCAGCCGACCTCGGAGGCGGCGTGGACGTCGAGGATCATGGGCCTCCGGAGGCGGGGAGCTGAGCGGGGGGCGGGGGCAGGGCGGGCCCTTGCGAGCGAGGCTTCGCGGATCGCTGTAGCTCGATCTCGCTGAAGAGGGTGGCCGGAGCCACGGTGCTCACGGGAACCATGCCTGATTCTGCTCCGCAGTAGCCGTTGAAGACCCCGATGTGGGTCCCGGCGGCGATGATCTTGCTGATTGTCACGAGCGGCGTCCCGACGATCTCGACCCCCCGGACGAGGGTCTCCGCGCCGGAGTCGGCGTCTACCTTGTACACCATACGCGCCTCTCCCTTGAAGGCCTGATAGCCGTAGGATGAAGTATTGGTAGAGCCACCGGAGATGTCGCGGATGATGAGGCCGAAGGGCTTGCCCTGGCGGCGGACCTCCGCGAGCAGCTGCTGGCGGAGCTCGGCGTCGCTGACGGGGACGTCGGCGGCGACCACGAGGTTGCCCATGCGGGAGACGGGGCGGCGGTTCCCCTCGGCGCGGCCGTGGCCGTTGGAGCGTGAGAAGCCCTCGGGGGGCCGGCGGCCGCTGAGGAAGGCCTTCAGCACGCCGTGGTCGACCAGGACCACCTTCTCCGCGGCGACCCCCTCGTCGTCGTAGGCGTAGAAGCCGTTCAGCTCCACGTCGGCGGCCGTGCGGAGGGTCGGATCGTCGAAGAGCGAGAGGAACGGCGGCAGGATCGGCTGGTTGAGGTGCTTGGCGAAGGTCTGGCCGTCGGTGTCGCTCTGCTGCCGGTGACCCTCGAGGCGGTGGCCGAGGACCTCGTGGAAAAACACCCCGGTAGCGGCGCTCTCGAGGATCGCGGGGCCGGTGTAGGGGTCGAGGATCGGGGCCTCGCGGAGGGCGGCGAGGTCGCGGACGAGGCCGTGTGCGCGGGCGGTCAGGGTGGCGTCGTCCGGCAGCGCCGCCTCGGTGGGCCCGTAGTAGTCGAAGGAGGTGTCGAGGAGCATCCCGTCGTCGGCGCGGGTGTAGGCGCTGGCGTGGATGGCGTACATCGGCTCGACCGTGCGCAGGCGGGCACCCTCGGTGTTGGCGAGCCAGCGAGTCTCGACCTGGGCCACGACGCTGACCTCGGAGTCGAAGATGCGCGGGTCGCTCGCGAGGATCGCGCCGATCTCCGAGACGAGGCGGCTCCAGCGGGCGTCGTCGCGGGTGAGGGCGATTTGAGCGTCGGCGCGGACGGCGGGGGGGGCGGCGGAGAAGCTCGGGCGCTGCTCGGCGTCTTCGACCTTGTAGACGCCCTGGCCCTTGACCTTGAGGTAGCTCGACAGGGCCTGCTTGTAGCGCAGGTCGGTGAGGAGCCAGAGGACGTGGCGGACCGCGGCGGGCGAGTCGTCGAGGGGCATGACGCTCGACGGCTCGTAGACGCCATCCTGGACCCAGTCGAGCTCCTCGTCCTCGGAGTTGTCGAGGAGGTAGCTGCCGACCCGCACGTCGACGAAGGCGTTGCGGGTGCGCCCGTCGTTTTTGACGAAGACCGCGCCCTGCTTGCCGGCGATCTGCGCCTTGTCGACCTCCTTGATGGCGAAGGCGACGAAGTAGGGGGTGTCGTAGCCGGGCAGCGCGAGGCGGCTGTGGGAGCGCTCGAGCTCGGCGAGCATGGCGGCCATCACGGCGTCCCCGGCGAACTCCGGGGGCGCGTTGAAGCTCGCCGCCGGCGCCTTCGCGCGCGGCGCGCGCGGGGTGCCCGCGTGGGCTGCGCAGCCGGTGGTCAGAGTCAGCAGCAGCGCGAGCGGGAGGTGCCCGGCGAGCGAATGGCGTATGGTCATGCAGGTGCTTCCGGCTGGGAGGAGAGATGGAGACGACGGCGGCCGACGCCGCGGGCGCGGCGCGAGGGTTCGAGGGGGCGCTCGGGCGCCTGCAGGCGCTCCGCGAGGCGCTTCACGCGCGGCTCGTGGAGCGAGACGACGCGGTGGACGGGGCGCTGGCGGCGCTCGTTGCCGGGCAGCACGTGCTGCTGCTGGGGCCGCCGGGCACGGCGAAGAGCCTGCTGGCGCGCCTGCTCTGCGAGGGGATCGGTGACGCGACCTTCTTCGGCCGGCTGCTGACGCGGTTCACGACCCCCGAGGAGCTCTTTGGTCCCCTCGACCTCGCGGCGCTCGAGCGCGGCCGCTACGAGCGGCTGGTGGCGGGCTACCTTCCGACGGCCCACGTGGCGTTCCTCGACGAGGTCTTCAAGGCGAGCTCCGCGATCCTCAATGCGCTTCTGACAGTGCTCAATGAGCGAAAGTTCCACAACGGGGTGGGGGGGGCCCGAGTCAGCGATGTCCCGCTGCTGTGTTTGGTGGGCGCGTCCAACGAGGTGCCCGACGAGGCCGGGCTGGCGGCGCTCTACGATCGCTTCCTGGCGCGCTTCTGGATCGCGCCGATCGAGGAGCAGGCGGGGTTCTTTCGGATGCTGCGGGGCGAGGCCGAGGCGGCCCCGCTGCCGCGGGTGGGGCTCGGGGATCTCGCGGTGTTGCGCGCCGCGGCGCTCGCGATCCCCATCGACGACGACGCCCTGGAGCTGCTGTTTCGGCTCCGAAAGAACCTCGACAAGCGCGGCGTGTTCGTCTCGGACCGCCGCTACCGGCAGATCCTCGACTACCTGCGTGCGCACGCGCTGCTGCGCGGGGAGCGCCGGGTGGACGACGAGGTGTTCTGGCGCATCGACGCCTGCCTCTGGAGCGATCCAGACGAGGTGGACGTGGTGCGCGAGGCCGTGGGCGAGATCCTGAGCGGCTACGATCACGACGCCGACGCGCTCCTCACCCGCGGGCGCGAGGTGGTGGCCTTCGCCCAGCGACGCTGGGACACGCCGGAGGAGGAGGCGAGGGCGCTGATCGAGGCCCACGCCAAGCTCACGCGGCTCCTCGGGGAGGCTGAGCGGCTCGAGCGCCTGGCCGGGACCCGCGGGCGCGTGACCGCCAAGGTGAGAGAGGCCCGGCAGACCCTCGCCGAGATGGTGTCGACGCTGGTGGCGGAGGCGTTCTGAGTCGGGCGCCCCGGGGTCGGGAGTCGGCGCGCGCCGCGGGTGAGCGCTGGCCGCCGATGGTCGCGCGAGACACCCAGGACGAGGTGGATTTCGTCGCCGTCCTAGAGTCGTCCGAGCGGCTGACGCTGGTCGTGGCGGATGGATCGCGGCTTCTCCCGGACTTCGAGGCCCTGCTGCTCGATCTCTTCTCGGCCTTCGTGAAGCTCAACGTCAAGGTCCGCGACCCCGACGAGGTCATCGGGAGCGCCCGTTTTCGCGCGACGGTCGTGGGGGAGCTGACGCGGTCGGAGACCTTCGCGGAGACCCGGCGGGTGACTGCGCTGCGACCGGAGGCGGCTGGCTACGCGGCGCTGCGGGTGGCGGATGGCGTCCTCGAGCGGTTGCGGCGGCGTGAGCTGCTGGCGCCGGGAGAGGTTGAGACGCTGTGGCGCCTCGCCGGGCTCGAGGAGGCGGCGGCGGAGGCGCGAGAGCGGGTCGCCGCGGCCGACGCGCTCGAAGATCTGGTCCGGGGAGAGGCGGCGGCGGAGGCGCTCGCGCGCGCCCGGGAGGAGGCGGCGGGCGACGTGGAAGACGCGGAGGCGCAGCGGGACGCGCTCGACGCGGCGATGGCCCGCGCGGTGGATGGTATCCCCAGGAGCGCCTGGAGCGAGCTTGGGGATCGCGCCGGGAACACCGGCGACGCGCTGCGCGCCGCGGCGGACGCGGCGAGCAGCGGCTCCGGCCATGGGGCCGGGCCGGGGGACGGTGGCGACGGGGTGGACGCGCTCGCGCTCCAGGCCGAGCTCGCCGACATGCCGGGGATGAAGCGCCTCGTGCGGCTGCTCGGGGCGCTGCGCGAGGAGGCGAGGGCGGCGCGGCGCAAGCGCGTCCCGCGGGCGCGGACGGAGGTCTACGGGATCGAGCCGGGGCGAGAGCTGGAGCGGCTCCTTCCGGTCGAGCTGCTCGCGCTTCGGCACCCGGGGCTGAAGGTCGAGTTCCGGCGGCGCTACGCCGAGAGCGCGCTGCTCGGCTACCATATGCGTGGGGACGAGGAGTTGGGGCAGGGGCCCGCGATCTTCTTGCTCGACGTCAGCGGTTCGATGGCCGGCACCAAGGTCGTGTGGGCCAAGGCCGTGGTTCTGACGCTGGCGGATCTCGCCCGTCGTGAGCGGCGGCGGGTGACGGTGATCTGCTTCACCTCGGGCTCGGCGCGGCAGCGCTACGACCTGGCCACGCCGCGGCGCGGTCAGCCGGCGCTGCACTTCGACCCCACCGAGCTGATGGGGCTCGCGAAGCTCGGGGTCGGCGGGGGGACGGACTTCGATGGTCCCCTGCGAGACGCGATGCAGATCATCGACTCGGAGCGGGTGTTTCGTCGTGCGGACGTCGTGATCGTGACCGACGGCGAGGCGCAGCTGCCTGCTGAGCGGGTCCGAGCGGTGCGTGCGTTCGCCGACGAATACGAAACCAGGTTCCTGGGTGTCCTCGTTGATGTCGCCGATCATCAGGCGAGCACCCTGAATCAGGTGTGCGATGACGTGGTACGTGTAAAGGAGCTGACGAGCGCTGACGCTCGGAGGGTCTTCGGGCGCTTCTAGCCCTGCTCGTTACTCCCATGCCGTTCGGCCGTGGCCTTGTTTCACGTGAAACAGGGGGGCGCGGTACGTAGACACCGCAGTTCCGCCGCCGTCTGGCCAGCCGGGCCTTTCGGGGTGCGAACCGGCATCGTATCGGGCGGGCCATGGCGGTGCGTGTGACCGCGAGACGCGTTGTTTCACGTGAAACAAGCGGGCTCGTGCGGGCGCCGGACGCCCATCCTTATATATAGGCTCATGAGAACGTGCTCGCCGCGACCCGCGTTTCACGTGAAACACCGCCGACTCGCCCCTACATACGAAAAAAAGTGCGCTCCGCCCCGCACGCCAACGTCTCGAAATCAGATCGCTTCTGCCGCGCCGCCGCCCACAGCCACGCAAACTCGGCGAAACAATCTTGACGGATCCGCCCCCACATCGCACAACCACCACAGGTCTACACAAGGAAACACCATGGCTCGCATCATCGCCGTCGCGAATCAGAAGGGTGGAGTCGGCAAAACGACCACCGCGGTCAACCTCGCAGCTTCCCTCGCGGCTGCCGAGCGCAGGACACTGCTCATCGACCTCGACCCCCAGGCTAATTCGAGCTCTGCGTTTGGCGTCGACAAGGCGCAGCTCCAGCACCACATCTATCACGCGCTCATCGACGGCACGCCGCTGGAGGCCTGCCTGGTCCAGACCGAGCTACCCGCCCTCCAGCTCGTGCCGACGACGACCGACCTGGCGGGGGCCGAGGTCGAGCTCGTCACGGCCGTGGCGCGCGAGCAGCGCCTCGCCAGCGCCATCGCCCAGATCGCCGCGGACTACGAGTTCATCCTCATCGACTGCCCGCCGTCCCTCGGTCTGCTGACCCTCAACGCGTTGACGGCCGCCGACACCGTCCTGGTGCCGCTCCAGTGCGAGTTCTACGCCCTCGAGGGGATGAGCCACCTGCTGGCCACCATCGAGCTGATCAAGACCCACCTCAACCCGCGCCTCGCGCTCGAGGGCATCGTCCTGACGATGTACGACAAGCGCAATAAGCTCAGCTTCCAGGTCGAGTCCGAGGTCACCGAGTACTTCGGTCGCCTCGTCTTCGACACCCGGATCCCGCGCAACGTCCGCCTCAGCGAGAGCCCGTCCTTCGGCAAGCCCGCGCTCCTCTACGATGTGACGGCCGTCGGCACGCGCGCCTACCTCGACCTGGCCTCGGAGCTCATCGAGCGCCAGGGCCACGACCTCACCCCCGACCTCCAGCGAGGTGCCGCATGAACACCGCCACCGCCCTCGGCCGACCCGGCCGCACCGCCCTCGGCAAAGGGCTCAGCGCCCTCATCGCGCCGCCGAAGTACGCCCACGTCAACGACGACTACTTCATGTGTCCGGTCGCCAAGGTGCGCCCCGACCCCCAGCAGCCCCGACAGAGCTTCGACGACGCCTCGCTCGAGGAGCTCGTCGCGAGCATCAAGGAGAAGGGCATCCTCCAGCCCATCGTCGTGCGCAAGGACGGGGCCGATGGCTACCTCGTCGTCGCCGGCGAGCGGCGCCTACGCGCGTCGCGCAAGGCGGGGCTCACCGATGTCCCGGTCCTCGTCAAGGACGTCGCCTCCGACGAGGCCTTCGAGCTCGCGCTCATCGAGAACATCCAGCGCGAGGACCTCAACCCGATCGAGGAGGCCAACGCGTACCAGCGCCTCATCGACAGCTCCAGCTACACCCAGGAGGTCCTCGCCCGCCGCCTCGGCAAGCAGCGCTCGACCATCGCGAACGCGCTGCGCCTGCTCAAGCTCGACGCGGACCACCAGCAGCTCCTCATCGACCGAACCATCACCGCAGGCCACGCCCGGTGCCTCCTCGCGATCGATGACGCAACGCAGCGCGAACTACTCGCGACCCGTATCGCTGTTGAAGATCTCTCAGTGCGCGACTGCGAGAAGGTGGTCCGCGAAGCAAAGCACCAGGACGCTCCCCCCGCCGAGCTCCTGCCGCCGCGCCAGAAGCCGGCGTCCGCGGTCCAGCTCTACTGTGACCAGCTCGCCGCGGAGCTCCAGGAGGTCCTCGGGGCGAAGGTCGAGATCAAGGCTCGGGGTCGCAAGGGGAAGCTCACCGTCGACTTCTCGAGCCTCGACGACCTCCGCGCCATCCATCAGCGCCTCATCGGATCCCCGGGGCCACGCCCGGCCCCCCCGGAGTAGGGACCCGCCTCCCTCGCGACAGCCCGATCGCCGCCGCGAACGCCCTCGACCAGATCGCCCCAGGCACGCGCGAGCGTCCCTGGGGCTTCCTCTTCGATCCTCCGGCGACCTCCGCCCGTCTCACCGACGCCGTTCCCCAACCCACCGCTATTACACGTCTTTCCTCGACATCTCCGGCGGCGTGTCCGCGCCTCCCTACGAGACCTTCTTCAGAATCTCGTCGGGGAACTCCGACCCGCAGCTCGGGCAGGTGATCGCGCCCGGACCCTTGCGCGTCATCTTCTGCTCGATGAACGGGTGCTCACAGGTCGGGCACGGGATCGGGAGCGGCTTGTCCCACTGTGCGTGGTCGCACTTCGGGTAGCGCGAGCAGGAGTAGAAGACCTTGCCGCGCTTGGAGCGCTTCTCGATCAGCTGCCCCTCGCTGCACTTCGGGCAGGTGACCCCGGTGGAGATGGCGCGCGTGAAACGGCAGGTCGGGTACTGGGTGCAACCGATGAAGCGCCCGAACTTGCCCTTCTTGAAGATGAGCTCCCCCTCCGCGCACTCGGGACAGCGCTCACCGACGAGCTCGTCCTGCACGAGCTCGATGGTGCCATCGTCCTTGCGCACGAACTCGCCGGTGAAGCGACAATCCGGGTAGTTCGAGCACGCGAGGAAGGACCCGTTCTTGCCGAACTTGATGACAAGCAGCGAGCCGTCCTTCGGGCACGGGATGTCGGTCGGCGTCTCCTCGCGCTTGACGTTGCGCATCTCCGTCTTGGCGGCCTCGAGGGTCACCTCGAGGCCGCCCCAGAACTCCCCGAGGAGCGCCTTCCAGTCGACGCGGCCGTCCTCGATCTCGTCGAGCTGGTCCTCCATCCGCGCCGTGAAACCGACGTCGAACAGCTGGGGGAACGACTCCACGAGCAGCTCGACCACGATGGTCCCGAGCTCCGTCGGCCGGAACCGCGTCTCCACCTTCTCCGCGTACTCCTTGGTCTGGATCGTCGAGATGATCGACGCGTACGTGCTCGGACGCCCGATCCCCTTCTCCTCGAGCTCGCGGACCAAGGTCGCCTCGGTGAACCGCGGCGGCGGCTGAGTGAAGTGCTGCTTGCCGTCGACGGACGTGGCCTCGAGCTCGTCGCCGACCGCGAGCCTGGGCAGGCTCCCCGAGTCCTCGTCCCCCTCCTCGGCGTCCTCGCTGCGGGTCTCCTGGTACACCGCGGTGAACCCGTCGAACTTCACGACCGAGCCCGTCGCTCGGAACAGGTGCCCGGCCGGCGCCTCGATATCGACGGTGGTCGACGCGTGGATCGCGGCGGCCATCTGGCACCCGACGAAGCGGTTCCAGATCAGCGTGTAGAGCTTGAACGCGTCCGGCTCGAGGTACTGCTTGACCCGCGACGGCGGGAACTCGAGCGACGTCGGGCGGACCGCCTCGTGGGCATCCTGCGCGCGCCCCTTCGTCTTGAAGACGCGCACGCTCTCCGGCAGGTAGTTGGGTCCGTACTTCTTGCCGATGTACTCACGCACCGCGCTCACGGCGTCATCCGAGAGCCGCGTCGAGTCGGTACGCATGTAGGTGATGAGGCCGACCGAGCCCGCCTCGCCCAGCTCCACGCCCTCATACAGCCGCTGCGCCACGTTCATCGTGCGCTTGGCGGTGAACCGGAAGGCCCGCGCGGCGTCCTGCTGCAGCCGCGAGGTGGTGAACGGCGCCGGCGGCTGCTGCTGCCGATCCCGCTCCTTCACCTCGGCCACCCGGAACGGCCCCGGCCGCACCGCCGCGAGCGCTGCGCTCGCCTCGCCCTCGTGGGTCAGCTCCGCCTTCTTCTGGTCGATCCGAAACAGCTTGGCCTTGAACGGCGGCGGGTTCGGCCCCTTGAAGACGCCATCGACGGTCCAGTACTCCACCGGCACGAACGCCGCGATCTCGCGCTCGCGCTCGACGATCACCCGCACCGCGACCGACTGCACCCGGCCGGCGGACAGCCCCCGCCGCACCTTGTCCCAGAGCAGCGGGCTGATGTTGTAGCCCACGAGCCGATCGAGGATGCGCCGCGCCTGCTGGCTGTTGAAGCGGTTGACGTTCAGGTCCGTCGGCTGCTGGAGCGCGCTCAGCACGCCGTTCTTCGTGATCTCGTGGAACATCACGCGCCGGACCTTCTCGGCCGGCACCTTGAGCTCCGAGAAGATGTGCCACGCGATGGCCTCGCCCTCGCGGTCGGGGTCGGGCGCGAGATAGATGATGTCAGCGTCCTTGGCCGCCTTGCGGATCTCCTGAAGCACCTTCCCCTTGCCGCGGATCGTCTCGTACTCGGGCTCGAACCCGTCCTCGACGCGGACGCCCATCTTCGACTTCGGGAGGTCCTTCACGTGACCCACGCTGGCTTTCACCTCGAAGCCGGCCCCCAGATACTTCTTGATGGTCTTCGCCTTCGCCGGGCTCTCGACCACGACCAGCGCCTTCTCGGCCATGCTTCCCTACCTCTCACCGCGTCGACTGCTACCCGTTCGGCGCGACCGCGCCGCATTCCGCCAACGCATAGCGGTCGCCCGGGAGCCGATGAATCCGCCCCGACAGCTCCAGGTCCAGCAGTGCGCTGGCCACCGCGTCAACGGGCAACTCCGTTCGCACGACCATCGCGTCCAGGTCAAGACCGGATTCGAGGCCCAGCGCTCCCAAAATCGCCGCCTCCGTTGGCCCATCCGCCCCCCCGTCAACCTCGACGATGGCGCTCACGCGGCTCCACGGAGCGCCCGCGCCATGGTGCCGCACCGGCCAGCTCTCGAGCCCCAGCGCCGCCACACCGAGGGCGCGCGCGAGCCCCCGCGACGACGTCAGCGCCTGCGCCCCCGCGTCGAGCAGCGCATGCGGCCCACCGCTCAGGCCCTCCCCGACGTCCCCCGGCACCGCCAGCACCGGCCGCCCGACGGCCCGCGCAGCCCGCGCCGTCACCAGCGCCCCGCTTCGGACCCGCGCCCGCGCCACCACGACCACCTCCGAAAGCCCGGCGATCACGTGGTTGCGCGCCACGAACCGATGCCGCGCCACCGGCGTCGTCGGCCAATATGCGCTCACCAAGGCGCCCCCGCCCTCGACCACCCGCCGAAACAGCCCGCGATGCGCCGCCGGGTAGGGCCTGTCGTGCCCGCCGCCGAGCACCACCACCGTCCGCCCGCCCGCCTCCAGCGCCGCCTCGTGCGCCGCCGCGTCACAGCCCTCGGCTCCCCCGCTCACCACCCACCGGCCCAGGCGCACCGCGTCTGAAGCGACCTGCCGCGCCACCGCGACGCCGTAGGGGTCGGTCGCGCGAGACCCCACCACCGCCACCCCGGGCCCGGGCTCGGCGCCCGCCACGAGCAGCAGCGGCCCGGCCTCGGGGGGCGGCACCCAGGGCCACAGCTCCCGCTCCCGCAGGGCTCGCTCCCACCCCCGCGGCGCCGCGGGGCAGGGCAGGGCGCCGCTCAGCCACCGGGCCACCCGCTCCCCAGTCCCGAGCGCCGCGAGCGCCTCTGCCCGTCGCCAGGCCTCCCCCGAGCGCACGACCGTCGTCGTCACCATGACCGCACCTCCTCGCCACCCGGACGGCGGCGCCCGCGCCGCGCGGGCCACCACCTGTCCTTTGCCGGCGAGGGGGTGTTTCGTTCCGGTTTTTTTTTCGCGGGCGTCTCCCCGCGGCGATTCAGTGCAGCAGATGGGCCGGAGGCTCGGCGACCGGTGCGTCGAACCCGCACTCCCGGAGGCGCTCGAACACCGTGAGATCCCGGAACCGGAACCCGTGATCCGAGAACACGAACCCGTTGCCGCGGTGCTCCGCTGGAAAGAGGATCGGCTCCCCCGAGCGGTTGTAGCCGACCTGCACGAGGCTCCGCGGCCCCAGCACCCGCTCGTCGACCAGGGCGATCGGCGCCGTCACCGCATAGAAGCCCTCACGCGGCAGCGCCACCAGCGCCTCGAGGAAGGCCTCGGCGCCGTCCCCCGAGACGAGGTAGCCCCGATCCGCGAAGTCCCAACGGTTGTTCGCGTTCGCGACCGCCGCCAGGACCAACGGCGGCCCCTGCTTGGAGTGATTGTGAAAGTACACCAACTGCCCCGCTCCGATCGCAGCCTCGCGCCCCACCAGGGCTGTCCCCGTCCGATACAAACCACACGCTGGCGTCGCCATCCGCGCCCCTCTCCAAAGAATGAATGAAGATTCAATCAGGACCTTGACCCGCTCCCGCGGAGTCTCTATTCAGGACCGGTCCCACCTCGTTCGCAAGGAGCCAACCGCATGGGTACCGGTATTCGGAAAGTGGCTGTGCTGGGCGCCGGCGTCATGGGGAGCGGTATCGCCGCCCACCTCGCGTCCTGCGGCATCCGCACGATCCTCTATGACATCGTGCCACCGAACCTGACCGACGCGGAGAAGAGCGACCCGGCGGCGCGCAACCGCTGGGCCCAGGCCGGCCTCGACGGCGCCCTGAAGTCCCGCCCCGCGCTGTTCCTCGACAAGCACGCCGCCTCGCTGATCGAGATCGGCAACCTCGACGATCACCTCGAGTGGCTACGTAGCTGCGACTGGGTGATCGAGGTCGTCAAGGAGGACATGGCGGTCAAGCGCTCGCTCCTCGCCAAGATCGAGGCCAACTGGACCCCGGGGACCCTGGTCACGACCAACACCTCCGGCCTCAGCATCGACGGGATGCTCGAGGGCCGCAGCGCCGAGTTCAAGAAGCACTTCTTCGGCACCCACTTCTTCAACCCCGTGCGTTACATGCACCTCCTCGAGGTGATCCCGGGACGCCACACGGACCCCGCGCACATCGAGCTGATGGTCGGCTTCGTGCGGCGCATCCTCGGCAAGGGCGTGGTCTTCGCCAAGGACACCCCGAACTTCATCGCCAACCGCATCGGCGTCTACGCGATGATGAAGACGATCGCGTCGATGCGCGAGCTCGACTACACCCCCGAGGAGGTCGACGCCATCGTCGGCACCCCGATGGGGCGCCCGAAGTCCGCCGCCTTCGGCACCGCCGACGTCGTCGGCCTCGACACCTTCGTCCACGTCTCGCAGAACTGCTTCGACAGCCTGCCCGACGACCCCGAGCGCGAGATCTTCCGCATCCCGCCCTTCCTGACCCAGATGGTCGAGAAGGGGTTCCTCGGGCGCAAGACCAAGGCCGGATTCTACAAGAAGGCCGGCAAGGACTTCTTCACCCTCGACCTCGACACCTTCGAGTACCGCCCCAAGGTGAAGGCCGACTTCCCGGAGCTCAAGGCGCTCAAGAAGCTCGAGCAGCCGGCCGACCGCATCAAGCAGCTCATCGCCGGTGACGGCCGCGCCGCGAAGTTCGGCTGGCACGTCCTCTCCGCGAGCCTCGCCTACGCCGCCAACATCGCCTTCGACATCGCCGACGACATCGTCAACATCGACCGGGCGATGCGCTGGGGCTTCAACTGGGACCTCGGCCCCTTCGAGACCTGGCAGGCCCTCGGGGTCAAGGAGATCGCCGACCGCATCCGCGCCGACGGCTACACCCTGCCGAAGTGGGTCGACGACGCCATCGCCGCTGGCGGCTTCTACGTCACCCAGGACAACACGCCGAAGTACTTCGCCCCGGGCGCCAAGCTCCAGCCCGAGCCGGTCATCCCTGGCAGCCTGTCGCTCGCGCGCCTCAAGGCCGCCGGTCAGGTCGTCGAGAAGAACCGCGGCGCGACCCTCATCGACATCGGCGACGGCATCGCGTGCCTCGAGTTCCACACCAAGATGAACACGGTCGACCCGGACCTCACGGCGATGCTCAACGTCGCCTGTGACCGCGTCGAGCGCGACTTCGACGGGCTCGTCCTCGCCAACCAGGGCGAGCACTTCTCCGCTGGCGCCAACCTCATGATGATCGTCATGCAGGCCAACCAGAAGAAGTGGGACGCCATCGAGGAGGTCGTCACCCAGTTCCAGACGGTCATCCAGCGCCTCAAGTACCTGCCGAAGCCGGTCGTCAGCAACCCGCACGGGCTCACCCTCGGCGGCGGCTGCGAGATGGCGATGGCGGCCGACCGCATGATGGTCTCGCAGGAGACGTACATGGGCCTCGTCGAGGTCGGCGTCGGCCTCATCCCGGGCGGCGGCGGCACCCTGAACCTGCTCAAGCGCATGTTCCAGCACGTGCCGAACACGATGCCCCAGGGCTTCGACGCCCTGCCGCTCATCCAGCGGGCCTTCGAGGCCATCGGCCTGGCCAAGGTCGCCACCGGCGGCGGCGAGGTCTTCGAGTTCGGGTTCGCGACCCCGCAGGACGAGCTCGCCATCAACCGCGACACCCGCATCAACGAGGCCAAGCGGCTCGCTCGCTACCTCGCCGACCGCGGCTACACGGCGCCGAAGCCGGCCAAGAACCTGTTCTTGCCGGGCAAGGACGGCTGGGCCGCGGTGTCGCTCTTCGTGTACGGCATGATGCTGTCGGGCTGGGCCTCCGAGCACGACAAGCTGATCAGCGACAAGCTCGGCAACGTGCTGTGCGGTGGCGACACCAACGGCAAGGTCGCGGTGAGCGAGGAGCGCATCATCGAGCTCGAGCGCGAGGCCTTCATGAGCCTCGTCGGCGAGCCGAAGACCATCGAGCGCATGCAGTACATGCTGATGAACAACAAGCCCCTCCGGAACTGATCCCCGGGTGAAACCAAACTGATCTTCGGACAGGAGAGAAATCACATGCGTGAAGCTGTCATCGTCAGTGCGGTCCGCACCCCGATCGGGAAGGCCGTCAAGGGTGCCTACAAGGACACACGCCCCGAGGACCTCGGCGCGGCCGCCGTCCGCGCGGCCATCGACCGCGTCCCGGGGCTCAAGGACGAGGAGATCGAGGACGTCATCCTCGGCTGCGCCATGCCCGAGGGCGAGCAGGGCCTGAACATCGCCCGCACCATCGCGGTTCACGCCGGCCTCCCGGTCAGCGTGCCGGGCATGACCGTCAACCGCTTCTGCTCTTCGGGGCTGCAGACCATCGCCCAGGCGGCCGAGCGGATCATGGCGGGCTTCGGCGACGTCGTCGTCGCCGGCGGCGTTGAGTGCATGTCCGCGGTGCCGATGGGGGGCCACACCCCGCGGCCGCACCCGGGCATCGTCGCGAAGGACCCGGCCATCTACACCGGCATGGGCAACACCGCCGAGATCGTGGCGACCCGCTACAACATCTCGCGGGAGAAGCAGGACGCGCTCGCCGCGCGCAGCCACACCCGCGCGCTCGCCGCCATCGCGGAGGGCAAGTTCACCGACGAGATCGTGCCCTTCGGCGACCTCACCGTGGACGAGGGCCCGCGGCCCGGGACCAGCGTGGAGGGGCTCGCCAAGCTCCGCCCGGTGTTCTCCGCGACGGGCACCGTGACCGCCGGCAACAGCTCGCAGATGAGCGACGGCGCGGCGGCGGCGGTGGTCATGAGCCGCGAGAAGGCCGAGGCCCTCGGCGCCGAGATCCTCGGCATCTTCCGCGGCTACGCGGTGGCCGGCGTCGAGCCCGATGAGATGGGCATCGGGCCGGTGGCGGCGGTGCCGAAGCTCATGAAGATGACCGGGATGAAGATCGAGGACATCGACCTCTTCGAGCTCAACGAGGCCTTCGGCTCGCAGTCGGTCTACGTCATCGAGAAGCTCGGGCTCGACCCCGAGAAGGTCAACGTCAACGGCGGCGCGATCGCGCTCGGCCACCCCCTCGGGTGCACCGGCGCCAAGCTGACCGCCACGCTGCTGCACGAGATGAAGCGCCGCGGCGTGCGCTACGGCGTCGTCACGATGTGCATCGGCGGCGGCATGGGCGCAGCGGGGCTCTTCGAGCGCCCGTAGCCGGTCGCTCCCCGCGCTCGCGGGGAGCTGAGCAGCAGCCGAAACAAGGACGCCCGCGGAGTCTTCACTCCGCGGGCGTCTTCGTCTCGGTGGGTCGTCCCGAATCCGACGACCCCGGCGCGCTCTACCCCTCGTGCAGCGCCGCGATACGCCGCCTCACGAGCATGAGGCACACCACCAGGAGCGACAGGGCGATCGGGGCCTCGCCAGAGCCGGAGCCGGAGCACCCGGACTTCTCCTTCGGCTTCGCGACGCAGACGTTCCCGTCGCACACGCCGCTGGCGCAGTCGCCCCCTACGCGGCACTCGACGCAGGTCCCAGCGTCGCACACCCCGTCCGCGCAGTCGCCGTTGCCGAGGCAGCCGACGCAGGTCTTCGTCGCGCTGTCGCAGACACCGTCCGCGCAGTCGGTGTCGCCGAGGCAGCCCACGCAGGTCTTCGTCGCGCTGTCGCAGACACCGTCCGCGCAGTCGGTGTCGCCGAGGCAGCCCACGCAGGCCTTCGTCGCGCTGTCGCAGACACCGTCCGCGCAGTCGCCGTTGGCC
>PHBI01000108.1:0-22228 GCA_002841945.1 Deltaproteobacteria bacterium HGW-Deltaproteobacteria-14
GGCGAGCTCGCGAGCTCCGCGGTGGGAGGGGTGAGGCGTTCCACCAAGGCGCCCCGGAGCGAGCGCATCCAATCGTCCGGCCCAGTCGGGCTCCTTGAAGCCGACGAGGGTCAAGTCCCCGCCGTCGACCAGCGGGCGCTTGACGAGCTTGCCGTCGGCGGCGAGGGCGGCGAGGGCCTCGTCGTCGCTCATGGCGGCGAGGCGGTCCTTGAAGCCCCCGGCCCGATAGGACTGTCCCGAGGTGTTGAAGAAGCGGGCGATGGGCAGCCCCGAGCGCTGCCACAGGGTGCGCAGGGTCGCCGCGCTCGGCGGGTGCGCGACGAGGTCTATCGCGGTGTAGGCGATCCCGTGAGCGTCGAGCCACTTCAAGGCCTTACGGCAGGTGCTGCACTTCGGATACTGGTAGACGGTGATGGCCATGTCGCTGTCCTTCGCCTCAGGAGGCCTTGCTCTCGAGGCACACGCGGAGCTTCTCGGTGCTCTGCCGGATGAGCTTGCCGATGTACTGCTTCGAGCCGCCGACGAGCTGCCCGATGCGCTCGGTGGTGAGCTCGCCGGCGAAGCGCAGCTTCAGCACCTGCTGCGCTTTGGGGGTCAGCTCCTCGAGGCAGTCCGACAGGCGCGGCAGCAGGAGCTGCGTGTGCGCCGCGACGTCGGCCCCGCGCGCGTCCTCGTCGACGACCGACTCGGGGACGAGCTCGCGGTGGCGGTCAGCCCCACGCCGCCGCCGCAGCGAGCGCCGCGTCGCCATCAGCCGCAGGTAGCTGACGATGGCCCGCTCGTGCTCGATGTTCTGCACGTAGGTGAAGAGGAAGTCGTGGAGGATGTCGGTCGCGACGTCCGACGCGTCCGCGCCGTAGCCGAGGATGCGGGCACACGTCGCGTACACGCGGTCCCAATGCAGCGTCCAGAAGCGCTCCTGCGCCGCGGGATCGCCGCGCTTGAGCGCCTCCAGGCCGGGCCCCTGCTGGACGTCCCCCATGTGCATGGCGCCACTAAACCCGACCCCCGCCGCTTCGGCAAGTGTCCCGGTCGCGACCGCCCGCGCCCAGGGGGCGAAGGGCCCGCCGGGCGCGCCCCTCGTCCGGCCCACAGAGCGGCGGAGCGCGCCCCGCTGGCCCCGGCGACTTCTTCCTTTTCATGGCGGCCGCCCCCGGGTATGGCTCCCGGCCGATGCGCACGCCCGAGGTGAAGATGCCAGCCCCCCGCCACGCCGCCACGCCGCCGCTCGTCGCGGAGCTCGCCGCCGCGCTGACGCGCGGTCCCGGCGCCCCGGTGGACGTCGTCGGGGGCACCGGGGGCTTCGCGGGGCTGGTGCTCGCCCATCTGCGCCAGGCGGTCGCGCACCCGCTCGTCGTGGTGGTGCCGGACGACGCCCGGGCCGCGGTCGTCGAGGACGGCATCGACTTTTTCACCGGCGGCGTCCACGCCGACGGCGACGCCCCGCCGCGGGAAGCGGTGCAGGTCCTCGGCCCCCTCGACCACGTCCCCTTCCAGGGGATGAGCCCGTCTCGGCTGCAGGTCATGGAGCGCGTCACGACGCTGTTTCGCGCGGTGCACGGGCTCGACCTCGACGTGCTGGTCGTCAGCGCGGGCGCCCTCATCGACCGCGTCATCCCGCGCGACACCCTCGAGGCGGCGGCGTTCTTCGTCGAGCGCGGCGAGGCGCTGTCGATCGAGCGCCTCGCTGGCTTCCTCGCCGCGACCGGCTATCACCGCGTGCCGTCGGTCGAGGACCCCGGGACCTTCGCGGTGCGCGGCGGCATCATCGACGTCTTCTCGCCGCTCGACGACGCCCCGGTGCGGATCGAGCTGTGGGGCGACGAGGTCGACACCCTCAAGTTCTTCGACCCGGTCACCCAGCGCACGACCCACACGGTCGAGCGCGCCGCCTTCGGCCCGGCCCGGGACGTGCTGTTCACCCGCGACGCGATCGCGCACGCCAAGCGCGCCATCACCGCCCTCGCCGACCAGCGCGACGTCCCCACCTCGCGCATCAGCGCGCTCCTCGACGACGTGGACGCCGGGGTGCTCGCGGTCGGGATGGAGGACCTGCTCCCGCTCTTTCACGCGCGCCTCGACACGCTGTTCGAGATCGCCTGGCCCGACGCGATGTGGCTGGTCGAGGAGCCCGAGCGCTGCTTCGAGGCGATCCGCGACCGCTGGGCGGACCTGAACGCGCGCGCCGAGCGGCGGCTCGACACCCCGGGCGAGCTCGCCCTGCCCGCGACGGCGCTGTTCGCCCCGCCCGAGGAGACCATCAGCGAGCTCGGGCGCAGGATGGCCGCTCGCCTCATGCCCTTCGAGATCGCCGAGCCCGGACTCGAGCGCGCGACCTTCCGCTTCCGGGTCGATGACAACGCCGACGTGCGGCGCGACATCGAGGCCGCCATGCGGGACGGGATGGAGCACGTGCTCGCCTCGCTCACCGCCCGCGTGAAGGGCTGGCGCGAGCGCGGCCTGGCGGTCGTGGCGTGCGCGCACTCGGTCGGCGGGGTGGAGCGCCTCGAGGGCCTCGTGCGCCACTACGGCGTCAAGGTCACGCGCCACGACGGGCCGCTCCGCCTGAGCGACCTGCCGCGCCTCGCGGCGGAGGCGGCGGACCTGCACCTGTTCCTCGGCGCGCCGGGCCAGGGCTTCCGCGCCGAGGGGCTCGGCCTCGTGCTGCTCGACGAGACCGAGATCCTCGGCAAGCCGCCGCGCCGCAAGCGCCGCCGCTACCAGGTGCCGCCCGAGCAGGCGCTGCAGAGCTGGCGCGACCTGACCGCCAACGACCACGTCGTCCACCTCCAGCACGGGATCGGCCGCTACCTCGGGCTCGACAAGGACATCCGCCAGGGGATCGAGACCGACTTCGTCGTCATCGAGTACGCCGAGGGCAACAAGCTCTACGTCCCGGTCGAGAAGCTCCACCTCGTCTCCAAGCACTCGGCGGCCAGCGATCACCCGGTGAGCCTCGACAAGCTCGGGGGGGCGGGCTGGCAGCGGACCTCGAAGCGCGTCAAGAAGGCCGTCCGCGACATCGCCGACAAGCTGCTGCGCATCTACGCCGAGCGCGCGGCCCGGGAGGGCTTCGCCTTCAGCCCGCCGGACGAGTACTTCCACCGCTTCGAGGCCGGCTTCCCCTACGACGAGACCCCGGACCAGACGCGCGCCATCCGGGACTCCCTCGCGGACATGCAGAAGCCGCGCCCGATGGACCGGCTCGTGTGCGGCGACGTCGGCTTCGGCAAGACCGAGGTCGCGATGCGCGCCGCGTTCAAGGCGGTCCTCGACGGCAAGCAGGTCGCGGTGCTGGTGCCGACCCAGGTCCTCGCCGAGCAGCATCGCTTGAGCTTCGAGCGCCGCTTCGAGGGCTTCCCGGTCACCGTCGACAGCGTGAGCGGGATGAAGACCACGGCGCAGCAGAACCAGGTGCTGGACCGCGCCGCCCGGGGCACCCTCGACATCGTCATCGGGACCCACCGGCTGCTGTCGAAGGACGTGAAGTTCAAGCAGCTCGGGCTCCTCGTCGTCGACGAGGAGCACCGCTTCGGCGTCGCGCACAAGGAGCGCCTCAAGCGCTACCGGGCGACCATCGACGTGCTGACGCTGACGGCGACCCCGATCCCGCGGACGCTCCACCTCTCGATGATGGGGATCCGCGACATCACGCTCATCCAGACGCCGCCCGTCGACCGCCTGCCGATCCGAACCCTCGTGGCGCAGCCGAACGAGGAGATCATCACCGAGTCCATCCGCCGCGAGCTCGGGCGCGGCGGCCAGGTCTACTTCGTCCACAACCGCGTCGAGGACATCGCCAAGCAGGCGGAGCTCATCCGCCGCCTCGTGCCCGAGGCGCGCATCGTGGTCGGCCACGGCCAGATGCCCCCCGGCCTGCTCGAGAAGGTGATGATGAAGTTCGTCAGCGGGCAGGCCAACGTGCTGGTCTGCACGACCATCATCGAGAGCGGCATCGACATCCCGACCGCGAACACGATGCTCATCAACCGCGCCGATCGCTTCGGGCTGGCGCAGCTCTACCAGCTGCGGGGGCGCGTGGGGCGCTCGAGCGAGCGCGCCTACTGCTACCTCCTCATCCCGTCGCCGGCCAACCTGGCCGGCGACGCCAAGGAGCGCATCGCCGCGATTCAGCGCTTCAGCGAGCTCGGCTCGGGGTTCAGCGTCGCGAGCCACGACCTCGACATCCGCGGCGCCGGCGACATCCTCGGCGCCGACCAGGCCGGCAACATCGACGCCGTCGGCTACGACGCCTACATGGACCTGCTGCGGCATGCCATCGACGAGGTCCGCGCGGAGAAGGCCGGCGAGCCGGCCCCGAGCGATCTCGATCCCGAGCTGAAGATCGGCGTCGAGGGGCGGATCCCCGAGGCGTGGCTGCCCGACACGACGCTGCGGCTGCGGCTCTACCGCGATCTCGCCGCCGCGGGCGACGTGGACGCCCTGCTCGAGGTGCTGAGCGGCGCGGTGGACCGCTACGGGCGGGCCCCCGAGCCGGTGAAGAACCTCGTGGACCTGATGGCCATCAAGCTCGAGGCGCGGGCGCTCGGCATCAAGTCGGTCGTCTACAACCCGACGCTGCTGACCTTCGCCTTGACCGACCTCGGCCCGTTCGACGGGCCGACCATCGCGGCCATCATGAACGCGCCCGACCACCGTTTCCGGGTGACCCCGGATCTCCGGCTGGTGCGCCCGGTGGAGCGCGCAGAGTGGACGGCTGGGCTGGACGTGGTACGTGAAGCATTGCGGTGGCTCGGGAACTTTGTTAGCCGGAAGCGTTCAGCTGCGGCCGCGCCGACCTTGCGCAGGCTCCCCGGCTGACTCGACGGAGATCCCATGCCCCGACCCCACACTCCCACGCGCCTGCTCGTCACCGCCGTGGCGTTGACGCTCGCCGGGTGCTCGCGCACGCCGGCGCCGCAGCTCCCCCCGGACCCGACCCAGCCCGGCCCGACCGAGTCCACCGCGACCGAGGCCGCGGACACCGCCGCCGTCCAGGCGGACGCCGCCGAGGCGACGACCGCCGCCGTCATCGCCCAGGTCGGCGCGCGCACGATCAGCGCCGACGAGGTCACGGCCGTCGTCGATCTGCTGGTCCGCGAGGGCAAGCTGACCCCCGGCCCGCAGGCCGTCCGCAGCGTTCTCGACAAGCTGATCGCCGACGCCGTGGTGGCCGAGGAGGCCCGCGCCGAGGGCTTCGACGAGAGCGCGATCGCGCGCCAGACCCGAGACGCCGCGCTCGCGGCGCTGTACCTCGACCAGAAGACCCGCGCCGAGGCCGAGGGCGCGGTGACCGACGAGGACGTGAACGGCTATTGGGGACCGCGCCGGCTGGCCACCAAGCTCGTCGTCGCCAGCCGCGACGTCGCGAGCGCGCTGCAGATCAAGATCCTCGAGGCGATCGCCACGACCCCGGACAAGGCCGCTGAGATCTTCGCCGACTTCCGCAGCCGAGAGGCGCTGACCGGCCCCGAGGGCGACGCCGCGGCGACCACCCCGTTCGACCGCGCCGGGCGCGGGCCGGTGGGCGAGCCGGTGGCACACGAGAACGTCGCGCTGGCCGCGTTCGGCCTGACGGAGGTGGGCGCGGTGGCGCCGCCGGTCGAGCTCGGCCCCGGCCGCTGGGCGCTGGTCCAGCTGGTCGCGATGCGCCCGGGGACCGCCCCCGAGGCGCTGACGCCGGAGCAGAAGGAGCAGGCGCGCGCGGCGCTGGTCGCCGCCCGCGCGACGACGGCGCGCGCGGCGCTGCTGGCGCGGCTGCGCGACAAGGCCGAGGTCCGAGTGGACGACGCGCAGCTCGCGGAGCTGGTGGCGTCCCTGGTCCGGCTCGAGGGGCGCCAGCGCGGGCGCGCCGCGATCGACCTGCAGAAGCTCCGAGCGGGGCGCCTGAGGCAGCTCCCGAGCCGCATCCCGCCGGGGATGAGGCGCCCGCAGGACATGCGCCGTGGCACCCCCGAGGGCGATGAGCACCGCCCACCGCCGCGGCCCATCCACCGCCGCCCCCCGATGACGCCCAGCAGCGGAGACGCCAGCCCATGAACAAGCCCACGGCCCTGTCTCTGGTCTTCGCGGCGACGTTGTACGCGCTGCCCGCCGCCGCCGCCGAGCCGAGCACCGACCCGGCGCCGCCCAGCGACGAGCAGGTCATCGACCGGCTGATCGCGGTCGTGAACACCGATCCGATCACGCTCTTCGAGCTTCACCGCGCCGCGGCGCCGTACGTGGCGAAGGTCGTGACCGAGGCGCCCGCCGAGGACGTCCCGGGGCAGCTCGACCAGGTGCAGGCCGAGGTCCTCGACAACCTCATCAACGACCTCTTGGTGTACGCCGAGGCCAAGGAGCTGGGCCTGACGGTCGCGCCGGAGAAGATCGACGAGCACATCGAGCGGATCCGCGGGGCCAACGGCTGGACGGTCGAGGAGATGACCGAGCAGCTGCGGCGGCTCGGCTTCGCGTCGCTGGCGGACTACCGGCGCCACACCGAGCGCGAGATGCTCAAGAGCAACGCGATCTCGGTCAAGGTCGGCTCGCGGGTGAAGGTCGACGAGAAGGACGTCGACGCCGAGGTCCAGAAGCGGCTCGGCGCCGGCAGCACGGTCGAGGAGCGGCGGGCGCTGCACATCCTGTTGCGGGTCGACCCGATGGCCGGAGGCGACGCCTCCGAGGCGATCCGGCAGCGCCTGGTCGCGGAGCGCGAGCGGATCGTGAGCGGCGGGGAGAGCTTCGAGGAGGCCGCCCGGCGCATGTCCGAGGACGACGGGACGCGCCCGGCCGGCGGCGACCTGAGCTGGTTCGTCCAAGGCGACTTCGATCCGGACTTCGAGCAGGCGGCCTTCGAGCTGCCCCTCGACGCGGTGAGTGAGCCGATCCGCACCCAGTTCGGCTGGCACCTCATCAAGGTCATCGCCATCCGCGACCGCCGGGTCGAAGGGGACGAGGACATCGAGAAGCTCAAGCGCGAGGTGCGCTTCCGGATGCGCCAGCTGGAGCTCGAGCGGCTCTACCTGCAGTGGGTCAAGGGGCTCCGCGCCCAAGCCTTCATCGAGGTCAAGGACCCGCGCTACCTCCGCAACGCCGCGGGGGCGCCGCCGAGCCCCGGGCAGGGCTGAGCCAAGCAACGGCAGGTCCTCGACCGATGCGATGGGAACTGGGTCCCGCTTCGGCAAAAAACCGCGCACTCTGAGGCCTCCGCGCGTCAGCTCGGCGGCGATCCGCGATCGGCTGCGGCGGACCCCGGCGATCCCCGACCGTCCCGGGACACGTCAGATCGCAGCCGCAGCGCAACACCCGCCGCAGCCCCGGATCCACGCGCGCGGATCCACAACCATCACGCGGGCTTGGCAAGCGGGGAAGGCGTGCGTTGACAGTGCTTCCGCGCGCATGGTACCCGCAGCGCTCGGTCCTATATGGATCGTCAGCGCTCCGAGCCGGTAGAGCGCATCAGGTGGAGGCGAACCGCGACGATGTATCTGGACAAGCCCATCCCACTGCGCGGAGCGGGACGTCGAAATCGGCGTCGTGGGCCCGCCAGATCCCGCGGTAGCGGCTTGATCGTGGTGCTGGTCCTGGGCGTCGTCAATTATTTCCTCTTCTTCGATCACAACGAGGCCCCGGTCGACCCGACCGCGCTCGCGGCCGCGGAGGTGGCCCCGGTCAACGTGACCGACGGCGCGCTCGGCGAAGGTCAGCACGGTGACGCCCCCGAGGTCGACGACTTCGGCGAGCCGGTCGGGCGGACGGTCAGCGGCAAGATCGCGCGCGGCCAGACGGTGCTCCGGGCCCTCAAGGCCGAGGGCATCGACAGCCAGACGGCGCTCCCGCTGGTCAACGCCATGGGCGAGGTCTTCGACTTCAAGAAGGCCCAGGTCGGCGACGCCTTCACGGCGCGGGTGAACGACGAGGGGCAGGTCACCCGCTTCGACTACCAGCAGTCGCCGCTCGACGTGTACGAGGTCGAGCTCGACGAGGCGGGCACCTACCACGCCAAGAAGCGCAAGGTGCCGACCCGCATCGACATCGCGCACCTCGGCTGCGCCATCAAGTCGACCCTGTACGAGTCGCTGTCGCGCTGTGGCGAAGGCGCTCAGCTCGCCGGAATGGTCATCGATCTCTTCGCGTGGGACGTGGACTTCTTCCAGGACGTGCGCGAGGGCGACGAGCTCCGCGTCATGGTCGAGAAGATCAGCGTCGACGGGCGCTTTCTCAAGTACGGCAAGGTCCTCGCCGCCGAGTACAAGGGCAAGTTCGGCCAGCACCGCATCATCGGCTACCGGGATCCGGACGGCAACGAGGGCTACTTCACGGCCGACGGCCGCTCGGTCCGCAAGGACTTCCTGAAGTCGCCGATGAAGTACACCCGCGTCAGCTCGAGCGGCGGCCTCCGCAAGGCGCTCAAGAGCGCGGGACCCGCCACCTACACGGCGCAGACCGACACCCCGGTGTGGGCGGTCGGGGCCGGCACGGTCGTGTTCTCCGGCGACAGCGGCTCGCAGGGCAAGACCGTGACCATCCGCCACGAGAACGGCTACACCTCGACGTACTCCCACCTCGGGGCGATCTCGCGCGGGGTGCAGGTCGGCAGCTTCGTCAGCCAGAAGACCATCCTCGGTAAGGTCGGCAAGGACAAGGGCGAGGACTCGGCCGAGCTGGTGTTCAGCCTGCGCAAGAACGGGCGCCTGATGGATCCGATGAAGACGCGCTTCACCGAGGGTGACCCGGTCGCCCCGGAGCACAAGGCGCACTTCGATCACGAGGTCGAGCAGATCCTCCAGGATCTGCAGGCGACACCGGTCATCGGGGTGCTCGAGCGTCGCAGCTGATGCCCGAGCGGTTGGTCCTCAGCGGGATCGGGACAGGTCGGGACAGGCAGCGTGGGCGTGGATAGTGAGGGAGCGCCAAGCGTTGGCCACTTTGCCCGGTTTCAGGGCTCGCCCTGGGTGCGGCGGGGGACGTTCATCGGGGTCGGGCTCGCCGTCTTCGTGCTGGGGGCGACCTACCTGAGCCTCCGCTACCCCCCGGATCTCCCGTCGTTCATGGTCGTCGGCAGCGGCTGGGTCGCCTCGGGCGAGCCCACTTCGCTGCGCGTGCGAGCACGGACAATCGACGCGCGGTCTGCGGTAGTGGTCCGCATCGACAAGGTGGCATTTCGCGATCGCGAGATCGCCTTCGAGCAGACCGGGACCGATCCGGTGACGCTGAGCTTTCGCGTGCCGGTGGTCGGGCGCAGCGGCGCCACCGAACACCTGCTGATCACGGCGACGGCTGGCGCTCGGACCGAGACCCTCGAGGTGCCGCTCGAGGTGTTGATCGGCGACACGATGCCGGACCAGGTCCCCTTGCCGCCGGCGCGGCTCCCCCCGACCGACAAGCCCTTCCGGCTGTCGCTCATCGCCGAGGGGGCCGGGGTCGTGGCGCGCCTCACCAACAAGGTGTACGTGAAGGTGCGCGACCCCGCTGGGGACGCGGTGCGCGGGGCCACGGTCACCATCGCGCACAGCGCGCTCCCGGACGGCAAGATCACGCTGGTGACCGACGGCAATGGGCTCGGGGTGTTCGAGCTCGAGGCGGACCGGCCGAGCTACACCCTCAAGATGAAGGTCACCAAGGGGGAGGCCGAGGCCGACTTCGAGGAGACGATCTCGCCGGCGGGACGCCAGATGCTGCTGCACGCGCCCGAGGTGGCGCTGCGGCCGGGCGAGAGCGAGGACATCGACGTGGACACCTGGCGCCGTGGCGTGTCGGTGTTCTGCGATCTGCGGCGCGGCTCGGTGTGGCTCTGGAGTCGGCAGCTCGACATGGGGACCGAGGGGCACAAGGTCGCCGTGGGACCGCTGGCGCCCGGCCGCTACGACCTCCAGTGCTACTTCCACGCGCACACGCCGGGGTCGACCTGGGCGACGCTGCCCATCGTGGTCGGTGACGGGGACGCGCTCGAGCTGCTGCGGCGGCGGGTGGCGCGGGAGGAGATCGTGAACCCCGGCGCGCTCGACATGCACGCCCACTCCAACGACGCGCTCGCGGCGGGGTACTTCCTGGCGCTGCTGAACCAGCCGCCGGTGATGCCGACCCTGCTGGCCAACACCCGGGAGGGGGACCAGCGGGTGCGCGAGGAGGCGTGGGGCACGAAGAAGCGCGTGGTGCTCATCGCGCTCGGCGTGGTCTTCGTGTTGGTGATCCTGCTCGTCTTCGACCTGATCCTCGCCAACGTGCTCGCGCAGCGCGACCGGATGCGGGCCTACGCGGCGGAGCTGGCCGCCGACGGGGACATCGTCGAGGCAGACGGCGACGAGCTCGACGAGCTGGTCATGGCGGCCCACAAGGACCGCGACAGCCTCGTCCGCACGCGCGGGGTCGTCCTGGTCGTGCTGGTGGGCGGGACCATCGTGGCGAACCTCATCGCGTTCATCCTGCTGATGGTGCTGATCAGGTAGCGCGCGCGCGGGCGCTCGGGTGCGCCGCCGCCCCCTCTCAGCGGCGGGCGCCGGTCATCTGGCGGCGGTCGGCGCCCTCCATCACGATGATGTCGGCCATCTCGCAGAGGCGGCTGAACAGGCGCTCACCGATGCGCTCCTCGAGGGGCTCGGTGGTCGCGCCCATGCGTCGCGCCGGACCGTCGAGGTGCTGCTTGAGGTGCGCCTCGGGGAAGTAGTTGGTCGTCGCGACGACGATGCGGCGCGCGTTGTAGCGACGGGTGATGAGCTGGTCGATGATCGTCAGCTCGTAGTTCGAGCCCCTGCCCTTGCCGAGGTCGTCGATGGCGAGGACCGGGACGCTGACGAGGGGCTCGATGATGCCGAGCTCCGACTCCGTCGCGTCGCGCCGATAGGTCTCGCGGATGCGCGCCGTCAGGTCGAAGAAGTCCACGAAACGACAGGCGATACCGCGCTGGAGCGTGGTGTAGCCGACGAGCGCCGTCACCAGGTGGGTCTTGCCGACCCCGGGCGGGCCGACGAGGAGCACGCCCCGCGCGGAGTCGAAGTCCGCCTTCTTCTCGTACTGCCCAAAGCGCGTCTTGGCGCGCCCGAGCGCTGGCTCGCCGCGCCCGTAGCGGAACTCGGCGACGGTCTTCTCCCCATAGCCGGCGGGGACGCCCGCCAGGTTGAAGAGGCGCACGCGCTCGAACAGCGTGACGCACTCGCACGGCGCGGCTACCTCGTAGCCCCCCTCGACCCTCAGGACGAAGCGCTGCCCCTTGCATTCCGGGCACGCGACGCGGCACTCGCACACCTGCGCGTAGGCCACCTCGCCCCGGGCCGAGACGCGATAGCCGTGCCCATCACAGAGGTCACAGGGGCGGTTCATCGAGCAGCACCTCCAGGAGCTCCGGCACGCCGAGGGCCTCACGCACCCGCAGATCGAGCTCGAAGCGATGGTATTCTCCGCGCGCCTGGACGCTCATCCGGGCGCCCCCGGCGCGCTCGATGGCGACGTCGGCCGCCCGCGAGAGCTCCGCGAGGCGCTCCGGCGAGAGCAGCGCGCCGAGCTCGGCGACGATCGCGGAATCGACCTCGTCGGTCAACGCCCACACGTCCTCTCCAGCGTCTCGCCCCGCTCGCAGCCGCCGCCACGCCCGCCGCAGCACGTCGCGCGCCGCCGGGTCGCTCTGCGCCTGCCCGGCCGCCTCGACCGCCGCCAGGACCGCCCCCCAGCGATCGTCGACCGCGGGCTCGCGCGCGTCCGTCTCGCCGTCCGGGGCGAGCAGCATCGCGCCGCGACGCTTCATCACCAGCGCGATCTGTGCCGAGAAGTAGCCGAGGGTCCGCGGGGCGCCCTCGCCCGATCGCCACGTGCGCCGGTACTCGCGGACGCCGTCCTCGAGCACCCGCAGCGCCACGTCGAGCGGGACGCCGGCCAGGCGCCACCCCTCGACGCGCTCGACGTCCCGCGCGCTCAACGCGTAGCCGCGCCCGCGCAGCGCCACGAAGCGCACCTCGACCGCGCTCAGGTAGCGGGCCCGGTCGACGGCGTCGGTCACGGCGTCAGATGTCGAGGTTCTGCACGTAGAGCGCGTTCTGCTCGATGAAGGCGCGGCGCGGCGCGACCTCGTCGCCCATGAGCACGTTGAAGATGTCGTCGGCGCCGACCATGTCGCCGATCCGCACCTGCATCAGCGTGCGCACGCTCGAGTCGAGGGTCGTCTCCCAGAGCTGCTCCGGGTTCATCTCGCCGAGGCCCTTGTAGCGTTGGATCGACACGCCCTTGGCGCCGAACCCCCGGATGTGCTCGAGGAGCGCCGCGGTGTTGGTCAGCGTGATCTCCTCCTCGCCGCGGCGCGCCACGTAGGGCGCGGTGGCGACCGCGTGGACCCGCTGGTAGAGGGTGAAGATCTCCCGCACCTCGGGGATGGCGAGGTAGGCCTGGTCGATGATGGTCTCGCGCGGGACGCCGTTGACGTAGGTGTTGAAGCTCACCCGCCAGGCCAGGTGCTCGTCATCGCGCGAGAGGTCGAAGGACAGCGGGACGAGGTCGGGATAGTGCTCCTCGACGAAGCGGGCCATCCCCTCGGTCGCCGCGCGCACCCGGGCCTCGTCCGCCATCGCGTCCGGGTCGAGCCGAGTCGTCTCGAAGAGCGCCTCGAGGATGCGCCGATCGCGGCGGTGCCCCAGCGCGTCGAGGTGGTTCTGGATGCGGATGATCTGCTCGGCCAGGACCTTGAGGTCCGAGCCATCGACGGTCTTGCCGTGGCGCCCCGTCACGATCCAGTCCTTCACGCCGAGCTCGAGGAGGTGCGCGTTGAGGGCCGCGTCGTCGATGAGGTAGCGCTCGCTCTTGCCGCGCTTGAGCTTGTAGAGCGGCGGCTGGGCGATATAGAGGTAGCCGCGCTCGATGAGCTCCGGCATCTGGCGATAGAAGAAGGTCAGCAGCAGCGTCCGGATGTGCAGACCGTCGACGTCGGCGTCGGTCATGATGATGATCCGGTGGTAGCGCGCCTTGTTCGGGTCGTAGCTCTCCGGGCCGATGCCAGTGCCGAGGGCCGTGATGAGCGTCACGATCTCGTTCGACGTGAGCATCTTGTCGAAGCGCGCCTTCTCGACGTTGAGGATCTTGCCGCGCAGCGGCAGCACCGCCTGGGTGGCGCGGTCTCGCCCCTGCTTGGCGGAGCCACCGGCGGACTCACCCTCGACGATGAAGAGCTCGGCGCGTTCGGGGTTGCGCTCCTGGCAGTCGGCGAGCTTGCCCGGCAGCGACGCCGAGTCGAGCGCGCCCTTGCGCCGCACCGTCTCGCGCGCCTTGCGGGCCGCCTCGCGAGCCCGGGCGGCCTCGGTGGCCTTCTCGAGGATGGCCTTGGCGTCCTGCGGGTGCTCCTCGAGGTAGGCGCGAAGGTGCTCGGTGACGAAGGTCTCGACGACCGGCTTGACCTCGCTCGAGACGAGCTTGTCCTTGGTCTGCGACGAGAACTTCGGGTCGGGGACCTTGACGCTGACGACGCCGATGAGCCCCTCGCGGATGTCGTCGCCGCCGAGGGTCATCTTGAGCTGCTTGAGGAAGCCCTTCTCCTCGGCGTAGGCGTTGATGGTCCGCGTCAGGGCCGCCTTGAACCCGGTCAGGTGCGTCCCGCCGTCGCGGTTACGGATGTTGTTCGTGAAGCAGTAGAGCTGCTCCTGGTAGGACGTGTTCCACTGGAGCGCGACCTCGACCTCGATCCCGGACTTGTCGCCCTTGATCGAGACGACCTTCGGGTTGACCGCCTGCTTGTTCTTGTTGATGTCCTCGACGAAGGACGTGATGCCGCCCTCGTAGAAGAAGATCGTCTGGCGGTTGTCGTGGCGCTCGTCGAGCAGGTTGATGGTGAGCCCGCTGTTGAGGTAGGCGAGCTCGCGGAGGCGGCTCGACAGCGTGTCGTAGTCGAACTCGGTCATCGTGAACGCCTGGCGGTCAGGCTTGAACCAGACCTTGGTCCCCCGCGTCTTGGTCTCGCCGAGGACCTCGAGCGCCTTGACCGGCGCCCCGCGGACGTAGCGCTGACGATGCAGGCGCCCCTCGCGGCGGACCTCGACCTCGAGCTCCTCCGACAGGGCGTTGACGACGGACACGCCGACGCCGTGGAGCCCGCCCGACACCTTGTAGGAGTTGGCGTCGAACTTGCCGCCGGCGTGCAGCTCGGTCATGACGACCTCGAGCGCGCTGCGACCGTCGGGGTGCTTGCCCACCGGGATGCCGCGCCCGTTGTCCTCGACGGTCACCGAGTTGTCGACGTGGACGGTGACGCTCACCTTGTCGCAGTAGCCGGCGAGGGCCTCGTCAACGGCGTTGTCCACCACCTCGTAGACCATGTGGTGGAGGCCCGAGCCGTCATCGGTGTCGCCGATGTACATACCCGGCCGCTTGCGGACCGCCTCGAGCCCCTTGAGCACCTTGATGCTCGACTCGTCGTAATGCTGCCCAGCGACGTCTGTGAGATCGCTCATCCCTGCTCCCTACGCGGCTCGACCGCGGTTCACCCCCCCGAACCGGGGGTGCGAATCCATACCACGGCGAGGGGCGGGAGTAAAGGTGCGATTCCAAAGCGATTTCAGCAGCTTAGGCGCGGTTCGAGGGGGGCCTCGAGGGGACCCCTGAGCGCCGCTACGGCAGCGTGAGCTTCTGGCCGATCCGGAGGCGATCGAGGTCGACGCCGGCGTTGGCTTGGCGCAGCGCCCGGAGGTTCGACTTGTAGCGCTTCGCGATGGCGTGGGCCGTGTCACCGGACGCGACGACGTACACGCGCGCCTTGGCCTTCTTGGACGCGCTCGACTTGGCGTCCGCCGCCTTGCGCTCGCCGGCGCCGCTGCCGTCCTTGACCCACGCCGCCCGCGCCTTGACGAACTCGACGTACTGGAGATCCGTCAACGGCAGCGCCAGGCGCGAGCCGACGAGGATGCGATCGGGGTCGAGGTTGGGGTTGGCCGCCTTGATCGCGTCCAGCGAGGTCCCCGACCACTGGACGTAGCGCATCAGCGTCTCGCCCGGCTTGACGATGATGTCGCGCGCGACGGTCGAGGCCGGGCGCTCGGCGGGGACGCCGCTGGCGATGACCTCACCGGCGGACGAGGGCTGCGCGGTGCGGACGTCGAGGTAGTCGGGCAGGAGCTCGGGCCGCCCGCCGGCGAAGACGCTGTCGCCGCCGCGCTCGAACACGTTGGAGTCGTCGAGCGCCATGCGTGCGCGGCCGAGCAGGTCGTCCTTGAGGCGGTTGGCGAGGGCGCCCTGGCGCTCCTCGGCGAGGGGCCGGCCCTCCTCGTCGACGACCCGCATCCCCGGCGGGGTCTTCTGGCCCGGCTGGAAGCTCGCGACCACCGGGATCAGGACCTCGTCGCCCGGCTGCAGCGAGCGGAAGTCGCGCTGGTTGAAGTCCTCGAGGAGCCACATCGGGACGTCGCCGTAGCGCTTGGCGGCGGTGGCGAGGTACTCGCCGCGCTTGACGCGGTAGACGACGACCTTCTCGAAGTAGCGCTTGGCGAAGTAGCCGTCGAGGCGCTCCTCCTGGAACGCGTCCCGCGCCTTGTCGAAGGCGACCTTCTGGTTGGCGCTCATGGTGACCATGAGGCGATCTCCGGTGCGCAGCCAGCGCCGGCTCTTGAGCGTCTCGGCGTTGTCGGTGAGCAGCGTCCGGGCGTCGGTGCCGGCCCACCGCGCCAGGACCGCCGGCGTCTCGCCGCGCCGCACCTCGATGGGCCAGCCGCGCGGGAGGTCGTGCTCGAGGACCGCGGGGGGCTTGGCGACGCCGTCAGCCCAGGCAGGCCGGCCGGGCTCGGGGAGCTCGCTCGGGATGTCGGCGTCCACGACGGCAGGAGCGGACACCGCCGGCGGCGCCATCGTCGGCATCGGCTCGCCGCGGAACAGCGCGCGCGCGACGCGCCGGGCCTCGCGCCGCATCTCGGCCTCGGCCGCGTCCTTGCGCGGCCCGTCCTTGAGCTCCACGGCGAGGCGCACCTCGTCGATGCGCAGCGGGATCTCGCGCGGGCGCGACTCGGGTCCCTTGCAGCCCGCTGTGCAGAGCGAGACGCCGAGGACCAGGGCGATTGGGGCTTGGAGGAAGACTCGAAGCATGGAGGGGGCTCCATGGCGGGGGGCCGGTTCGTGGTGCGTCGGTTCTACCCGCGGCCAACCACGCGGTCGAAAAAATCGCCGGGTTTCCTGCCTGCGGCGCGGCGACCGCGACCTCCGGGGACCTCGGCCGCGCGGGCGCGCGACACGGCGCGGCGGGACGGCGCCCAGCTCGGCGACCAGCCGCCCAGACCGCCCCGCGGCAGGGGATGTCACGCTGGACGCATGACCGAGGGCGGCCACCTGTGCTATCGGCCGTGACCATGAGGGAGCCGAACACCCCCCCAGCTGGCGGGCTCGTCGTGTCCGCCATCGTCTTCTACGCGGCGATGGCGGTCATCGGGGCGGCGATCATCAGCGCGCAGGGGTTGGAGCTCGTGCCGACGGTGTTCGGCGACGGTCTGAACACGCCGCGCGACGCCCTGCTCGGCGCCGGCAGCGGGCTCGCCGTGGTGCTGCTGACCTGGCTGACCCGCAACCTCCCGGCGGTGCGACGCCTCAGCGACGAGCTCAACCCCCTCGTCGCCGGGCTCGGCTCGGGGGAGATCGCGCTCCTCGCGGTGACGAGCGCCATCGGCGAGGAGCTGATGTTCCGGGGCGGCCTGCAGCCGCTCCTCGGGTTCTGGCCCACCGTGCTGGTGTTCGGCCTGGCGCACGGGGGCACCAACCGGCGGCTCGCGCTGTGGGTGCTGTTCGCGGCGGCCGCGGGGATCCTGCTCGGCTGGCTCACCGTGTATACTGGGAGCCTCCTCGCGCCGGTGGTGTGCCACCTGACCGTCAACTTCTGGAATCTCCACGCCATGGCCAGTGAAAGCACCCCGCCTCCGCCGGCGGAGCCCTGATGTTCGGGCTCGGCGCGCGGCTCCTGGCGGAAGCGGACCACAGCTGGCACTACGCCGCGTGGGTGAGCGTCGACCTGCGGCTGCTGGTCTTCGTGCTGCTGATCGCGGCGCTCGCGTCCGCCGGCGTCAGCGCCATCGTGGTCAAGAGCCGGCAGCTCCGCGACTACATGGCGATCTTCGTCATCGCCTTCGCCGTCATCTTCGCCACGGCCCTGCTCGTGTTCAACGAGATCGCCCACCACCCGGTGTTCGTCGTCGAGGCGTTTTTTCCGTTTCCCTAAGATGCGCTCGCTCCGGGGGCGCCCGGATTGCGACGAACCGCACTCCCAACTTGGCGTCCGCAAGCGGCCACCAAGTTGGGAACCCTCGCGCGGTTCGTCGCAGGCGCCCCCTGCGCTCACTTCCCCCTACCCGCCTTCGGCGGTCCCCCGCTGCGCGGGGGAGGTGTGTCGGCTTCGCCGACAGGCCGTGCCCATGCCTCGCTCGCGTCCCAGCCCACACGCCCGCCCACGCCCACGCCCTCACGCTTACGCCCTCACGCTTACGCCCACGCCCACGCCCTCACGCTTACGCCCACGCCCACGCGCCCGCTCACTGGGATTGTGGGCGTCCCGCACGCAAGTGCTGCGCCACCCCATCGTCCGGCTGCGATGCGGTATCAGGGCGCCTTCGCGCCCGCCTCGATGAGGGTATCGGGGTCGTCGAGGCCGGGGCAGGCGTTGTCCTGGATGCACAGGTCGTCGACCACGGAGGCGCCGCCGGAGAGGTGGAAGAGCGCGATCTGATTGCGGGTGTAGGTCGCGGCGTCGTCGAGCTCGGCGCCCGAGGGGGACTGGGCGATCCACTCGTGCTTGCCGCGCACGTTGGCGAACCGGATGGCCGAGACGCCGGTGCCGCTCGCGACGGGGGTCAGCGGCCCGATGCCGCGGGCGTCGGCGGGGTTGTTGTGGAGCAGGTCGTCGGGGTCGTAGTCGCTCCCGAGGAGCACGCCGCGGGTGATGAGCCGCTCCATGACGGGCAGCCAGGCCAGCCGGGTCGTGCCGAGCACGCCGGCGGCGCGCGCGAGGGTCACCCCGGTCGAGATGGGGACCGTGCTGTCCTGCAGCGCGTTCTCGAACAGGACGCTCTTCGGCGCCTGGCCCGGGCGCGGGGACAGGAAGATGTGGCGCGCGAAGTTGACCGGGTCGCAGCGGTCGAGGACGTGCTGGTTGATGCCGAGGACGCGGCGCAGCTCGGGGGTGTTGCGGTGCAGGCCGAGCCCCTTGAAGGGCGACTGCACGAGCACCTCCGAGGCGACGAGGGGCTGAGCCGAGCTGGTGGCCGGCCGCTCGACGCTGACCCGCAAGGTGTCCCAGCGGTCCGCGGCGATCCCGAGTGAGAAGCCGGCGCCGTCCTCGGCCAGGCTCAGGGCCTCGAGCTCGCCGTTGTCGAGGTTCTCGACGGTGACCGCGGCCCCGGCGCCGACGGCGTCGAGGTGCGCGAAGGAGGTGGCGCCGAGGTCCGCGCGGCAGCGGTCGGACTCGTTGTTGAACGAGAGCCAGAGCCCGCCCTGCCCGTCCGGGCAGCCGACGACGAGGGGGCCGAAGACCTCGAGGTAGATGACGCGGGTGATCTGACGGAGCCCCGACCGCAGCAGGATGTCCGAGAGCCCGCCGCCCGCCACGATGGGGGTGATGGTGCGGACCTCGGGCTCGATGGCGCCGGCCATCACCGCGTGGATGCCGCCGAGCGACGTGCCAGCGACGCCGATCGCGACGTCTGGCCCGCCGACGTCGAGGACGCCGTCCGCGTTGAAGTCCCCGGCGAGGATGCTGGGGCGGAGGGCTTCAGCGCTGGCGGTCCGCGGGTTCGCGGGCGGGGTCGGGACGGCGCCCGGGTCGAGGGCGCGGACGGTCCGGACGAACTGCATGAAGTCCACCAGGTCCTGGTGGAACGCCGCGCACTGCTTGAACGGGTCGGCGAAGAAGAAGCTCTCGCCGGACTCGAGGGCGCCGTCGCCGGTCTCGTCCGTAGTGCGCCCGATGAGGGCGAGCTCGGCGAAGAACCCGATGTGCGAGAGCTTCTCGAGGCCCGCCTCGAGGCCGAGACCGGCGTACTCGTCGGTGTGGTCGGGGTCGAGGTAGTTCGCGAGCACCGGGAGGATCACGCCGATGAGGGCCGGATCGATGCTGTTCTGGGACAAGAGCAGGCGGATGTCGGGGATGATGGGCCCGTGGCCGACCTGGTCGAAGGCGACGGTGGCGATGCCCTGGCGCGCGAGGTTGTCGGCGAGGGCGAGGAACTCGAAGCGGCTCGTCGCGGTGCCGTGGAAGTAGAAGACGACCGGGAACGGCGGGCTGAAGCGCTCGGTGGTGCGCGGCACGGCGATGAGATACGGCACGGAGCCGAGGCCGACCGCTCCCTCGCCGGTGTCGGGGTTCACGCCGACGGTGCGGCCGGGGCCGGTGCGGATGTCGGGCGAGGGGAGCGACCCGAAGGCGACGTAGTCGACGTACTCGAAGGTGATGTTGGCGCCGCCGGCGACGCCAGCGATGACGCCGAGGACATCGGAGAGGAAGTCCCCCTGGAGGATGAAGCGGTTGTCGTGGGGGTCGAGGGGGTAAGCGCCGCCGTCGCCGTCGTGGTCGATGCCGGTGTCGCGGACGTCGCCGAGGGTCGCGGGGAAGGCGGCGGCGAGTTCGGCCATGGGGCCGGCCCCGTGGAGGCCGTCGCGCAGCTCCTCGAGCGGGCGGATGGCGTCGGCGGTGGTGAAGGTCCAGCCGAAGGCGAGGTCGTCGGCGGAGATCCCGGTCAGGGCGAGGGCGTGGGCCACGTCGGCGGTCTGAGCGGCGTGCGCCTTGTACGGGAAGGGCGAGCGGATCGGGGCGAGGATCTGGTGGCCATCGGCGTCGAGGGCGTCTCCGACGATGCCCTCGGTGAGCAGCACGGCGTAGCGCGCGCCGGGGTCGAGGGGCTCGACGACGCGGAGCAGCAGGGTGTGGGTCGCGACCTCGTAGTGGGTGACGCGCCGCACCTCGCCGCGGAAGGGGTAGTCGTTGTCGGCGGGGAGGAGGAAGTCGGGCAGCGCGGCGGCGTCGTCGTAGGGCCAGAAGCTCCCGACCGAGTCGAGGGGGTAGTAGCCGTCGCCGAGGTCCACCAAGGTGCGCTCGCCCTCGTGGGGGTGACCGGGCTCGATGTTGACGACGACGACCGAGTCCTGGGTGACGCTGTCGAGGTCGATGGGGCCGTCGAAGCCGACGCTGATCGGCGCGAAGGTGCCGAAGCCGTCGAGGGTGTCGAGGCGGCCCCGGAGGTCGCGCTCGACCTGGGTCGGGGCCTCGGTCGAGATGTTCCAGGCGAGGCCGGCGGCGTTGGTGTCGCGGGCGACCAGCGCGACGTCGTTCGGGAACGGGATGAGGGGGATGGGCTTGGCGAGCGGGTCGAAGACCACGCGTGGGCCAAACGGGCCGTCGCCGAAGGAGAGGTAGCCGGCGGCGGTCTTGGAGTCGCCGCCGTCGAAGCACGCCGGGGCGGCGGCGAGCGAGCCGAGGGCCACGACGGCGAGGAGTGCGTGTCGGATCACCATCGTGCCCCCATGTGGAGCCAGAAGCCGACGACGTCATCGACCTCCTGGCCCGCCGCGCGGTCGAAGACGCCGCCGGGATCGAGCCAGCCGAGCTCCGCCCGCGCGATGAGCTCCACCTGACCGACTCGCGTCGCGTAGCGTGCGCCGACGTCGACCTCCACCCCCAGGCCGTCCTGCTCGATCGCGCCGTTGGGGCCGACCGGCGCGCCACCGACGAGGCTCGAGCGGAACGGGTCGACGTAGGAGCCGTCGCTGGTGGCGTAGAGGAACCCGGCGTAGAGGGCCAGCTCGCGGGTCGGTCGGAAGGTCACGCGCGGGTTGACGTAGGACGCGCCGCGGATGGCGCCGCCGGTCGCGACGTGGTCGTAGCCGCGCGGCGGCGTGCCCTGCCAGGTGGGGTCGGCGAGGTTGAGCGCCGTCACCGCGGTCGAGGTGCGCAGCAGCTCGCGGAACATGAGCAGGCCGACCTGGTACTCGCGGTCGAAGGAGAAGGCGCGGATCTTGTCGTCGAAGGGGTTGTCGTCCCCCGACGCGACGCCGACCTCGAGCAGCCCCTCGAAGACGCCGGCGCCGATGCCGAAGCGGACCGCACCGCCGGAGCTCTTGACGTCGAAGGCGCCGGGATCGGTGGCGCTCTGGGCGAGGCTCGAGCTGCCGAGGATGGTGGCCCCCTCCCCCTCCAGCCAGACGCGCAGGTCCGGCGTGTCGACGAGCCGCCCGCGCGCGGTGGCGTCGAGCACGGTGACGACGGTCTCGCCGCCCTGGTGGTGGCGCTCCCAGCGGTGAACGCCGTAGAAGCCGCCGGAGAAGGCGCCGTAGCGCCCCCGCACGGCGGCGAGGGCCTGGTAGGTGCGGTCGCCGTCGGCCCAGCGCGCGGTGTCGTCGTCGATGACGCCGTCGAAGGCGACGGCCAGCGTCAGCGGCGGCTCGGCCCCGGGGGCGCTGGCGGCGGTGGGGAACACGGCGACCTGAGCCCGGACCACGCGATCGGCTCGGACCGCGTAGCCGAACGGGCTGCCTGTGGTGGCGGGGTCGCTCGGTTCGGGGTCCGAGCCGTCGTTCGCGAGGAGGCCGAGGCCCCACTGCGAGCGCATCAGGCCGACCTTGATTGCCAGGTTCGGGCCCGCAGCCAGCGCATAGAGCTGCTGGAGATAGGCGTCGCCCGCGAAGCCGGTGTCGCTGCGTCCGGCGGGATCCTCGCCGAGCGACCCTCGGCCGGATCCGACCGCCACGAGGTGGTGGAGCACGTCGACGTCACCGGCGACCTGATACAGCGCGAACGGGCGCCAGGTCGCGCCGGTCAGGGTCAGCGACGGCTGCACCCGCAGGCGCGCGCGGACGAAGTCCTCTTGCGGGATCTCCGCCTCGGCGTTGGCGTCCTCGATGTCGACCGGGAGCGGGTCGAGGTGGCCCCAGGTCAGCACGGCCTCCCCCGGCAGGGCGACGAGCAGGTGGTCGCCGAGGGTGGCGTGGAGCCGCGTCGGGTCGAACACCGGGCGCGGTTGGGCGAGCGCGGGCGGCGACACGGCGAGGGCGCCCGCCCCGAGGGACAAGGCGGCCAATAGAGCGATACGATTGGTTCGGCGGCGCATGGGGCGCGGACTATAGTCGCCGCGCCGCGCTTCGATCCACCCCCAACCGCGGGACGCGCCTGCGCATGAGCGCGGGCGGCTGCGGGAGCGCGGGCGGACGCCGGCAGGAGCCCGCGTGCGGATTGCGAGCGCATCCGATCGTCGGCCGCAAGGCCGACGATCCACTCCCCCGCGCCAGCGGGGGCGCCGAAGGCGGCGGGGGA
>PHBI01000108.1:22374-26486 GCA_002841945.1 Deltaproteobacteria bacterium HGW-Deltaproteobacteria-14
AGAGGGTTCCCGCCTCGACGAAGCGAGCTTGCGAGCGAAGTCGAGGTGGGATGCGCGAGGCGTTCCACCGAGGCGCCCCTTAGCGAGCGCATCCGATCGTCGGCCGCAAGGCCGATGATCTATTTCCCCCGCGCCAGCGGGGGCGCCGAAGGCGGTGGGGGAAGCGAGCGCAGGGGCGCCTGGAACGTCTCGCGCAGAGGGTTCCCGCCACGACGTAGCGAGCTTGCGAGCGAAGTCGAGGTGGGATGCGCGAGGCGTTCCACTGAGGCGCCCCGGAGCGAGCGCATTCGATCAGTCCCGCCGCGGGCCGAGCCTGCGAGGTCCGCGGTGGGATGCGCGAGGCGTTCCACCGAGGCGCCCCGTAGCGAGCGCATCCGATCGTCGGCGGGGCAAGCGAGCGCAGGGGCGCCTGGAACGCCTCACCCCGAGGGTTCCCGCCGCGGGGCGAGCTCGCGAGCCCCGCGGTGGGAGGGGTGAGGCGTTCCACCGGGGCGCCGCGACCGAGCGCATCAAAAAGGGAAGGGAATGCAGCCGTCACTCTGCATTCCCTTCAGATCCTCCGACTCCGGCAGGATCTTCTGTCCAGGTGCGCGGTCATGCCGCGCCCGGGGCAGACATCTGGTTCAAGGGCTAGCGCGCCGCCCTCACGGGCCGCTCGCAGGCCGTCCAACCGCGATCAGTTCGCGGCGATCTGCTTCTCGAGGGCGGCGACGCGCTCGACGAGGGCCTCGAAGTCCTTCTTCGAGACGGCGTCGCTCTGGCGCTTGCGCACGGACTCGAGCTTCTTGTTGAGCGCGTCGAGGGCCTCCTTCACCGACTCGATCCCGGTCTTGACCATGTCGATCTCGGCGACCTTGGCCAGGCCGAGCTTCTCGATGGTGTCCTCGGTGAGCTTGACGCCCTCCTCGACGAGATCGTGGGCGCGCTCGCGGACCTTGAAGCGGTGGAGCAGCTCGTCGAGCTTCTCGAGCTTGAGGGAGTCGCGCAGCTCCTCGAGGCGCTTCTTGCCGTCCTCGCCGCGGAGCGAGTTGATGCGGGTCTGCACCTGCTCGACCGAGCTCTTGAGGGCGTGCTCGACGTCCTTGATGCGGGTCTGCACCTGCTCGACCGTGTCGTTCCAAACGCGCTTGATGCCGTGAGCCTTCTCGGCGTCCTGCTGCTGCTCGTTCGTGACCTCTGCGTTCGCCGCCATGATCGACCTCCGTGTGTGACGGCACAGAGATAACGCACCGCGTCACGGTGGTCAATGACCAGCCATAATGCTCCGCGTCATTTCGCCATGGAAGGACCGGATGCCCCCCTGTTCACAGGGTCGTCGAAACATTGACCAAAACGAATTTCTGGTCATTCCTCAAGCGCGCGCGGTAGGAACGGGCGGCGCGAGGGGGCCGACGAGCGTGTCAGGGGGCCGCGTCAGGGGACGACGCGACGTCCTCCGCCGCTGCGCTGCCGGCCGGCGCTGAGGCGGCGGCGTCTGGAGCCGGCCGGGCCGCGTCGGGCGACGACGGGCTCGCGTCCCGAGCCGAGTCGGCCGCATCCGGCCCATGGCTCGCGCGGATGACGCGCACCTCGACCGGGGTCACGGCCGGACTCGGCGTCGCCTCTACCGGCGGTGACGGCGGCGTCGGGGCCAGCGTCACCGGCGGCCGAGGCGGCTCGGCGCCCTCCCCCTCGGCGAGGCTGCTGAAGCACCCGGCGGCACCCTCGGCGATGTCCGAACGGAAGCTCAACAAGATCACCAGGCCGAACGCGAGCAGCCCGAGCTGCACCCAGGCGCTGCGCCCGCCGCCGGTCGGTCGCCGGCGCCCGCGATGACCGTAGCGCCGACTCACGACGCCACCGCGCGGCGACCCGACGCGGGTCGCCCGCGGCGGTCCGTGAGGGAGTTCAGAGGCTCAGTCGTCCGAGTCGCTGTCGTCGGCGTCGCCGAACTTCGCCTTGTACGACTTGAACTTGAACGAGTAGACGAAGTCGCTCTGGAAGCCATGCTCGCCCGGGAACTTCTGGTGGTAGATGATGACGACGTTCTTGCCCCGCTGGTCCCACACGAGCTGCTTCATCGTGGCCTTCGCGAGGTTGCCGTCGTTGTCCTTGAGGACCGGGATGTCATCGTACTTCTGGATGCGGTCGCCCTTCATCACATAGATGATGAGCTTGTCGTCCTTCTGGCCCAAGAGGAGCGTCA
The DNA here is from genome assembly GCA_002841945.1 of Deltaproteobacteria bacterium HGW-Deltaproteobacteria-14. GTDB lineage: Bacteria > Myxococcota_A > UBA9042 > PHBI01 > PHBI01 > PHBI01. The sequence goes on from PHBI01000108.1 coordinate 24,560, forward strand.
GCGCCTTCTTCTTGGGGTTCGCCGGATCCTCGACCGGGTCCTGGGACAGGTTGTGCTTCTTGCGCACGCGCCGGATCGTCTTGTCCTCGTCGTCGAGCATGTACGGGTACGCTTTGACGAGCTCGTTGTCCTTGGTCGAGCGGACCTGCAGCACCGTCCCGACGTTCTCGTCGATGACCTTGACGAGGTACTCGTCCGAGTCCTCGTTGAACGCGAGGAACTCGAGCTGGACCTTGCGGATATCCATGAGGTCGGACTTCGCCGTGCGCGCAGCGGCGACGGAGGGCGCGAAGCCGAGCGGCACGGCGAGGAGAGTGGCCAAGGCGAGCAGTGCCGGGCGAAACATGCGTCTTCCTCCGAGGTCTGGGGCGATGTCGCGGGACGGGCGCGCGGCCCGCTCTTGGATAGCACGAGGCGCGCAGCGATTCAAAGCGCCGCCAGGCCCCGGACCATTCCTCAGCTCCCGCGCCGGATCTCCGAACCCTGCACCGCACAGCCCGTCATGACCATTCGGGGAACGGCAATGCGCGGGTTACTGCTGCGGCGCAACAACAGATGACGCGCCCCGCCGCGCGAGGGCCGCTACAGGACCAGGGTCTGGCTGTAGGTCTGAGCCGTCGCACCCTTGGGGAAGATCGAGCGCCCCAGGATCTTCTCGAGACAGTCCGCCTTCGCCTCGCTCCGGGTGTTCTCGATCGTCGCCTCGGACACGTTGCCGTTGGGCAGCACCGTGAACACCACCTTGACGCGCTCCTGCGAGTCGTTGGCGCAGCTCGCGAACTGACGGCGCTTCTTGCCGAAGGCCGCTGCCACGGCCACGGCGCGCTCGTTCTCCGCCGCCTCGTGCTTGGCCGCGGCCTCCTTGGCGGCGGCGTCCTGCACGGCGTGGGAGTCGAAGTTGATCTTCACCTCGCCCTTACCCAGGTCGTCCTGGGTCAGCGCCTTGAACTGCTCCGGCGTCATGCTGCGGAACTGGTCGGTGGCGGCGGCCCCCGGCTTCTTCGCGGAGCCCTCCGCGACGAACGTGGTCCGGCGCGACACCAACGCCGGTCCACCGTCCGACTTCGGCGTGGGCTGCGTCGTCCGGCTGGGGTGATGGACCCGGCGCACGACGGTGGGGGCGGGGACGTCCGGCTCGTCGGGGACCTCCACCTCGCTGGCGTCCGCGACCTCGACGACGAGCTCCGGGAGCTCGCGGGGGGGCGTCGCGTAGAGCTTGCGCTCCGCGTAGACCTGAGCCGGGTCCGCGTCGAGCAGCAGCGCCGCGTCGTGCGCCGTCGAGTCCCTCTTCTCCTGCTGATAGACGAGGAGCCCGATGGTGAGGGCGGCGACCGCGCCGACGCCGACCGCGCCGTAGATCCACGACTTGTTCTTGGTGCGCTCGAGGTGCGCGACGACCGAGAACTCCTGCCGGAGCATGTTCATCTCGATCTTCGACGGCTTGCGGTCCTTGAACGGGGTCGCCGGCGCCTCCTTCATCGCGCGCCTGAAGAACTCCTTGTCCTCTTCGGTGGGGCGGTCGTGCGAAGCGAAGATGTCGTCGCTCTGGAGCGGCGCCGCCTCCGCCCCGTGGCTGTGGCTCTCGAAGAACGCGAGCTCGTGCTCGTCGATCAGCCCCGCCAACCCGGTGGCCTCACTGGGCCCGGGCTCAAACGGCAGGGTGGCGGAGACGTCCGTCGCCGGAGCCGGTGTCTTGCTCTCGGACGGGGCCGCGCCCGGCAACGGCGGCATGCCCGCTGGGACCGGCGGCGGTTCGGTGACGGCGGGGCGGGGCTGCGCAGCTCGCGCGAGCGCGCTGGCTATCGCGGCGCGGTGCTCCGCGTCGTCGGTTGGCGCCACCGCTTCGCGAGCGGCGTCGGATTGGCGCGCGGCCTCGAGCTCCGCCGCGGCTAGCGCGGCGGCCGCGGCCTCGAGCTCGGCGGCCCGG
>PHBI01000109.1 GCA_002841945.1 Deltaproteobacteria bacterium HGW-Deltaproteobacteria-14
TGGGGGTGGCGGCGCGGGCGGCGGGGTCTACCTCACCGGCACCTACTGCCTCGGCGAGGGTCAGCTCGGCAGCGACGACGTCGGCGGCTCGGGCGGCGGCGGCGGCTCCGGTGGCTGCGCGGCGGCCGGCGGGACGGGCGGCCACGCTGGCGGCGGCAGCTTCGGGATCTTCATCGCCAACGATCAGGCTGGCGCCAAGCCACAGATCAGCGCGAACGCCATCCGCGCCGGCTCAGGGGGCTCAGGGGGCTCAGGGGGCCCGGGTGGCGCGGGTGGCCCGGGCGGCTCGGGTGGCCTCGGCGGCGCGCCCGGTGAGGTCCTGACCGGCAGCGCTTATGACAAGACCTGGTGCGCCAACGCCGGCGGGGTCGGTGGTCCCGGCGGCAGCGGCGGTCACGGCGGCGGCGGCGGCGGCGGCTGCGGGGGCGCGAGCTACGGCATCTTCGTGTGGTCGAGCGACACCCCGCCGGCGAGCTACAAGACCGACAACACCTTCACCAGCGGCCAGGGCGGCGTCGGCGGCTCTCCCGGCGCCTCCCTCGGCCACGGCCTGCTGACGGAGATGTACGGCGCCAACGGCGCCGCCCAGAATACCAATTACTGAGCGCTCACTCGGGGCCGCTTTGTGGAACGCCTCACGCATCCCAGGTTGGACCTCGCAGGCTCGGCCCAACCCGGGAACCCTCAGCGTGAGACGTTCCAGCGCCCCCTCCCTCGCTTGCCCCCTGCCCGCCTGCGCCGATCCCCCGCTCCCGCGGGGGAGGGAGATCATCGGCCTTGCGGGGGCGCTGGCCCATCGCCTATCGCGCGACGGGGAGGAAGGCGTCGCCGGCGTCCTCCATCAGCGAGCGCTCGGGGACGGGGACGTCGGGGGCGAGGGCCTGGAAGGGACCGACCATGGGCAGGCTGCGATAGAGATCGCTCAGGCGCCAGGCGCGCCAGAAGCGATCAAAGGCCACCTCCGAGCGCGTCCCGTCGGCCGGATCGTTGTAGATGACCACGCCGTCTTCGATGCCGCGCACCACCACCCAGTGGAGGCCCGCCGTCCGCACGTTCCACAGGGTCGCGCTCTGGACCAGCGCCAGGATCGGGCGCCGCTCGGCGAGCGCGCGCTTGAGGGTCGCGACCGACCACACCTCCGCCGGCAGCCACGGGTGCCCGATTGGCGCGAAGGCGACGTCGTCGGCGAAGTGCTCGAGGGTGGCGCGGAGCATCCCCGGCGTGGTCATGCCGGCGTCGAAGCCGGGCAGGCTCAGCTGCCGCAACGGGAACATATCCCACGACCAGTAGCCGATCGCCTCGCGCAGGGCCTCGAGCTCGGCGCGCGTCTGCGTCCCCTGGTACCCCGCGAGCAGCATCGCGGCCGCGGTCGGACCGCAGTTGTTGACGTCGCCGTACTGCGGCAGGCCGGGCAACCCGACGTCCAGCAACAGCCCCCCCAGGGCGCGCTCGAGCGCGGAGGGCGGCGTGACGTCGAGCGGCGGCCGAGGCGCGTCGACCGGTGGCTCGGTGGACATCGGGAGCGCGAGCGCCAGCGTCGCTCTCGCGACGGGCTGCAGCGCGGCGACCGCCGCCGTATCTGGGTGTCGTCGCCCCGGCGGCGCCGCCGCGGCCACCGCCACCTGCGTCGTCAGGGCCAGAGCCAGCATCCCGAATCGTCTAAGTCGTCGCGCCATCCGTACCTCGCTTCGGAGCTGCGGCGGCTCGTTCCTTCCCTGGCATGTCCCGGCTGGCGACTCATCCTGATGCAGAGAGCGCGGTCCTGTCGCAGCGCCCATGCACCAAGCAACGGGCGAGACCGCGCATCTCTTCAATGAAGTTGCGTACGAGCCAGGCTCGTGTCCAGTTCCTTGGTGCGTTGCGCGGGGCCCCGCGGGGGATGGACCGCGACGACTCCCCCGCGATCCCGTCCCCCGGCTCGCTCGTCCACCATCGGACCTCGCGGGTTCAGCGGGTGCCTCCGAGCGACCTTGACACCCCCGAGGATACGGGGCACGTTCCCGTCACTTTCGCGGGGCTGCCCCGCGCCCTCGGGTCGGAGGAGCCTTGGACAACGTGGTCACCGTCGTGAGCGCAGGGATCGTCATCACCGGAACGGTCACCGGGAAAGGCCCCGTCGCCGTGAGCGGTCGCGTCGATGGCCGCATCACCGTCGAGGGCGAGGTCCAGGTCGCTCCCAAGGCGAGATTGGTCGCCAACATCAGCGCCGACTCCATCGCGGTCGCCGGGGCGGTCAAAGGCAACATCACCGCCATCACGGCGGTCGTCCTCGGCGCTGGCGCCCAGGTCGAGGGGACAGTCGACGCGAAGCGGGTCGAGATCGACCCCCAAGCCCGCATCAAGGGGCGGCTCGTGATGCCGCTGACCCTCCCGCGGGGGATCAAGGTGCCCCAACCGCGCAGCTCGTCGGGCTGGTAGCCCCCCGAGCCGCCCACCGGCGTACCGGGCGCCCCCACGGGGTCCGGGCACGCCGCCGCAGGTGACAGAGGAACTCATGGCCGAGACCATCATTGGGAACAATATCGCCATCGAGGGCGAGATCACGGGCAGCGACTCCCTGACCATCTTCGGGGTCGTCCGCGGGCGGATCCACGTCAAGGAGAGCGTCGTCGTGACCACCTCCGCGCGGGTCGAGGCCGACGTCGAGTCGGCGTCGATCGACATCGCGGGTCACGTGCACGGCAACGTGACCGCGACCGACAAGGTCGAGATCAAGTCCGGGGGCAAGCTCGTGGGCGACGTGAAGGCGCCGCGCATCCTCATCGCCGATGGAGCCTCCTTCAAGGGCAACATCAACATGCAGGGGTGACGTGAGTACGCCGACCCAGATCGCGAACGGGCACACCATCGTCGGCGTGCTGCGCGCCGGCGAAGACCTCTCGATCGCTGGCCACGTCAAGGGGCGCATCGAGTCCGAGGGCGTCGTCATCGTCGAGGCCGGCGGCATCGTCGAGGCCGACGTGCGGGCGCGCGAGCTCATCGTGCGAGGCATCGTCGTCGGCGACGTCGCCTCGGTGGATGGAGTGGAGGTCACCGCCAACGGGCAGGTGCTCGGCTCCGTCACGACGCGGCGCGTGCTGATGCGCGCGGGCGGCCGAATCCTGGGCGAGGTGTCGACCGGCGTCGACGTCCAGGGCTTCGTCTACCCCGAGCGCGTCGCGGCGGCGGCCCAGGCGCGCCGCGGCACCGGCACCATCCCGCAGGCGCGTCCGGCTGGCGGCGCGATCGGCGGCGGCTTCGAGAGCGCGTTCGGCAACCGCGTCGCCGGTGACGGCGACCGCGGCACCAGCGAGGGCGCGCGCAGCTGGATGGCTGATCACGTCGTCACGACGCCCGCGACCGTGGCCGGACGACGTCCCGAGCCGACGCCCGAAGAGGACGAGGTCCGCCCGGTCGAGCCGGCGGGTGAGCGGGGCTGAGCCCGACCTCGGTCGACGCGCGCTCGGGCTGCGCCTGTGCGCGCTCGCGATGTTTGTCACGACCCTCGCCGCCCCGGCCTGCGCGTCGTCGCCCTACCGGGACACGCTCGACGACTGGACCCGGTCCGAGGACGTCTACAGCAACGCCCAGGCCCGCGCGATGGTGCGGGCGACCCTCGAGACGGCGCCGTTTCGGCGCGCCTACGTCGACGAGTACGCCCGCCTCTTCGCGCTGACCGCCGAGCAGCGGGCGGCGCTGCTCGAGGCACAGCTCGACGAGTCCGACGGCACCTGGGTGGTCATCGTCGCCCTGTACACCGCGGACACGAGCTGGAACGACATCACGCCGTCCCGCGCCATGTGGGAGGTGCGGCTCGAGGGCCCGAACGGGTGGCTCCCGCCCAAACGGGTCAAGCGGCTCGACCGCAAGAACCCGACATGGAAGCGCCTGTTTCCGTACTTTGGCGTGCACTTCAGGCTGTTCGAGCTGCGCTTCGATCGCGGGCTCACCCCCGACACGCCCCTCGCCCGCGCGGGGCAACCCCTGAGCCTGGTGATCGCCGGAGCCGTCGCGCAGATGCGGCTCAGCTGGGTGCTGCCGTGAACGCGCTGCCGCGGTGAGGCAGACCCACGCCGCGGACGGAACGCGCCTCGCCTACCGGCTCTTCGGCCCCCGCGAGGGCACCCCGGTGGCGCTGCTCGACGGGATCTCCTGCGACGGCTTCATCTTCCGCGACCTCGAGCCGTGGCTCGCCGCCCGCGCCCGCGTGCTGCACGTCCACTACCGCGGCCACGGCCGCTCCGGACTGCCGCGGGACCCAGAGGCCTGCACCCTGCCCTACCTCGCGGCGGACCTCGCCGCGCTCCTCGAGCGCTCGGGCCTCGGTCCGGCCGTCCTGATCGCCCACTCGATGGGGGTCCAGGTCGCGCTCGAGGCGGCGCTGCGCCACCCCGAGCGGGTCGCCGGGCTGGTGCTCATGTGCGGCGCCCACGGGCGCGTCCTCGACACCTTCAAGCACACCGATCTCGGCCGGCGCCTGTTGCCGTGGCTCGACCGCACCGCGCGCGGCGGCTGGCGCGAGCCCCTCGCCCGAGCGGTGCGGGCGCTCCTGCCCACTCGCATGAGCTACGCGCTCGCCGCGTGGAGCGAGGTCAAGGGGGACCGGCTGGGCCAGCGAGACCTGATGCCCTACCTTGAGCACTTCGCGCGCATGCCCCTCGACCTCTTCACCCGAACGCTGACCGACGCCGCCGAGCGCACCAGCGAGGCCTGGTTGGCCCGCGTCACCGCGCCGACCCTGGTGCTCGCCGCCGAGGACGACGGCTTCACCCCCGTACACCTGAGCCGCGCCCTCGCGGCGGCCCTGCCCGACGCGCGCCTGGAGATCGTGGCGGGCGCGAGCCACACCGGCCCCCTCGAGCGGCCCGAAGCCTTCCGCGCCTGCGTCGCCGCCTTCCTCGACGAGCTCGCGCTGGCCACGCCGACCACGTCCCCCCGGCCGCCCTCCCTCGCCGAGTCATGGCGCAATGCACGACAAATCGTTCCACATTACTGATTCTACTTGTGAATCGGCAATGTGCGACGCACGACGGCGGACTCAGTGCTCGACGCGGAAGAGCTGCTGCCCGGCGAGGACCAGGGCCCCGCGCCGCAGCGGCATGGCGCGCGACAGCCGGTAGTAGGTCCCGTTGGACGAGCCGAGATCCTTGAGGAAGTAGCGGTCCTCGCGCTGCATCACCACGGCGTGTAGCCCCGAGACGAAGCCGTCGCCGGGGAAGGTGATGTCGCCGCGCTCGCGCCCGAGGTAGATGTCGCTCCCGCCGAGCAGGTACACGGCGCCCCAGGTCGCCGGCGCGATGAGCTGCCCGAGCCGCCCCCACGCGCCCTCCGGGATCGGGCTCCCGAGCCGGACCGCGTCGTCGGGCCCGGCGAAGGGCGCCTTGATCACCTCGGCGAGGAGCTCGAAGCGGAGGAGCTCCTGGCCGATCCGGAAGACGTCGCCGTTGCGCAGCTCGACCTCGTGGCTGACCTGCACGAACACGCCGTTCGTCGTCGCGAGCGGCGTCAGCACGAGCTGGTTGCCGGAGAACACGAACTCCGCGTGCCGCAGGGCCAGGAAGTCGTCGTGGGGGAAGCAGATGTCCGCTCCCTCGCGCCCAATGACGGTCCGCTCAGGGGCGAGATCGTAGACGGCGCCGTCGGTCCCGTCCTCGAGGATGAGCACGAGCCGCCCGCTCGCCGCCGGCAGCCGACGGGAGGCGGTCTCCCGGCGGCGCTCCACGCGGGGGCGGTGGCTCGTGTCGGTGCTCGGCTTGTGTTGCACGAGGGTCGACGGGAGCGGCTCCTCGATCGACTCCTCGGCCGGCGGCATCACCGCGGCCGTCGACGCCACCAACGGCGCCGGGAGCTCCGCGGCGGGCGCCTCCTCAGCCGCTGTCGAGCCGAGGGCGTCATCGAGGTCCGCCCCGCAGCCGAGGCAAAACTTGAAGAAGACCTCGTTCTCGGTCCCGCAGAAGGGGCAAACTCTCACCGCTGTCGCCTCCAGAGCCGCCGTGCGACGGCGTGGACACGTCGCCTGCGTCACTCCTTCCTACTATCCCCCCCGAGGGCGGTCAACACGGTCGGTCCACCGGCCCCGACCGACGCGCGGTCAGCGACGCGCTCAGTCGCGGATCCCGAGGGCCCGCATCTTCTTGTAGAGGTGGCTCCGCTCGAGCTGGAGCGCCGCCGCCGTCTGCGTGACGTGGCCGCCGTGCGCGCTGAGCGCCGCGAGGATGATCGCCCGCTCGGCGTCCGCCACGAGGTCCCGCATGGACGCCCCGGCGCGGTAGAGCGCGCCGGCGACGCTCTTGCCCTCGCCGAGCAGGCGCCGCACCGCGGCGGCGTCCACCACCGGGGCGGGGGTGAGGATGACGAGGCGCTCGCAGGCGTTGCGCAGCTCGCGGACGTTGCCCGGCCAGTCGTGCCGCGCGATGAGCTCGAGGGCCTCGCTCGTGACCTCCTTGCGCTTCATCCCGTTCTCTTCGCAGACCCGCGTGACGAAGCTCGCGACGAGCTCCGGGACGTCCTCTTTGTGCGATCGGAGCGGCGGCGCCTGAATCGGGATCACGTTGAGCCGATAGAACAGGTCGTCGCGGAACTCGCCGGCCTCGATGGCCGCCTCGAGGTCCTTGTTGGTGGCCGCGACGACGCGCACGTCGACGCGGATCGGGCGCGCTCCGCCGACCCGCTCGATCTCGCCCTCCTGCAGCGCCCGTAGCAGCTTCGCCTGCACGTCGAGGCGCATGTCGCCGATCTCGTCGAGAAACAGCGTCCCGCCGTGGGCGAGCTCGAACTTGCCCTTGCGCGCCTGGTGCGCCCCGGTGAACGCGCCCCGCTCGTGCCCGAACAGCTCGCTCTCGATCAGCTCGCTCGGGATCGCGGCGCAGTTCAGCTTCACGAAGGGCTTGTCGGCGCGGTCCGAGTGCTCGTGGACGGCGCGCGCGATCAGCTCCTTGCCGGTGCCGCTCTCGCCGGTGATGAGGACCCGCCCCCGCGACGGCGCCGCCAACTCGATGCGCTCGCGCACGTCGCTCATCGCGCGCGAGCGACCGACCAGCTCTCCCCCCGCGCGGACCTTCGCGCGCAGGGTCTCGAGCTCGCGGCGCTGGTTCGCGAACTGCAGGGCGTTGTGCAGCGTGATGAGGATCTTGTCGATGGAGAGCGGCTTCTCGATGAAGTCGTGGGCGCCGAGCCGGATGGCCTCCTTGGCCATCTCGATGGTCCCGTGCCCGCTCATCACCACGACCGGGGTCTCCGGCGCCCGGCCCTTGAGCTCGGCGAGGACGTCGAGCCCGCTCCCGTCGGGGAGCTGCACATCGAGCATCACCAGGTCGTGGCTCAGCGGCTCGAAGCGCGCGAGCGCCGAGGCGACGCTATCGGCGTCGTCGCAGCGGTAGCCCTCGATCGACAGCGACCGCGCCAGAGACACGCGGATGTTCTTCTCGTCGTCGACGATGAGGATGGTCGCGCTCACGTTGTTTGCCTCCGCCCCTGTCGGGATGCCAGCCCCAACAAGGAACACACGGGGCCGGACATTTCCGGCGCCACCATGCGACGGGCAGGCGCCAAACGCAACGTCGGCAGCCCTACACGCCGCCCCAGGCTGGGCTTGACAGCGACGAGATCGCGAGCGAAGGTGCGCCATTGTCACCGGGCCCGCTCCCGTCGACCCTCGCTCGCCCTCGCAAACGCCGTGCGGGCGGGGCCGTTCGTCCAAACGCAGGACCCCTCGCATGAAGTCAGCTCGTACCGGTTCCCCTGAGACGGCGAAGGCCCTAGCGGGACTCGTGCTTGGTGGTCTGCTGATGGCCGCCACCCTCTCGGGGTGTCCGAAGTCCTATCCGGACTGCGACGACGACAAGACCTGTGCTTCGCACGCCGAGGTCTGCGTCGCGAACAAGTGTCGCCAGTGCCGCGACGACGCGCAGTGCACCAAGCTCGACGCGTGCCTGTCGTGCCAGGCCAACGAGTGCGTCAAGCGCCCGCGGTGCTGCAAGTCGGCGCTCGACTGCCCCAACGGCAAGTGCTGGAAGGACCCGGCGAACCCGTCGGCCCCCGGGACGTGCGGCGGCATGTGCCAGCGCGACGGCGACTGCCCGTCGGGTCAGCGCTGCGCCAATGGCAGCTGCGTGCCGGACATCTCGTGCACCGATGACGCCTTCTGCCCCGAGGGCCAGCGGTGCATCGACGGGCGCTGCGCCATCGTGCCGTGCACGCCGCAGCCGATCTACTTCGACTTCAACGAGTACGTCATCCGGCTCGACCAGGAGCAGGCCGTGGCCGACAACGCCGCGTGCCTCAAGCAGCGGACGAGCGAGCGCTTCGTGGCCGAGGGCCACTGCGACGAGCGCGGCTCCGACGAGTACAACCTGGCCCTGGGCCAGCGACGCGCGGCCACCGTGGTGCGGCAGTACCAGACGCTCGGCGCCGATCGCGCCAAGCTCAACGTCATCTCGTATGGCGAGGAGAAGCCGGTGTGCGGCGAGGCTCGGGAGTCGTGCTGGAGCTTGAACCGGCGCGTGGAGACGAACCCGAAGTGACGGTGCGGTCCCTCGTGACGCGCCGCGGCCTCGGGCTCGTGGTGACGCTCTCGCTCATGGCCACCGCGGGCTGCGCGACGACCGGTGACGTCGAGAAGGTGGAGGCGCGGGTCGTCGGCCTCGAGAAGTACAACGCCGCCCTCAAGCAGACGATGGCCGAGGACGTCGAGCGCCTCGAGAAGCTCCGCGCCATGATCACCGAGGCCGAGGAGTCACTGCGCAAGAACGGCGCGAACCTCGGCATCCGCCTCGAGCGCGTCGAGGAGACGCTGCCGAAGCTGGTCGGCACCCAGGAGGCGCTTCAGGTCCAGCTCCGGCGCCTCGAGGCCGACGTGGAGACCATCAAGCGCGTCCTCGCCGAGCGCCTCGGGACGACGGAGTTCTTCCTCCCGCCGGACCTCCCGAAGGACAAGGACGGCATGTGGGCCGCCGCCGAGGCCGCCGGAAAGGCCAAGAACGCCAGGGAGGCCCAGGCGATCTACGAGCTCTACGCCGCGAGCTTCCCGGACGATGTCCGCGCCCCGGCCGCGGTCTTCGCGATCGCCAAGGTCATGGAGGCCGCCGGGGACCCCGACGAGGCCATCCGCTTCTACCAGAGGGTGTTCGACAAGTTCCGCACCAGCCCGCTGGCGCCTCAGGCGGTGATGCGCATCGCCGAGATCTACGTCGCCAAGGGCGACTGCGGCCGGGCCAAGAACATCTACAAGTTCGTCGGCGACGAGTTCAAGGGCACCGCGGACGGCGACGAAGCCAAGAAGCGCGCCAAGGCCCTCGCCAAGAGTAAGGACTGCAAGAAGTAGGCGCACTCCAGCGCGCCAGGGTCCCCGTGTTCACCTACGACCAGAGCTTCGACGTCATCGTCGTCGGCGCCGGGCATGCCGGCGCGGAGGCCGCGCTGGCGGCGGCGCGGATGGGCGCCTCGGTGCTGGTCGTCACGATGAACCTCGACCGCGCGGGCTGGATGAGCTGCAACCCGGCCATCGGCGGGCTCGGCAAGGGCCACCTGGTCAAGGAGATCGACGCGCTGGGCGGGGCGATGGCGCGCGCCATCGACCGCGCCGGGATCCAGTTCCGGCGCCTCAACCAGTCGAAGGGGCCGGCGGTCCGCGGCAGCCGCGCCCAGGCTGACAAGTGGGAGTACGCGCGCGCCATCCGGCGGATGCTCGAGGGCGCCGACGGCGTGCAGCTCGTTCAGGCCTCGGTCGACGACCTGTTGCTCGACGAGACGGGCCCGCGCCCGGTGGTGCGAGGGGTGGCCACGAACATCGGCGTCCGCTACCTCGCACCGACGGTGGTCCTCACCACCGGCACGTTCCTGCGCGGGCTGCTGCACTACGGCGACGCCAAGGTCGCGGGAGGGCGCGCCGGCGACCACGCCGCCCACGGGCTCAGCGCGACCTTCGAGCGCCTCGGCTTGCCGCTCGGGCGGCTCAAGACCGGCACGGTCCCCCGCCTCGACGGCCGCACCATCGACTTCGCGGGCCTCGCGGAGCAGCGCGGCGACGACCCGCCGCGCCCCTTCGCGCTGTTCGGCGGGCGCGTCGCCCTGCCCCAGGTGAGCTGCCACGTCACCTACACCAACGCCGCCACCCACGAGCACATCCGCCGAAACCTCCACCGGGCGCCGATGTACTCCGGGGCGATTCAGAGCGCCGGGCCTCGCTACTGCCCGTCCATCGAGGACAAGATCGTCCGCTTCGCCGACCGCGAGCGGCATCAGATATTTCTCGAGCCCGAGGGGCTCTCGACCCGCGAGTACTACCCGAACGGGATCTCGACGAGCCTCCCGGTCGACGTGCAGATCGCGCTGGTGCGGACCATCCCGGGGCTCGAGCGGGCGACCATCACCCGCCCCGGCTACGCCGTCGAGTACGACTACGTCGACCCGCGCGAGCTGACCCACGCCCTCGAGACCCGGCGCGTCGCGGGGCTGTTCCTGGCCGGGCAGATCAACGGGACCACCGGCTACGAGGAGGCGGCTGCGCAGGGGCTCCTCGCCGGGATCAACGCGGTGCGGTGGGCGCGCGGTGAGGACGCGGTGGTCCTCGATCGCGCGGACGGCTACGCCGGGGTGCTCGTCGACGACCTCGTCACCCGCGGGGTCGACGAGCCCTACCGGATGTTCACGTCCCGCGCCGAGCACCGCCTCGTGCTCCGCGAGGACAACGCCGACGAGCGGCTGATGCCGCTCGGTCGCTCCCTCGGCCTGGTGGACGACGCCACGTGGCGCGCCTTCGAGGGGCGCCAGGCCGCGGTCGCGGCGACCCTCGAGCGCCTGCGCGCGGTGCGGCTGTTCCCCGACGTCGCCACCAACGACCGCCTCAGCGCCCTCGGCTGGGCGCCGCTGGCCCAGCCCGCGACCCTCGAGGAGCTCATCCGGCGGCCCGACGTGGACATCGACGCCCTCGCCGCCCTCGACTGCGACTGGCTCGTCGCCCTCGAGCCCGAGGTGCGCGAGAAGATCGCCGTGCGGGTCAAGTACGCCGGCTACATCGCGCGCCAGGACACCCAGGTCGCGCGCTTCAAGCGGCTCGAGGGGGTCACCCTGCCCTCCGACCTCGCGTTCGACGCGATCGCCGGGCTCACCACCGAGGCGATCGAGAAGCTGACCCGCGCGCGCCCCGCCAGCGTCGGTCAGGCGACCCGCATCCAGGGGGTCACGCCGGCCACCGTGAGCGCGCTGCTCGTGCATTTGCGAAAACGTGTTTCGCCATAAAGGAGCTACGATCGCCGCTCCTCATGCCGCCACACGCTGCATCGCACCAAAGGAGATGGGCCTCAGTCGACGATCTTCAGCCACGGCGGGGGCACGATCTCGCGCATCGGGTCGGGGCGGAACAGGAACTTCAGCACCTTGCGGATGTCGCGATAGTGCGGGATGCGCTCCTCGAGCTCCCACCGCATGCGCCGGCGCTGCATCTCGAAGGTCCGGTGCGAGGTGTCGGTCAGGTCGAGGACCTCGAGGAAGTAGTTCGCCTCGGTCTGGATCTGGACCTCGAACACCTGGTTGCCCCAGCGGTAGACGTTCTTGATGGCCTCCCAGCCGGTCCGCTTCTTCTGGTCGAGGGGCAGCGCGAGGTAGTCCTTGTGCTCGATGAGGTCGAGGTGCTCGACCGACGGCTCCCAGGCGAGCCCGAGGTCCTCTATCTCCTTCTTTCCGAAGCGCATGGCGCGCAGCGAGGCGTCGACCCGGTAGCTGTCCGAGCGGCGCGGGGTCAGCACCTTCACGCCGAAGACGTCCTTGATGTACTTCGAGCGCTGGTTGAGGATCTTGTCTCGCTGCACGAAGGAGTCGATCTCGAAGAGCGCGTCGCAGACCTTGTTCCAGATCTGCTCGTTGGCCTTCACGCGCGTCATGACCCGCGTCGCGACGGCGTCGTCGGCCATGTCGAGGGGGCGCATCTCGAGGAAGCTGGCGCGCGCATAGAGCTTGCCGAACGGGGCCTCGTAGCGCGGCCGGTAGCGGTAGTGCCGGGCGATGCGCTGCGCCATGCTGTAGTCGGTGACGCGCTTCAGCTCCTCGCGGGTGATGCGCTCCTCGATGACGATACGCGGCGACTGGACGGACTCCTCCTCCTCCTTCGGGCCGACGAGCACCCGCGCCACCAGCTCGACCCGGCGCGTGCCGGTGATGCGCCACGCCATGAGCGTCGCGAGGTCGTAGAGGCGGTGCTCGCCCTCGAGGACGCCGGCCTCCCACTGGTCGCGGCAGTAGTCGATCTCGCCGCGGTGGATCGCGAGGATCGGCGGCTCGGTGCCGAGCGCGGCGGCGGCGCGCAGCGCCTGCACCTGGGTGGCGAGCAGCTCGAGGAGGCGGTTGGTCCGCTCGTCGCGGACGAGCAGCGCCAGGGGCGAGAACTCGCGCAGCTGCTGCTCGAGCGCCTGACCGTTCACGACTTCCCTGGCCGGGCGGGGAGCTCGGGGATGTGGTAGGTTCGCGCCTTCAGACGCCCCTGAAGGGACGGCAGGTTGGCGTTCAGCTCGCCGAGCGTCGGCGCCCTCCCCAGTTGCTTCGTCAGCTGCCGGATCGCCATCGGGTAGAACGCCGACGTGTCGCTCCTGAGCGGACCGCTGCGGTACTCCCGCTGGGTGACCCGCCACCGGCCGTCCAGCCGAGTGAGACGATAGGTCCAGCTGAAGCTCGGACGGCCGTCTCCGTCCGCGAGGCCCTCGACCCACACGTGCGGTCCCTCCCGCTTCACGATCCGCGTCGTCGTGGGGCGGCCGTCGTAGTGTGTCTTCCACAGGCTCTCCGTCGTGTTGGCGAACATCTGGGTGGCGAGCTCCACAGCGGCGACGCGATCGGCCTCGGGGGCCGTCTCGAAGACCTCACCCAGCATCTCGGCCAAGCGGTAGCGGTAGTCGACGAGCGCGCTCGCGCTGGCGACGTCACCGGCGCTCAACGCCCGATGCATCGCCCGGATGGTGTTGGTCGGATCCGGCTCGCGGGGCGCGCAGCCACCGGTGAACAATGCCATCGCGACTACGAACGCGCCGAGGAGATGTTCGGTTCTCAACAGATGTCGTATCCTTCCGTTCCGACCGGGTCTTTACACCAACGGCCGACCGAGCGCCAGCCGCGGCCGCCAAACGCCGCGGAAAGACCGCGAATTCCCGTCTGGAACGAACTTGGAGCGCCTCGGATTGAACATCGCCGATGAGACGTCGTCAGAGGCTCTGTCAATCGGCTACCGCACGGGGCATGAGGAGAACGACGATGACCAAGCGCTACGTACTGAGCTTCGGGATTGGGCTGCTGGCCCTGGGCTTCGCCGGCTGTTACATCGAGGGCGGCGTCTACACCTGCTTCGATGACTACGACTGCCGGGTCGGCGACTACTGCGGCGCGGACGGCGTCTGCTACACGCCCGTCTACAGCTCCCCGGGCTGCTTCGACGACTACGACTGCGCCAACGGCTACTACTGCGGCGTCGACGGCGCCTGCTACGCCGAGTACGAGTGCGTGACGGACGCGCAGTGCGGCACCTACGAGTACTGCGCCAACGACGGCTTCTGCTACGACCGCCCCGGCTGCGTCAGCAGCGCCCAGTGCAACCCAGGCTACTACTGCGCCGGCGACGGGGTCTGCTACAGCGAGCCGAACTGCAGCTCCGACTACGACTGCGGCGGCAACGAGTTCTGCGACGCCGGCTACTGCGCCTACCTGCCCTCCTGCACGCGCCACTCGGACTGCCCGGCCGGCACCTACTGCGCGGTCGACGGCAAGTGCTGGGTCGGCGACCTCTGCTACGACGACCTCGACTGCGCGTACGAGGAGTACTGCTCGGGCGACGGCCTCTGCGAGTCGCAGCCCTACTGCTCGAACGACTACCAGTGCGGGCCGAACCAGATCTGCGCCGCCAACGGCCTCTGCGCCGACGTCCTGACCTGCGGCGACGACTACGACTGCCCGGTCGGCAGCTACTGCGACAACTACGGCTACTGCGCGGCCTACTGAGACGCCGTGAACTGACGGCTGCTCCGTGCCGCAGCCACCGAGGGCCGGGTGACGAGAGTCGCCCGGCCCTTCCTGCGTTTGGCGCGGGCGAGAGCGCCGCGGCGCCGCGAGGGGCGTCAGCGACAGGCGCGCAGGAGCTCCTCCATCGTGCGAGCGAGGACGGGGTGGGACAGGGTGGGGTCGATGTCGCACAGCGGGGCGAGGACGAAGCGGCGCTCGTGAAGGCGCGGGTGCGGCAGCGTCAGCGCGGGATCGGCGCTGACCCGCGCCGCGTAGAGGAGCAGATCGAGGTCGAGGGTCCGCGGCCCCCAGCGGACCCCACGCACCCGGCCGGCGGCGGCCTCGAGTCGATGCAGCGCGTCGAGCAGGGCGCGCGGCGGGAGGTCGGTGACGAGGCGCACGACGGCGTTGAGATAGGGCGGCTGCGGTGGCCCCACCGGCGCCGTCAGGTGGATGCGCGAGCTGGCGACGACGCGGGTCCCGGGGATCGCCCCGAGCCAGCGGCGCGCGCGAACCAAGGTCGCCCGCGGGTCGCCCAGGTTGGCCCCGAGGGCCACCCAGGCCAGTCGCGCGGCAGGCGTCGCGGTGGATCGGCCGCGCGAGCTGTGGTAGTTGCGACCGTCCTGTGAAGGAGGCGAGATGGGCTCCAGTGACACGCTTCCAATCCTCCGCCACGCTGCGGCTTACGGCGTCGTCCTCGTCGGGATGATGTTGAGCCAGTGCACGTGTCAGAACAACCGCGTCGATGATCCGGCGATCTCCCCGACCGCTCCCGCACCGTCACCCGGCGCACCCGCTGCGGATGGGGTCCGCGCCGCCGCCGCGCCGAGCGAAGCCGCGATCGCGCTGCCGTCGACCCTCGACACGGGGGATCTCGACGGCGACGAGAAGCAGGTCCTCTTCGAGGTGCTCAGCGAGCAGTACGACCCGTGCGGCAAGCCCAAGAGCTTCCTCGAGAGCCTCAAGGACCCCAAGACCTGTGACGTCGCCCGGACGCTGGGCGCGATGGCGGTGCAGAAGGTCGCCCAGGGGCTCTCGAAGCGCCAGGTCGCGCGCGCGCTCCTCGAGGAGCAGGCGCGCCGCGCCTCGCGCGTCACGTTCCGGGTCGACGACACCCCGTATTGGGGGGATCCCGAGGGGGCGAGCCACGTGGTCGTCGAGTTCTTCGACTTCGAGTGCCCGCATTGCAAGATCGCGAGCCACCCCGCGCGGGAGCTCACCGCGAAGTACGGGGCGGTCCTGTACCCGAAGCTCTTTCCCCTCACGCGCATCCACAAGCACGCGCAGACGTCGGCGCTAGCGGCGCTCGCGGCGTTCCGCCAGGGGAAGTTCTGGGAGGCGTACCAGGCGATCTTCGATCACCAGGAGGAGCTTCACGTGGCCCCCGCGGAGAGCGACATCGTGCGGCGGATCATGGTCGAGGTCGGCCTCGACATGGCGCAGTACGACCGCGACATCCTCGACCCGAAGCTCGCGGCGCGCCTCGCGCGAGACCTCGACGAGGCCGACAAGGCCCAGCTCGACGGGACTCCGACCTTCTTCGTCGACGGCACGATGGTCGACTACGAGGCGCTCGAGTCGGCGCTGAAGGCGCCCAAGGCCCAGTAACGGCCCCCGAGCGCCGGGGGCTTTGTCAACGCTATTGACATATCGGGCGGGCGCCTCCAGCGGTCGCCCAGCGGGGTGTCATGGGGCTCTCCCGGTTGGGAACATTGTTGACTTACAATGTCAACATTAGCTAGGTTGCGGCTCTCGACAGGAGCCTGCGGGGAGATGGCTGCGAAGCGTCGTTTCCCTGCGGTCGACTTCACCGCGCAGCGGCGGGTGGAGGCGGCGGAGCCGCCGAAACAGCCATTCTAGCAGCGCGGGGAGAAGCACGCAGGCGTGCGTTTCCCGCAGCCCGCTAGAGTCACCAGCACACGAGGATTGGACCTCATGTCGACCGTCGTCATCGCGGGCCTCGGAGGCCTCGGCTGCCCCGCCGCCCTGTCCCTCGCCGAAGGTGGGGTCGAGCGGCTGGTGTTGGTCGACGACGACCAGGTGGACATCTCGAACCTCGCGCGTCAGGTGCTGTACACGACCGAGGACATCGGCCGGCCCAAGATCGAGGTCGCTGCGGAGCGACTCCGGGTCATCGCGCCGGGGATCGACCTCGAGCTCGTGTCCGGGCGGGTCGACGCCGACACCGTCGACGACCTCCTCGCCGACGCCGACCTCATCCTCGACGCGACCGACGACCCCGGCGCGCGCTTCGTCATCAACGACGCCGCCCTCGCCCACCGGATCCCGGCGGTCCTCGGCGGGATCCACCGCTTCGAGGGCCTCGTGCTCGGGATCGGGCCCGGCTTCGGCCCGTGCTTTCGCTGCCTCTTCGAGGACGTCCCCGCCGACGACGAGGTCACCACCTGCGCCCAGGCCGGCGTGCTCGGCCCCATCGCCGGCATCGTCGGGCACCTCCAGGCGCGGCGCGCGCTCGGCCTCCTCGCGGGCGACCACGCGCGCCACACCGGCTTCGTCACCACCGTCGACGGGGTCCGGGGGCGCATCCGCCAGGTCCCGCTGCCCGAGGCCACCGGCTGCCCCAGCTGCGGTGGCCTCGCCGGCCGCCTCGACATCCGCGCCGACCAGTGCCCGATCACCTACGTCCGCACCAAGCTCGCCCTCGAGGCCCTCGCCCCGGGCGACCTGCTCGACGTCGTGATGCGTCGCGGCGACCCGGCGCGCAACGTCCCGCGCAGCCTCCGTGAGGACGGCTACGAGGTGGTCTGCCAGGGCGCGCTGACGAGCGACGACTACCGCGTGCTCGTGCGAGCCCGCGCCAGCTGACCGATCCCCTGCCAACCGGAGCCCCCTGTGGCCGTCTCCATCCAGCTCCCGGACTCCCTGCGCCGCCTCGCGGGCGGCCGCCACACCGTGGACGTCGACGCGGCGAGCGTGCGCGAGGCCCTCGAGCGCCTCGAGGCCGCCCACCCGACCCTGCGCGCGGCCCTGCGCGACGGCAGCGGGAACGTGCGGCGCTTCATCAACATCCTCGCCGACGCCGAGGACATCCGCTTCCTCGACAACCTCGCGACCGCGCAACCTCGCGACCGCGCTGTGCGACGGGGCCGAGGTGCGGATCGTCCCGGCCGTCGCCGCGGGCTGGTACTGAGGCGGTCCGCATGCTGCGCGAAGACCAGATCCGCCGCTACGCCCGCCAGATCCTGCTCCGCGAGGTGGGCGGCGCAGGCCAGGCCCGGCTCCTCGCCGGCCGAGCCGAGGTCGTCGGCGCCGGAGCGGCCGCCGAGGAGGCCGCGACCTACCTCGCGGCGGCCGGGGTCGGCGCCGTCGTGCTCGACGACGCGCTCGCCGACCGCGTCGCCGACCGCCTCGCGCGCATGAACCCGGACGTCCGCGTGGAGCGCGCCTCCGACGACGCGGCCCGGCTCCCGGTCACCTCCGCAGGGGCCCCGGCGACCCGGGTCACCCCCGAGCCCGCCGACGATCGGCTCGCTGGCGCCCTCGCGGCCCACGCGGCGTTGATGACGCTGACCGGCGCCGCGGCCGACTTCGCGTGGGCGGCGGCGCCCGGCGTCCTTCCCGCCGCGCCGCCACCGGAGGGCGCGTGACGGCCCTCGACGCCCGCACCGCGCTGAGTGATCCGGCGCTCCTCGAGCCCCTCCGCGCCCACGCGATGGCGTGGTACCCGCGGGAGTGCTGCGCCCTGATCGTGGACGGGGCGCGCCGTCCGGAGCTGATCCTCGCCGACAACGAGGCCGATCGCTGGCACGCCGCCGACCGGCGCGCCTTCCCGCGCACCGCGGCGCGCGCCTATGTGCTGGACCCGCGGCTCCTCGTCCGCGCCGAGGCCGCCGGCAAGCGCGTGGTCGCCATCGTTCACAGCCACGTGGACGTCGGCGCCTACTTCTCCGACGAAGACGAGCGCCTCGCGTGTACCCCCGACGGCGCCGCGCCGCTGTTCCCCGGGGTCGACCACGTCGTCCTCGACGCCCGCGCCGACGGCGTCCGCGGCTTCAAGACGTTCACCTGGTCCGACGCGGCCCGCGGCTTCGTCGAGCGATGAGCCTCACCGACCGCGTCCTCGACAACCCCGGCCTGCTCAAGCTCGAGCTGATGCGCCGGGGCCTGCGCGTCGCCGCGGCCGACCTGGCGGCGGTCCGGACCACCGGCGCGCACGCGGCGGGCCACGCCCTCTTCGGCAACAGCTGGGACCTCGACGTCGTGCTGCCGCGCGCCACCTGGGCGAGCGTGCCCGTCCACCCGGAGCTCGCCGCCCGCTCCCCCTACGTCCTGGTGCGCGACGGCGCGGGCCACCACCACGTCACGACCGACGTCGCCGGCGCGCGCCGGACCCCGGTGACGGTGATGCCGCCAGCGCGCTTCTTCGACCACCGGACGGCGTCCGGGGTGCCCTACGGTCGCATCGGGACCGTCCACGGGCCCTACCTGGCGCTGTCGCCGACCGACCGCTGCGGCTTCCTCGACGGCCCCGACCGCTGCCGCTTCTGCGGCGTCGCCCCGCGCGGCGCCCACGACGCCCTCCCCGTCGCCGACGTGGTCGAGGCCGTCCGGGTGGCGCGCGGCGAGCACGCCGTGAACATGGTCCACCTCTCGGTCGGCTGGCTCGGCGACGACGACGGCGGGGTCACGCTCCTCGAGCCCTACGTCGCCGCCATCAAGAAGCACTTCGACATCCTGGTCGCGATCGACAGCCTGCCGCCGCGGACGGACCGCTGGATCGACCGCGCCTACGCGATGGGCGCCGACGCCGTGAGCTACAACCTCGAGATCTGGGATCCCGAGCGCTTCGCTCTCGTCTGCCCCGGCCCGGCCCGCGCCATCGGCCGCGAGCGCTTCCTCGACGCCCTCGACTACGCGACCACCGTGTTCCCCTCGGGGGGCGTCATCTGCCACCTCATCGTCGGCCTCGAGCCCCTCGCCTCGACCCGCGCCGGGATGACCGCGCTGGCGGCGCGCGGGATCGTCCCGGTGCTGCCGGTCTACCGCCCGTTCAAGGGGCGCGACATGCGCGCGGACGCCGACGTCGAGCGCTTCCCGCCGTCCCTCGACGAGCTGAGCGAGCTGTATCGCGAGCTCTGGAGCCTGGTGCGCCGGCACAGGCTCGGCGTGCACCTCGTGCGCGACCTGGCGACCGTCACGACCCCGCTCGAGGGTCGGTTCTTCGCGGGTCAGGACGGGCTCTTGCGGCGCATCGGTCACAGGCTCACGGGGAGCCGCCTCGGGCGCCGCACCTCGGCGCGGCTCAGCGATCTGCGCCGCGCCCTCCGCGTCCGCGAGGTCGGCGCTGTCGAGCCCTGACCCGACGCCGCGACGGGAGCGCGGCGCAAGCTCGGCCACGCAGGCGGGCGGCGCCCCCGACCCGCTGCGCGAGGTCGACTCCGGGCGCTTCCTGACGCGCTTCGAGATCGACCGTCGCCCGATCGGCGTCGTCCTCCTCGATCGGCTGTGGAAGCAGCTCGCCCTCGCGGCGCTGCTCGCCGTCTTCGCCGTCGCGATCGCGCTCGAGCCGCCGAGCGGGCTCACCCCGGCGGGCTGGAAGAGCCTCTGCGTCTTCGGCCTGTCGGCGGTGCTCTGGGCGACGGCGCTCCTCCCGCTGGCGATCACGAGCCTGCTGGCGATGAGCCTGGTGCCGTTGCTGGGCGTGATGAGCGCGTCACAGGCCTACGGCTACTTCGGCTCGAAGGTCGTGTTCTTCATGCTCGGCGCCCTGATGCTCTCGGCGGCGATGATCCGATCGGGGCTCTCGACCCGCCTCGCGACCGCGGTCATCCGCCGCTTCGGCGCCACCCCACGCCGCCTCGTGATGGCGATCTTCCTGCTGTGCGCCGGGGGCTCGATGGTCATGAACGAGCACGCCGTCGCCGTCATGGTCCTGCCGATCGTCGTCGACACCGCTCGCGCCCTGGATCTCAAGCCGCTGCGCTCGGCCCTCGGGCGCGCTCTCTGCTTCGCGCTCGCCTGGGGCTGCATCATCGGCGGCAGCCTCACGGTGCTCGGCGGGAGCCGCGGCCCCCTCGCCATCGGGATCCTCGAGGAGGCCACCCACCAGGCCACCACCATCAGCTTCCTCGACTACATCGCCTTCGGCGCGCCGATGGTGCTGCTCATGTTGGTCGTCGGAGCGCTGCTGCTGCGCTTTCGCTTCGAGCCGGAGGTGACCGACACCGCCGGCGCGATCGCGAACCTCGCGCGCCGCTCCCAGGCCCTCGGCAAGATATCGCCGCGCGAGCTCGTCGTGGCGCTCATCATGACGGTGACGGTGGTGGCATGGGCGACCCTCGGGGACGAGGTCGGCCTCGACACGATCGCCATCTTCGCCATGGCGGCGCTGTTCGCCCTGCGTGCGGTGACCTGGGCCGAGGTCGAGTCGGAGGTCTCCTGGGGGGTCGTGCTGATGTACGGAGGCGCGATCTCGCTCGCCGCGGCGATGAGCGAGACCGGAGCCGCCCTGTGGCTCGCCGAGCAGGTCTTCAGCGGGGCGGCGCGCTCCCCGACCGCGCTGCTGCTCGTCGTGGCGCTGCTCTCGGCGGTCCTCACCGAGTTCATGAGCAACGCCGCCGTCGTCGCGATGCTGCTCCCGCCGGTGTTCTCCCTCGCCGAGGGCTGGGGGGTCGACCTGCGCGCCGCGACCATGGCGGTCGTGCTGCCGTCGAACTTCGCCTTCATGATGCCCATCGCCACCCCCGCGACGGCGCTCGCCTGGTCGGCCGGCTACTACACCCCGCGCGAGGTCGCGCGGACCGGAGTCCTGATGAACCTCGCGGGGTTCGGGAGCATGCTGGTGCTCGTCTTGTTCTGGTGGCCGCTCCTCGGGATTCTGTGACGCCCGGCTTCCGATCCTGGGCGCCGCGGCGATGGGATCCCGCGATGCCCCATCCGCCAGAATCCGGTGTTGCCGGTCGCAGCGCGCGAGTATATGGTCCGGCCGAACAGCTGCCTGGGAGCTAGCTATGGCCTACATCGTCGCAGAACCCTGCATCAACTGTAAGTTCACCGACTGTGTCGCGGTGTGCCCCGTGGATTGCTTCTACGAGGGCGAGAACATGCTCGTCATTCACCCTGACGAGTGCATCGACTGCGGGGCCTGCGAGCCCGAGTGCCCGGTCAACGCCATCTTCGAGGAGGACGACCTCCCGGAGAAGTGGGCGGAGTACGTCGAGCTCAACGAGCGCCTCGCCGGTGACTGGGCGAACATCACCGAGCAGAAGGAGCCGATGGGGTCCGCCGAGGAGTTCCGCAACGTCGAGGACAAGCGCGGCATGCTGAGCGAGACCTCGGTCTGAACGAAGCCACGGCGGGGAGGGCCCCGGTGGTCGTAGCCGGTCCCGCAGGTCGACGAAGTCGGCCGGTGGGAGCCGCGATGATCGCAGGGGCCTGACCGATACGACGCCAGCGGCAGGGCGGGGCCACCTCGTGAGGCGCCGGCCGGGTTCGTCCCGGCGGCGTGGCGGCGGCCCGCCTCACGTTCGCTGAACGCACGTCCGTGTGCCGCCCGCGGTCTCTCGAGACCGCGGGCGCGTCACAGGGGGCGGATCGTGCATCGCAACACGAAGCGGCCACCGTTTCGCGAGAGACGACTGTCTTCGCGGGTGTCGCGGCTTGTGCGCCGCATCATTGGGCCGCGCTCGAGGGCTACCCTCGCGCTGCCTCGAGGGCTACGCCTCGTGCTGCTCGACGGCCCAGCCGCTCTGCGGCTCGTCGAAGCGCCACACCGCCATCAGCCGCTCGAGCGCGGCGGCGCCCGGCACTAGCGGGGGGCCGCAGAGCACGCCGGGGTGCGAGGCGATGCGGTGCGTGCGGACGCCGAGCTCGCGCTCGACCGCCTCGACTGTCTGCTTGGCCTGTTCGCTCATGCGGCACCTCCCGCACCGAGCCTCGGGCCGAGCGGGTGGGCCGTCAATTTTTCCCGTCGCGGGCGGCCTTCCAGCGCGTGCGCGCGACCCAGTCCAGGTAGCGGTCCCGGGTCCCGCTGTGGGGAGCTAGCTCCGCGGTGCGCTGAAACGCCTGCCGCGCCCCGTCGAGCAGCTCGAGCGCGAAGCGGGCGTGACCGAGCAGGCGCCAGCTCTCGCGGCGCACCAGCGGCACCCAGGGGGCGCTGGTGTCCGCCGGGAGGACCGCCAGCGCCGTCTGCAGCAGGCGCACGGTCTCCTCGTGGTGACCCGCGAGGCCGTGGCGGCGCCCGAGCAGGTAGATGATCAGGGCGTCCTCGGGGAGATCGCCGAGGGCCTCGGCGAGGTAGCTCATGGCCTCGTCGTCGTCGCCCCCCGAGAGCAGGTAGGGCCCGAGGATCGGCTCGCGGCGCGCGTCGCCCGCGACCGCGAGCTTGACGAGGACGTTGCGCCAGCGGTCCTCGGACTGGGGGGCGTCGGCGATCGACTGGTAGCCGGCGATGGCGCCGACGATGTCGCCAGCGCGCCAGCGGGCGTCGCTGAGCAGCTCGGTCGCGTAGGCGTCCATCACGACGTTGCGGCCCGCGACGGCGAGGTACGCGGCGTGGATGGCCGCGGCGCCGGCGGCGTCGCCCGCCTCCGCGGCGATCCGCAAGAGCGCCAGGCGCTTGTGGGGGTCTCCGGGGACGAAGCCGACGACCTGGGTGTAGAGCGCGGTGGCCTCGACCTTCTGGCCGGCCGCGAGGAGCTGCGCGGCGCGGTGCTCGAGGCGGGCCACCTCGAGGGGGCAGGTGCGATAGAAGATGCCCGTGCCGGAGAAGCGCTGGGTGGCGAGGGCCAGGGCGGCGTCATCGACCGGGACGGCGTCGACCCAGCGCCCCCACTCCGCCACCAGGGCCTCGACCGGCTGGCCATAGGCCGCCTCGAAGTCGGCGTCGCGATAGACGCGCTCGAAGGGCCCGGCGCCGCGGGTCTCGATGAGCCAACGGATGAACGAGCCGCTCAGGGTGTAGGCGACGCTGGACGGCTGGAGGTAGAAGCCGTCAGGCCCGAGGAGCGCGGCCAGCGGCGGCGCGATCCCCGCCTTGCGCATCGCGGCGCTCCACTGGTGCGGGCTGAGCTCGCCGGTGTCCCACTCGAAGGCCTCGGCGGCGCCCTCGACCAGCGCCATGTGCGGCAGCACGCACTTCGCGGTCGGGATGTTGAAGGGCGGCGGGGCGTAGTGGCCAAGCACGACGTGGGCGAGCTCGTGGTGGACGACCGGGTCGCCATACGCGACGTGGTTGAGGTGGATCTCGTCGAGCCACGGCTTGGCGATGTAGACGTTGGCCGCGCCCATCATGCGGCGCTTGTCGTCGGTGGAGCCGTAGACGTAGCTGCGGATGCGGCGCGGGAAGCGCGCGCCGAGGGCCGCGTCGAGCTGCTCGATGCGGTAGGTGTGATCCTCGAGCAGCGCCTCCGCCTCGGCGCGGGGGATCGCGACGCGGTCGTAGAACAGCGTGAGGCGGTCGTTCTCGAGGCGACCGCCGAGGCGCGCCTCGATGTCGCCGCGGGAGACCTCGTAGCCGATGACACCGCGCAGCCCGAAGAAGGTCGCGGCGACGGCGACGGCCAGGGCGAGGGCGAGCCAGCGCCGGTGGGCGGCCTCGCGCAGGGCGTCGATGGTCAGCCAGCCGGCGGGGCCTCGGGCGAGGCGGGCGAAGGTCCAGAGGACCGCGAGCTGCGCGAGGTTGTTGAGGCGGTAGAGGGCGAGGCGGTCGTCGACCTGGATGACGGTGTCGTAGACCGCGCCGGAGAAGAAGCCGACGAAGGGGTCGTAGGCGAAGATCGCTGGGTGCAGATAGAGGTGGGCGAGATCCCAGGCGATGGCGCCCACCCAGAAGGCGAGGAAGAGCGGGATGGCCCAGCGGCGGCGGCGCCCGACCAGCGCCGCGAACGCGCCCACCTGCGCGGCGAGCAGGATCGAGAGCCCGGCGCCCATCACGTAGAAGAGCAGGCCCTCGAGGGGGTCGCAGTTGGTGACGCGGAGCCCGTTGAGCAGCAGCAGCAGCGGGGGCGGGACGGCGACCCAGAGGCCGGACCAGAGCGCCTCGCGGAAGGGAGCGTCGCCGCGCAGGACGGCGCCCCGGGCGGCGTTCGCCCCGGCGACGCCGGCGAGCAACCCGCCGGCCAGCGCCAGCACGAAGGAGCTGTAATAGTTGAGGATCCCGACGCCCGGCAGGAAGCACAGCGCGCCGGTCAGCGCGATCATGAGGATCGCGACGACGAGGGTGGCTCGCGACTGCCGGAGCGGTCGGGTGAGGCGCCGGAGCCCACCGCGCGGGCGAGGGGTCATGGCACCGCCGGGTCAGCTCGAGGGAACGCGCCCGGCGCGTGGCCGGGCGCAGGCCGGATCAGACCTTGTTGAGCTTCGACTCGAGGCGGCTCTTGAGCCGGGAGGCGCGCTCCTTGGGGATGATGCCCTTGCCGGCGATGTGATCGAGATACGAGACCGCGCTCTTGACCGCCTCGGTGGCGTCGGCGTCGGCGTCGGCGAGGGTGGTGCGCGCCTTCTTGAGGAAGGTCCGCATCGTCGCCTTGGCGTAGTTGTTGCGCGCCTGGCGCTTGAGGGACTGGCGGTGGCGCTTGAGCGCCTGCTTGTGATTGGCCATGTCATGCACTCCGTGTTGGGGAGGTCGATGGCCCGACCCATGCCGGGCCATCTCGAGGGGCGAGGGAAATACCAGGGCGTTTCGGGCGAGTCAATGACGGTGACGCGCGCCCGCCAGCGTTCAGGCCGCGAAGACGACGAGGTGCCCGTCGAGGTCGAGGCCGTAGCCGGCGCGGTGACCCCAGTCCCGGGGGCGGACCGGGTCGAGGAGGCGGCCGCCGGCGGCGACGAGCCGCTCGAGGTGCGCCTCGGGGTCGTCGACGAGGAGGTAGAGCTCGCCCCGGGGAGCGCCGCGGACCGAGGCGGGATCGGGCAGATCGGGCAGGAGGCGCCGGATCCCGGCCTCGGGCATCAGCCCGAGGACCGCGCCGGCGCTCAGGCCGTACTCGGTCATCCCCGGGACCTCGAGGCGCGGGGCGCGCGCGAGGACGGCGCGGTAGAACGCCGTCGCGGCAGCCTGGTCGGCGACGAAGAGGATGAAGTGCGCGCGCATGGTCAGCGCTCGATCAGCGTCGCGACACCCTGGCCGACGCCGACGCACAGCGTCGCGAGCCCGCGCCGCACGTCGCGCCGGATCATGGCGTGGACCAACGTCGTCAGGATGCGGGCCCCGGACATCCCGAGGGGGTGGCCGAGGGCGATGGCGCCGCCGTGGACGTTGACGCGCTCGAGGGGGAGCTCGAGCTCGCGGCTGACGGCCAGGGATTGGGCGGCGAAGGCCTCGTTCAGCTCGATGAGATCGAGGTCGGCGACGGTCCAACCGGCCCGCGCCAGGGCCTTCTTGGTGGCGGGGACCGGGCCGATGCCCATCACCCGCGGGTCGACACCGGCGGCCGCGCCGGCCTTGATCTTCGCGAGCGGGGTGAGCCCGAGGCGCCGCACCGCGGCCCCGGAGGCGACGAGCAGGGCGACGGCGCCGTCGTTGAGGGTGGAGCTGTTGCCGGCGGTGACCGTCCCGCCCTTGCGGAAGGCGGCCCGGAGGCGCGCGAGCTGCGCGAGCGAGGTGTCGGCGCGGGGGCCCTCGTCGCGATCGACGACGACGGCGTCGCCCTTCTTGCGGGGGAGCTCGACCGGCAGGAGCTCGTCGGCGAAGGCGCCGGCGTCATGGGCCGCGACGGCCTTCTGATGGCTCTCGAGGGCGAAGGCGTCCTGATCCTCGCGGGAGATGCCGTAGCGGTCGACGAGGTTCTCGGCCGTCTCCCCCATTGCCTCGAGGGGGAAGAGGGCCTCGAGGCGCGGGTTCGGGTAGCGCCAGCCGAGCGAGGTGTCCCACGCCGTGAGGTTGCCGACCGCGGGACGCCCGCCGACGTGCTTGGGGACGCTGTAGGGCGCGCGGGACATCGACTCCACCCCGCCGACGAGCACGAGATCAGCGTCGCCGGTGCGGATCGCGCGGGCGGCGAGGTTCACCGCGGTGAGGCTCGAGGCGCAGAGGCGGTTGACCGTGAAGCCCGGGACCGAGTCCGGAACGCCGGCGTTCAGCGCCGCCATGCGCGCGACGTTGCGGTTGTCCTCGCCGGCCTGGTTGGCGCACCCGGCGATCACCTCGTCAAGCTCGACGGGGTCGAGCCCGGTGCGGGCGATGACGGCCGCGAAGACGTCGGCCAGGAGATCGTCGGGGCGCACCTCGGCCAGCCCGCCGCCGAGGCGACCGATGGGGGTGCGGAGCGGGCTCAGGATCAGGGCGTCGCGTGCGTCGTACTGCATCATCAGCCTCCACAGGGCGCGTTTGGCCCCTGATAGTCGGCGGCACAGCCAAGGTCAACCAAGACCGGCGCGGCCGTGGAGGCTCGCACCTGACCGTGCCGACGACGTCCAACGGCAAGCCACTACCCCAACAAGGTGCTTGCATGGTAGGCCGCATCGGCGAGTCTTCTCGTGAACCCGACCTGCCCCGACCGAGGAGGTGGTGTTATGCCACGCCTGACTACGCTCGACATCCGTCAGATGAAGGAGAAGGGCGAGCCCATCGCGATGGTGACCGCCTACGACGCGACCTTCGCGCGGCTGATCGATCAGGCCGGGGCGGACATGCTGCTCGTAGGCGACTCCCTCGGGATGGTGGTGCAGGGGCACGAGTCGACCCTGCCAGTGACGATGGAGCACATGATCTACCACTGCCAGGCGGTGGTGCGCGGCAGCCAGCGGGCGATGGTGGTCGGCGACCTGCCGTTCATGTCCTACCAGGTGTCGGTCGAGCGGGCCCTCGAGAACGCCGGGCGGCTCCTCGCGGAGGGCGGCTGCCACGCGGTGAAGCTCGAGGGCGGCGAGCGCTCGGCGGCGGCGGCGCGCGCGATGGTGCAGGCGGGGATCCCGGTGGTGGGCCACCTCGGGCTCACGCCGCAGTCGGTCTACGCCCTCGGCGGCTTCAAGGTGCAGGGAAAGACCGAGGAGGCCGCGCGCCGCCTCATCGACGACGCCAAGCGCCTCGAAGACGCGGGCGTGTTCGCGATCGTGCTCGAGACCATCCCGGTGCCGGTCGCCGAGGCGATCACCCGCAGCCTCGCCGTCCCCACCATCGGCATCGGCGCCGGCGTCCACTGCGACGGCCAGGTCCTGGTCTCCTACGACATGCTCGGCCTCTTCGAGGAGCTGACGCCCAAGTTCGTCAAGCGCTACGACGACCTGGGCGCGCGCACCCGCGTCGCGGTCAGGGCGTACGTCGACGAGGTCAAGGCTCGCACCTTCCCGTCCGATGAGTTCAGCTTCCGCTGACCGCCCATGAGAGTCTTCACCGACAAGCGAGCGATGCGCGCCTGGTCGCGCTCGGAGCGCGCCGCCGGGCGCCGGGTCGCGCTGGTCCCGACGATGGGGAGCCTACACGCCGGGCACCTGTCGCTCGTCGATGTGGCCCGACGCCACGCGGACACGGTCGTGGTCTCGATCTACGTGAACCCGACCCAGTTCGACCGCGCCGACGACCTCCACGCCTACCCGCGAGAGCTGGACGCCGACCTGGCCCGCCTGGGGGGGGCCGCGGACGCGATCTTCGCACCGCACGATATGTACTTCCGGGGCGAACCGCCGCACGAAACCTGGGTCGAGGCTGAGTCGCTGACACAGACATTGTGCGGTGCAGCGCGGCCGGGGCACTTTCGGGGGGTCACCACCGTCGTGGCCAAGTTCTTCCACGTGGTCGAGCCCGACGTGGCGGTGTTCGGCGACAAAGACTACCAGCAGCGGCGAGTCATCGAGCGGATGGTCCGGGACCTCGACTTCCCGATCGAGATCGTCGCGGCGCCGCTGGTGCGGGACGCCGACGGGCTGGCGCTGAGCTCGCGCAACGCGCGCCTGTCTCCCGACGCCAGGACCCAGGCGCTGTCGATCTCGCGGGCGCTCTTCGCGGCCCGGGACGCGGTCGCCGACGGCGCCACCGACGCCATCGCCGTGGCGGCAGACGCCCGCGCCCGCGTCGAGGTGGCCGGCGGCCGGGTGGACTACGTCGAGCTCGTCGACGACGCGACGCTGCGGCCCATCGCCCACCTCGACCGCCCCGCCGTGCTCGCCATCGCGGCCTACTTCGGCGGCGTCCGGCTCATCGACAACATCCGGCTGTCGTAAGGGGGGCCTCTAATAGGGGCCCGTGCCGAAATAGCTTGTCGTCTTGCCGGCGGATCCGCCGCCATCTGCGCGCCCCGAGAGCTCGGAAGACGCCCGCGGGCGTCGTACAAGCTTTCGTCGGGCCGCCCAGTGGATTGGATCCGCCGGCCAGGATGTTGAGCTGTCTCTGTGCGGCCCCTTAGATCTCGGCGGTGATGACGCCGTCGCCGCGGCGCGCGGCGGCTGCGCGCAGGGTGCGCCCGTCGAGGATGGCGGACTCGCCCCGAAAGCGGACGCCCGCGTCGCTGCCCCAGGTGTTGGCCGCGACCAGGGCGCTGTCGACGCCGTCGAGGCGCCAGGCCCAGTAGCCCCAGACGCGCTGGTCCTGATCGAGCCAGTTCGTCGGGAACGCGATCGCGCGCGCCCCCGCCCCGGCGCACCACGCGATGAAGCGATCGTCGTTGAGATCCATGCAGATCCCGACCGTGAAGCGCCCGAAGTCGGCGTCGAAGGCGCGGTAGCCGCTGTCGCCGGGGTCGCACCAGGTCTCGTCGAGGTCGTAGAGGAGCGTCTTGCGGTAGGTGAACACCAGCTCGCCGGCCGGATCGATGACCAGCGCGCTGTTGAAGCGCTTGTCGGCCGCCCGCTCGGGGAAGCCGACGACGATCCAGGCGCCGAGCTCGCGGGCGACCGGAGCGAGGGCGCTGAACGTCTCGCCCCGGGGCAGCTCCGCGACCGCGTCGATGGCGCCGCGATCGGTGAAGACGTAGCCCGTCGCCGCCATCTCCGGCAGGACGATCAGCTCCGCGCCGCCCACCGCACCGGCGGTGCGGGCATGCTCGGCGAGCGCGCTCAGCGCGCCCGCCTTGTCCCCCTTCGTCGGCTTGAACTGGACCGCGGCGACCTTCATCGGCTCAGCATGACGCGGACGGCGACGCCGTCAACCGCGCTCGGTCGGCAGGTCGGGACACGGACCGGGCGCGTCGCCTACTCGCCGTCCTTCTTGCCGAACAGCTTGCCGCCGAGCCCGCCGGGGAGCTTGTCGGCGACCTTCGAGAGGGTCTCGTTCTGGCCGACCCACTCCGGGATCTTGGCCGCGTTCTCCTTGAGGAACTTGAGGACCTCTTCGGCCTTCTCCTTGGACAGCCCGACCTTCTGCATGAGTCCGTCGATCAGCTCCATGGCGTCTTCTCCATCTCTTCGCGGGGTAAATGCCGCGCGTCGGGCGCGGCTCGCGACTAGACTTCGCACCATCGCGGAGCGAGGAAGTCGCGGGCTCCGCGGGAATGTAACCCGCGCCTCAGCCGGCGTCGATGGCCGCGACCAGCGCCGCCAGGTCGGCGGGGTCGGGGGAGGTCAGCAGCAGCGCCTCGCCGGTCACGGGGTGAATGAACCCCAGCTCGGCCGCGTGCAGCGCCAGCCGCGGCATACGGCGCGCGGCGGCGAGCTCCCGCGCGGCGGCGCCGGCCCCGTTCTTGGGCGCCGACCGCCCGTAGATCGGGTCGGCCACCACCGGGTGCCCCCGCTCGCTGAGGTGGACGCGGATCTGGTGGGTCCGCCCGGTCTCGAGGGTCAGCTCGAGCAGCGCGAGGGCCTCGCCGCGCAGCAGCACCCGCCAGTGGGTGCAGGCGCGGCGCCCCCGGGAGGCGCGCCCGGTGAAGCGCTTGCGATCCCGGGGGTGGCGGTCGTAGAGCGTCTCGATGGTGCCGGCCTCGTCGAGCTTGGGGCCCAACACCACGGCGCGGTAGCGCCGATGCGCCGTGTGCGCGCCGAACTGGGCCTGAAGGCCCGCCATGGCGACCACGGTCTTGGCAACCACGAGCAGCCCGCTCGTGTCCTTGTCGATGCGATGCACGATGCCGGGGCGATCGGGAGCGCCGTCGGCCTCGGCGAGCTCGTCGAGGTGGTGAACGAGCGCGTTGACGAGGGTCCCGCCGGCATGCCCGGGCGCGGGGTGGACGACCAGCCCCGCCGGCTTGTCGACCACCAGGAGGTGCTCGTCCTCGAACACGATGCGTAGCGGGATGTCCTCGCCCTCGGGCGCTTCACCGACCCGGCTGTCGCCCTGTGCAACGCACAAAACGTCCCCCGGCCGAACGGTGACGCCCGCCTTCTTCGGCGGGCGTCCGTTGACCGTCAGGCGCCCCTCGTCGAGGGCGCGTCGGACCTGACTCCGGCTGAGCTCCGGCCAGCGCTCGGCGACCACCTGGTCGAGCCGAGCGCCGGCCGCGTCAGCCGGCACGGTCCACGTGAACGCTTCCGAACTCAGAACTTGTAGAGGTCGGACAGGTCCGCGATGTCGTCGATGTCCAGCCAGTTGTCGTGGATGTACTGCACGGCCACCTCGGCGACGCCGCTCTCGACGATGTGGCTCAGGAGCTGCGGCATGGACCACTTCGCGATGTCCGCGCCGCTCGCCAACAGGTCGTCGATCGCCTTGGCCAGCAGCTTCGAGCCCTCGCCGGTGCAGGCCAAGAGCCCGATCCACTCGCCCGAGGCCGAGGCCGGCGGGAGCTGCGGGTCGATCTTGACGAGCTTGTAGTCGAGCTTCTTGATGCCCTCGACGCGCTCCGGGGTGACCCGCGCCCAGTCGATCGACGTCCGGGTCTTGTGGTGGGGGGCCTGGTAGTCGACGACGACCGTCAGCGGGGCCTTCGACTCGACGAGGTTCTTCACCACGAAGGAGCGGGCGACCACGTCGCCGTAGCCGATGACCAGCTCACCCTCGCCGGCGATCTTGTCCTTGGCGGCGAGCAGGGAGCCGACCTCGCCGGTCTTCTCCCAGGCCGCGTTGTGGACGTATTTGACCGTGCCGATCGTGAAGGCGTCGGGCTTGTAGCCGGTGACGATGGTGATGTCGCGGACGTTGCTCTTGCGGAGCGCGTTCACCGAGCCGGTGATGATGGGCGAGCCCTCGACCTCGATCATCGCCTTCGGCTTGTCGTCGGTCAGGCGACCGAAGTTCGCGCCCTTGGACGCCGCGAGCAGGATGCCGCGACCGGCCTGGCGCGTCTTCGGGAGGTAGGTCTTCTCCCACTGCGCGTACTCGTCCATCCCCTGGAGGCGGAAGATCTCCTTGACGGTCGGCAGCTCCTTCTCGATGTGCAGCAGCGACTCGTGCTCCATCAGGTGCTGGGCCGTGTCCTTCATCGCCCGGATACCGGAGCGCAGGATGTGGTTGGCCCAGATGACCATGCTGATCTTGAGGTCACGCCACATCTGCGTCGGCGTGTCGTAGTACATGGTCGGCACGATCACGACCGGGCAGCGATCGTCCCACTCCTTCATGAAGGCGATGATGTCGTCCGGCTTGGCGATCTTCGAGTGCACGAGGACCGCGTCGGCGCCGGCCTCGTAGAAGGCGTTGGCGCGCTTGAGCGCCTCCTCGAGGCCCCAGCCCGAGATGAAGGCCTCGGTGCGGGCGATGATGCAGAAGTCGTCGTCGCGCTGCGCGTCCTTGCCGGCCTTGATCTTGCCGCTGAACTCGTCGATGTCGGCGAGCGGCTGCGCCTCACCCTTGATGAACGAGTTCGTCTTCGGGAAGATCTTGTCCTCGATGCACACGGCGGCGATGCCGCGCTGCTCGAGCTTGTTCACCAGCCGGCGCATGTTGTTGAAGTTGCCGTAGCCGGTGTCACCGTCGAGCAGGATCGGGATCTGGGTGTTGTCGCTCATGAACTCGAGGACCTCGAGGACCTGGGTCCACGAAGCCTCGTTGTTGTCGCGAACGCCCATCGCCGCCGAGATCGACAGACCGCTCCCCCAGATGCCGCGGAACCCGGCCTCCTCCACGATCTTGGCCGACAGGCCGTTGTGGGCCTCGCAGATGAACTCGAGCTGCTTGGACCGCAGCATCTGCTTGAACCGCGTCGTCTTCTTCATGTCGACCTCGAACGTCCCTGGGGACGCCCGTGTTGCAACGCACGCGGGCGCCTCGGTAATTGAGGGGTCGTTCTACACCCCGCTCATGGGGCGGGCAACAGATCAGTCCCGCGCCAGCCGACCGGCTAATCGCCATCGACAAGGGCGCCGTTCGCGGTAGGCTGCCCCCATGATCGATCCGTCTCGCCTCCGCGCGCTCCCGAAGGTCGACCACCTCGCCGCCGCGCCCGCCCTCGCCGCCAGCGACGCGCCCGCGAGCCTGCGGGTCGAGGCGGCGCGCCACGCCATCGCGCGGGCCCGCGAGGCCCTCCTCGCCGGCGGCCCGCCCCCCGCCGCCGGCGCCCTCGAGGAGTCCGCGCTGGCGTGGCTCGCCCGCGCGGTCAGGCCCTCCCTCGAGCCGGTCCTGAACGCGACCGGGGTCATCGTCCACACCAACCTCGGCCGCGCCCCGCTCGGCGCTGGCGCGGTGGCCGCGGCGCTGGGCGCCTGCAACCTCGAGTACGACCTCGGGCGGGGGGAGCGCGGCTCGCGGCGCGATCACGTGGAGAGCCTCCTGACGGCGCTCTCGGGGGCCGAGGCGGCCCTCGTCGTCAACAACAACGCGGCCGCGGTGATGCTGATCCTCGGCGCCCTCTGCGCCGGCCGCGAGGTCATCATCAGCCGCGGCGAGCTGGTCGAGATCGGCGGCAGCTTCCGCGTCCCCGACATCCTCGCCGCCTCCGGGGCCACCCTGCGCGAGGTCGGGACGACCAACCGCACCTGGCCCGACGACTACCGCGCCGCCGGCGGCGAGCGCACGGCCGCCATCCTGCGCGTCCACCCGAGCAACTACGCCGTCCACGGCTTCGTCCACCGCCCGGAGCCCGAGGAGCTCGGGGCGGTCGCGCGCGAGCTCGGCATCCTCTATATCGACGACCTCGGCAGCGGCACCTTCGGCCCCCTGCCCGCTCCGCTCGGCGGCAGCGATCGGGTCCAGCGCGCGCTCCGCGCCGGGGCGGACGTCGTCTGCTTCAGCGGCGACAAGATCCTCGGCGGCCCGCAGGCCGGGATCGTGCTGGGGCGACGCGAGATCGTCGATCGCCTCGCCCGCCACCCCCTGATGCGCGCCCTGCGCCCGGACAAGCTCGCCCTGGCGGCGCTCGAGCACACCCTGATCGCCTATCGCAAGGGCGAGCTCCACAGCATCCCAGTCGCACGAATGCTTCACGTCCCGATGCGTGCGCTGCAACATCGCGCCCGCGCGCTCGCGGCCGAGCTGCGGGACGCGCCGGCCGCGATCGCCGTCGCCCCGTGCGACGACGCCGTCGGCGGCGGCAGCTACCCCGGGGAGGCGCTCCCCGGGGCAGCGTTGACGGTCCGGCCGCGCGGCGTCGAGGCGGGCCGACTCGCGGCGGAGCTCCGCAGCGGCGCGCCGCCGATCATCCCCGTGGTCGCGGACGGGGCGGTGTGGCTCCACCTCCGGACGATCCCGCCGGAGGAGGATGACGCGCTCGTGGCCGGGCTGAGGCGCGCCCTCGACGCGATCACCGTTGACACCGCGGGGGGGGCTCGTTAAGGTCCGCGCCCTCGCGAGGGGAGCACCCTTCGTGAGATCGAACGCTACTGGTACCCCACAGGGAACATCGATGGCCGTCAAGCTCCGCCTCGCCCGCCACGGCTCGAAGAAGCGCCCCTACTACCGCCTCGTGGTCGCCAACGACTGCGCCCGCCGCGATGGCCGCTTCCTCGAGCACGTCGGCTCGTACGATCCCGCTCACAACCCGCCGGCCGTCGCCCTCAAGCGCGACCGCATCGAGTACTGGCTCGGCCAGGGCGCCACGGCGACCTACACGGTCGACAACCTGCTGGCGAAGTTCATGAACGCGCCCGACACCGCCGTCCGGCCGGTCAAGAAGGTGCGGACGCTCCCGTCGCGCACGGCGGCCCCCGCCGCGGTCGCGGCCGCAGCCCCGGCGCCGACCCCGGCACCGCCGGCCGCTCCCGCCGAGGTGCCGGCGCCCGCCGCGAGCGAGTCGCCCGATGCCTGATTCGCACGTGTCGATGGCGCCGCTCGTCGAGCTCATCGCCAAGCAGCTCGTCGATCATCCGGAGGACGTCTCCGTCTCCCAGGGAGGCGGGCGGGACGGAGAGCACTCCGACCTCTACGAGCTGACGGTGATGCAGGACGACCTGGGCCAGGTCATCGGCCGCCAGGGTCGAACCGCGCGCGCCATCCGCGCCGTGGTCCGCGCCGCCGCCGCCAAGCACGGCCGCCGCGCCCAGGTCGAGATCGTCGAATGACGCCCGGTCCGCGCCGATCGGCGCGGACGAGCGCCGCGTCGTGCGCGGCCCGGTGGCCCCGATGAAGCTCCTCTTGATGGGGGTCGTCGGCAAGCCGCACGGGCTCGATGGCGGCTGCTTCGTGCGCCCCTTCAACCCCGACTCGCCGTTGTGGCGCGAGGGGATGCGCTTCGAGACGCTCACGGCCGATCGGGTCGGTCCCGGCGAGCCGGACACCGTCGAGGGTCCGGGCTCCGGTCACCTCACCGTCGAGGCCGTCGGGATGGGCGCCAAAGAGCGCCTCCTGTGCATGTTCCGGGAGGTCCCTGGCCGCGACGCGGTGGAGGCCCTGCGGGGCACCTACCTCGCCATCCCGCTCGACTCGCTGCCCCCCGCCGACCCCGACGAGTTCTTCTTCCACGAGGTCAAGGGCTGGGCCGTGGTCGATCCCACCGGCGCGCCCCTCGGGACGGTGCTCCGGGTCGTCGAGACCTACGCCGAGCTCCTCGAGGTGCGACCCACCCGCGGGGGGCCATCGGTGCTCGTGCCCGTGGTCGAGTCCCTCGTGACCGAGATCGACCGCGCCGGTGAGCGCATCGTCGTCGACCCGCCGGAGGGGCTCTTTCCGTGAGCGACGGCCGCGAGACCCGCGCCTACCCCTTCGACGTGGTGACCCTGTTCGAGCCCCTGATGAGCGGCTACCTCGGCGGCAGCATGCTCGGGCGTGCGGCCGACCGCGGCATCGTCACGGTGTCCTTCACCGACCCCCGGGACTTCACCCGTGATGTGCACCGCACAGTGGATGACGGCCCTTTCGGCGGTGGCGCGGGCATGGTGATGCAGCCAGAGCCGCTCGCAGCTGCGATAGAGTCCGTCCGCGAGCGGCGCGCGCCGGCCCGCCCGCGGGTCGTCCTGCTCGGCCCCGCGGGGCGCGTCTTCGATCAGCGCGTCGCCGCCGAGTACGCCGCGCTCGAGGGCGGGCTGTGCCTCGTCTGCGGGCGCTACGAGGGCGTGGACGAGCGCGTCGCCGCGCACGTGGTCGACGAGGAGCTGTCGATCGGCGACTACGTCCTGACCGGCGGAGAGCTCGGCGCGCTGGTCGTGATCGACGCCGTCAGCCGGCTCCTGCCCGGGGTCCTCGGCAACGCCACCGGCGCCCACGAGGAGTCCTTCACCGGGACGCCGCTGCTCGAGCATCCGCAGTACACCCGCCCGCGCGAGTGGCGCGGCCACGCCGTCCCCGAGGTGCTGCTCAGCGGCAACCACGCGGCCATCGACCGCTGGCGCCAAGAGCAGCGCGAGCTGCGCACCCGCGCCCGCCGACCCGACCTCTTCGCGCGCTGGGCGCGGGCACGAGACGAGGAGGATGGCGCGGGTTGACGGCGCCGGTGGGGCCGCCGAGCCCCGCCGTCGCGAAGAAAGTCCTTGCGCAATCGCCACCCATGGATATCTATATCGCCCTCGTTCACCACCCGGTGCTGAATCGGGCTGGGGACGTCGTGACCACCGCGGTCACGAACATCGACATCCACGATTTGGCCCGAGCTGCTCGGACCTATGGCGTGAGCGGGTACTTCCTGATCACGCCCATCGAGCAGCAGCGCGCAATGGTGAGCCGCATCGCGGCGCACTGGCAGGGCACCGGCGGCGAGAGCCTCCACCCCTTGCGCGCCGATGCCCTCTCCCTGGTCCGGGTGGTCCCCACCCTGGCCGACGCGGAGCGGGCCGTCACGGGCGCCGCCGGACACCCGCCCCTCCTCGTGGGGACGAGCGCCCGGAGGCTAGAGACAACGGTCGGATACGGCGCTCTGCGCGCACGACTGACCACCGAAGAAGGCGCAGCGCTCCTCCTGTTTGGTACGGGTTGGGGCCTGACGGCCGAGACCCTCGCCGGGTGCCCGGTCGTCCTTCCACCGATCGAAGCGATCGCTGGACGTGCAGGCTATAATCACCTATCCGTCCGATCCGCCGTCGCGATCATCCTCGACCGGCTGTTGGGCGCCCACGAAGGCCACACAGGCCCCCCCCCTGGAACGGGACCTCTCCCGGGAGTTGATCGATGAATACCCATGTCGCGCTCGAGAACCTCGAGCGGCTCCAGCTCCGCCAGGACGTGCCGCAGTTCAAGGCCGGCGATACGCTTCGCGTCCACCTCCG
The DNA here is from genome assembly GCA_002841945.1 of Deltaproteobacteria bacterium HGW-Deltaproteobacteria-14. Taxonomy (GTDB): domain Bacteria; phylum Myxococcota_A; class UBA9042; order PHBI01; family PHBI01; genus PHBI01. Next base: position 36,358 of record PHBI01000109.1, read on the forward strand.
CATCCGCGAGGGTGAGAAGGAGCGGATCCAGGTCTTCGAGGGCGTGTGCATCGGTCGCCACAACGACGGCCTGCGCTCGAGCTTCACCGTCCGCAAGGTGAGCTACAACATCGGCGTCGAGCGCGTGTTCCCGCTCCACAGCCCCCGCATCGAGCGCATCGAGGTCAAGGACCGCGGCCGCGTCCGGCGCGCGAAGCTGTACTACCTGCGCGACCTGCGCGGGAAGAAGGCGCGCATCCGCTCGCTGCGCGACATCCGCGCCTAGTCACGTTCGTCGTGGCGACGACCGCCAGGGGCCGGAGCTCGGCGCCGCACCGTCGCCACGACGCCGATGATCAGCTCGGGCTCGCGCTCGACGCTCCGCTCGTCTGCGGAGAGGTCGAGCGTTGGGCCGTGGAGCAGGGCCTGTCCTCGCTGATCGGCCTCGACGAGGCCGGCCGTGGGCCGCTCGCGGGGCCCGTCGTCGCGGCGGCGTGCGCGCTCCCGTGGCCCTGCCCCGTCGCCGGTCTGAACGACTCCAAGCAGCTCACCGAAGCCCGACGCGAGGCGCTCTTCGACCAGATCGTGGAGCACGCCATCGCGTTCGGGCTCGTGCTCGTCGAGCCGGACGTGATCGACGAGATCAACATCCTCCAGGCGTCGCTGCTCGGGATGGCCCACGCGTGGGCTCAGGCTGTCGAGGCTGCCCCCGGGCTGGCGACGGCCGTCGCGCTCGTCGACGGCAACCAGCGCGCCCCCCTGCCGGCGACGGTGGACCAGCGCACCCTCGTGAAGGGGGACGCCCGCTCGCTGAACATCGCGGCGGCCTCGATCCTCGCGAAGGTGGCGCGCGACCGCTACATGGTCGCCGCCGACTGCGACTACCCCGAGTACGGCTTCGGGCGCCACAAGGGCTACCCTACGCCGCAGCACCAGGCCGCGCTGAACGCCCACGGCCCCTGCCCGCTCCACCGGCGGAGCTTCCGGCTCGCGTTCCCGGCCCAGCCCCCCGCATCGCCGCAGCGCGACGGCGCCGAGCCGTGACCCGCGCGCGCCAACGCCTCGGACGCAAGGGCGAGCGGCGAGCGGCGAGGTTCCTGCGACGCCACGAGATGCGCATCGTGGAGCGCAACTGGCGCTGTCCTCAGGGCGAGCTCGACATCATCGCGCGGGACGGCGACGCGGTGGTCATCGTCGAGGTCCGGACGAGCAGCGGTGAGGGGTTCGCCGGCGGGCCGGTGTGGACCGTGGGGCCGGACAAGCAGCGCCGGCTCATCCGCCTGGCGCGGCTGTGGCTGCGACAGACGCGCTGGCGGCCCGCGTCGGTGCGCTTCGACGTCGTCGCCGTCCGGCGGCTCGGCTGGTTGCGCTGGACGATCGACTGGTACCGCCGCGCGTTCGAGTCGCCAGAGGCCTGAGCGCTCGCAGCTACTGCGCGATCGTCGGCGAGACGATCTCCGCCGGGACGCAGAAGGCGAGGTCGAGGTACGTCTCGCAGGTCGAGCCTTCGGGGCAGTCCCCGTTGACGCTGCAGGCCTGGGTACAGAACGGATCGCTGTTTCGCCAGGCGGCGCAGATCTTCTCTTCGCACAGCGGGTGGTCGGCGACGACGCAGGTCAGCTCGGTCGTCGTGGACTCCGCCTCGCACGCTGCGACGATCGAGTCCGACAGCGGACATTCGTGGAAGAGCTCTGTGGTGTCGCAGGCTCCGACGGACGCAGTCAGGGCGCCAATAGCGATCGCAGCGACGACGAGGTAACGCATCGGGCCTCCATGTCGGTTTCTCAACGGCCCCGTGGCCCGGCATTCTTGGCGCCGCGCGGGCTGCTGTCAACCACGCCACACGCGGTGCGGCCAGCGTCCACCGGCCGCGCCCCTCGCGCCGTCACGGATCGGGCACGACGATGATGGTCGTGAGGGTCTTGAGCTCCGCGCCGGCGTCGAGGACGATGTTCCCCGCCCCGTCCGCGGTCGCGGTCCCGGCGCTCTCGAGGACCCCCTCGAGCTGGTCGGCGGTGTAGACCTGATAGGTCGCGCCCACGCTGACGCCCGCGGCGCCGTGGACGGTCATGGCGACCGCGGTGTCGCTGAAGACGGGGAAGGGGTTGACGATGAAGACCCGGGTCGCGGCCTCCTCGCCCACCCACGGGGCGCTGTCGAAGGGCGGCAGATCGAGCGGATCGAGCTCCACCGCCAGCACCGACTTGTCGATCGTCCCGAGCGGGTAGTGCAGGACCCCTGGATCGGCGTCGAGGGTGAGCATCCCGCCGGCGATCGTGACGGCGCCGCCGTCCGCGGGCGCCCAGGCGACCGGCGCGTCGACGAGGGTGGGCATGACGATGTCGCGCCCGGGGGTCGCGACCACGCCGGCGGTCGTCGGCTGATAGAAGACCATCGTCGCGAAGCCCTTGAGCTGCCCCAGGACCTCGATCTTGTGCGGGGCGACGGGGAGCTTGTTGATGCGGTAGCGGCCGTCGGCGCCGGTCTCGCCGATGATGCAGGTCTGCAGCGTGCATGCGCTGACCTTGAGCCCGGGGATCGCGGCGCCCGCCTCGTCGACGAGGCGCCCACCGACGCAGGCGACGGGCTCGCCGTCCTGCCCGGTCGCGGGGGTGCACGCGGTCTGCTCGACCTCGATGGTGTCGGCGGCGACGCCGTCGCCGGTCGCGTCGCCGTCGGTGGCGGTGGACGTGTCGCCGGTGGCCTGCGCGCCGTCCCCGCATCCAGCGGCGAGCGCGCCGAACATCGTCACCACCGTCGCCACCAAACAAGTGTACTGTCGCATCGTCTCTCCCCGTCGTGCCGGTCGCGGCCGGCGGGGGCGCCCCGCGCGAGCCAGCTTGACCGGCTTTCAAGGCGAACGCTATAAACGCTTGGGTTTTCAGGGCCGGGCCCTGTACCCAGTCGTGGCCCCCGGGGGACGGAGAACCGCGTGACCCACCACCTGCGCCGCTCGCTTCTGAACCTCGTCCACCCGGCGGCGCTGGCCCTGCTCCTCGCAGGACCGACGGCCGTCGCAGCGGACCCTGGCGATCCGCCGGCGGACCCCGGCGGCGACGTCGTCGACCTCGAGGCCGAGGTCGTCGTCTCCGACGCCGCGCTGACGCAGTGGCTGCGCGAGGGCAACGCGCTGCTCGACGACGAGCGGTTCCTCGCGGCGGCCCTGAAGTTCCAGCAGCTCGTCCTGACCGGCCAGGCGGAGAACCCGCTCGTCGAGGAGGCCCAGTACTCGCTGGGCGTCGCGCTCTACGAGCTCGGGCTCTACCAGTCGGCGCTCACGCGCTTCGAGCCGATCGTCGACGCCGGCCGTGACCACCCGCAGTACGCCAAGAGCCTCGTCTACCTGCTCAAGATCAGCCGCGCGACCGGCTCCGATCCGAGCGTGCTGCTCAAGATCGCCGACTACCCGCCCGAGCTGTACCCGGCCGAGCTCAAGGACGAGCTGCACTTCCTCGTCGGCCTCTACTTCTATGGCGAGAGCCGCCTGAGCGACGCCTTGACGCGCTTTCAGGAGGTGTCGGAGGGCAACGAGGAGTTCTACGTCCGGGCGAAGTACCTCGAGGGCGTCATCCGCGTGGCGCAGTCCGGGCTGGGCACCGACGCCAAGAGCATCGACTCCGACGCGCTCAACGCCGCCGGGGAGGCGTTCAAGGCGATCCTCCGTGTGCAGCGCGACATCAGCTCGACCGACACCATCAATCGCGTCGCGGGTCAGGCCGTGTTGGCACTCGGACGGCTGTTCTACTCGACGCGGCAGTACGATGTTGCGGTGCGGTATTACGATCAGGTGAGCGACGAGAGCCCGGAGTGGCTCGACGCCCTCTACGAGGTCAGCTGGGTCCACTACCAGCTCAAGAACTACCCCCGAGCGCTCGGCAACCTCCACACCCTCAACTCGCCCTACTTCGCCGATCAGTACTACCCGGAGTCGCGGGTGCTGCAGGCGCTGATCCTCTTCTACAACTGCCGCTACGACGAGGCCGACGTCATCGTAAAGCAGTTCGTGCAGGACTACTTCCCGCTGATGGATCGCCTGGGCAAGGAGATCAACCAGTTCGCGGACCCCAACGCCTTCTATCAGTGGCTGGCCCAGCTCTCGAAGAGCGAGGACGTGGAGTACTCCACGCGCTTCAAGCGCATCTTCAACGCCGCGCTGGCGGACAAGAAGCTGCGCCGCAAGTTCGACACCGTCGCCAAGCTCAACGAGGAGCTCGCGCGGATCGACAACATCGCCGGCCCCCAGGGCGCGACGGACGGGCTGCTCGGAGCGCTCCGCAGCGAGATCACCGGCTACCGCTTCCTGGTCGTCGGTGAAGCCGGCGGGCTGGCTCAGGCGAGGCTCGTGCGGCTGCTCAGCGATCTGCGCCGGCACCTCGCGGAGGCCATCAAGATCCGCCAGGAGACGCGCAAGGCGCGCCGCGGCGACAGCTCTGACGGCGTCCTCCAGGAGCAGGCCGCGGCGGCCGCCGCGAAGCTGGAGATCATCGTCGACGACGAGCACATCGAGTGGCCGTTCACGGGGGAATACTGGAAGGACGAACTGGGCTCCTACCTCTACGACATCGACTCGCTATGCAAGATGGAGCCCGCGCCGGGCGCGACCGAGCCCACCACCCCGGCACCCGACAGCAGCGAAGAATAGCCCAGGCACGGCGCTCGTCGCGCCGCGCCGCTTTTCAGACTCCGTGAGGTTTTGATGACATTCGTCGCACGCGCCGTGGCCGTGCTGGGCAGCCTGCTCGTGTTCGCCGGCCACGCAGTGGCCGCGGCCCCCGGCGATGGCGGCGAGAAGCGCCCCAGCCTGAGCGGCCAGACCAAGACCAAGTCCCACGACAAGCCGAAGGCCAGCACCACCGAGCGGTCGTTTCTGGCCAGCATCGACGACCAGAAGACCATCATCCAGCTGACGCCGCGGAGCGACCCGAAGTACCCGGTCCAGGTCATCGCGCTCGCGGACTTCTACTGGGATCTCGCCGAGTGGTACGGCCTGCAGGCGTACAGCGAGGAGATCGAGAAGCCGCTCTACGAGGCCGAGCAGAGGAAGGACACCGCGGCCATCGACAAGCTGAAGGCCAAGCAGAAGGCGGTCCTCGACAAGAAGCAGGGCTACCAGGACAAGACCATCCAGGTCTACAAGGACGTCATCCGCGACTTCCCGTCCTCCAAGCGCCTCGACGAGGTGCGCTACTTCCTGGCGTACAACCTCACCGAGATGGGTCGTCAGGTCGAAGGCGTCGACGTCTACACCGAGCTCATCGGCTCGCACCCCGGCTCGCCCTACGTCCCCGACGCCATCGTGAACATCGGCGAGTACTACTTCGACATGAACGACTTCAGCAACGCGCTGAAGCTCTACCGTCAGGCGGAGAAGTTCGAGGACGCCAACATCTACGGCTACGCGCTCTACAAGCAGGCGTGGTGCTACTACAACCTCGGCGAGACGACCCTCGATGGCGAGCGCATCAACGGCTACAAGCTCGCCGTCAACCAGTTCATCCGGGTCATCAAGCTCGCCGACGAGCAGGCGCTCACGGGCAAGAAGGGCGCCATCGTGCTCAAGCGCGAAGCCCAAAACGACATGGTGCTGCCCTACTCGAAGGTCGGGCGCGCCGACGGCGCCATCGCCTTCCTGAAGACCTACGCCCCCCAGCGCTACCTGGACCTGGCCGGCAAGCTCGCCGAGATCTACACCGAGCAGAACGAGTTCCTGCGCTCGACGAGCCTCCTGCGCCAGCTCATCACCGAGGCCAAGAAGGGCAACATCGCCGGCCAGGACAAGAGCTACATGGTGGTCCAGTTCGAGCGCCAGATCGTGGACAACGCGATGCGCTCCGGGGACAAGGCCGCCACCGTGGCCGAGATCGGCGAGCTGCTGCGGGCGTTCGACGCCGTCGAGAGCGGCGGCCCCAAGGAGTACATCGACCGCGAGCGCGACGAGATCAAGCGGGTCGTCCTCGACGTGGCCAGCGCGTACCACAAGGAGTACTCGCAGACGCAGGAGCGCCAGACCCTCGAGTACACGCAGCAGCTCTACGACCAGTACCTCCAGGTCTTCAAGGAGGACGAGAACGCCTACCAGATCGCGATGAACAACGCACTGCTGCTGCTCGCCACCGAGAAGTACGAGGAGGCGGCGGCGGAGTTCGAGAAGGTCATCCGGATGAAGCCCGAGGGGCAGTTCGCCGACGACGCCGCCGAGCGCGCCGTGCTCGCGTATCTGAAGCTGGTGCAGATCGAGAACAAGGCGCTCAAGGACGAGGCGACCGAGGACCTCAAGGAGACCGAGCTGAGCGGGGATCAGCAGCGCTTCGTCAACGCCATCGACCGCTGGATGGCGCTCATCCTGAAGAACGGCGAGAACCCGCAGACCGCCTCGAACATCCCGACGGCGCGCTTCGCCGCGGCCAAGATCTACTACAACGCCAACCACTTCGAGGAGGCGGCGCGGCGCTTCGCCGAGTTCATCGACAAGCACCCGAAGAACAAGCTCGTCAACGACGCGCGGCGGCAGCTCCTGAGCGCGTACAACCTCGCGCACGACGTCGACAACCTCATCAAGTACGCCAACGCCTACGACGCCATCCCGTCGCTGCCGCAGGACCTCAAGGAAGACATCCAGAAGATCCGCAACGCGCTGAACTTCCAGGCGTGCTTCAAGGACCAGCAGAGCGGCGAGCACCTCAAGGCGGCGCAGTGCTTCGAGCAGTACGCGGCCGAGTTCCCCAACGAGGACCGCGCCGCGGCCGCCATCTACAACGCCGGCATCAACTACTTCGAGGCCAAGCAGGTCGAGAAGGCGCTCAAGACACAGCTCGAGCTCTACAAGCGCTATCGCTCCAACGAGCTCGCCCCCAAGGCGCTCTACTCGATGGGCGAGATGTTCCGGCAGACCGCGGTCTACGACCAGGCCGCCGAGATCTACGAGACCTTCGTCAAGAACCACGCGAAGCACCCGCTCGCGGAGAAGGCGCTGCGGCTCGCGTCCATCTATCGCAAGACCCTCGGCAACTACCCGGAGGCGATCTCGAACCTGAACCTGTGGCTCGCGCGCTACGGCGACCAGCCGAACGCGGCCCGGGTAGACCTCGACGTCATCAGCATCCTCGAGAAGCAGGGCAAGGCGAGCCTGGTGGTGCGCGCGGTGGGTCAGCACCTCAAGCGCTTCCCCGACGAGGCGGCGGCGGTGCGCCTGCAGGCCTATGACAAGCGCGGCCTCGCCTACCGGGCCCTCCGCAAGTACCGCGAGGCCAACCAGGCGTTCGAGGAGACCGTCGCCTACTTCAAGTCCCTCAAGGAGAACGAGCTCCAGGACCTCGATCTCGACGCCGTCTCGGCGGTGGCGGAGGCGCACTTCAACCTCGGCGAGAACCAGCTCCGCCAGGCGCAGCGGATCAAGCTCGACTCCCCGAGCGACACCGAGATGGCCAAGACGATCACCAAGAAGATCGAGATGATGAAGGGCGCCAAGGCGATCTACGAGCAGGTGATCGCGTACGGGCATCCGGGCTGGGAGATCGCCGCCTGGTCACAGCTCGGGCTCGCGTACCAGGACCTCGCGGACGCCGTCGAGAACGCGACCGTGCCGCGCAAGATCCGCCACCTCCCCGAGGTGGTCGATCAGTGGAAGCAGTCGATGACCGACCGCGCCAAGACCGTCCGCGAGAGCGCGATCGCCGCCTACAAGAGCGCGCTCGAGATCGCCCGCCGGGAGCGCTGGTTCAATGAGTACTCGGAGCGGGCGGAGGCGGCGCTGGCGCAGCTCGACCTCACCGACCGCTCCACCAAGGAGTTCCGCCTGCGGCCGACACAGCTCGAGCCGAGCTCGGCCCACCCGACCTTTCTGACCCCCGGGGGTGAGCAGTGAGCCCGCGCACGAACCGTCCACTGCTCCGGCGCTCGCTCGCGCTGCCCCTCCTCGTGCCAGCGGCCTTGCTGGCGACATCCGCGCTCGCGACGCCGCTGGAGGATGGCGCGAGGATCGCCAACGACCCGGTCCAGATGGTGACCCGCGGGGCGGAGGCGGAGCGGCTCTTTGTGCAGTGCACAGCGGAGTCCCCCAAGAATATTGATTGTTGGTATGATCTCGGCCTGTTGCGGTTGCACATGGGCAACCCGGCCGGCGCCGCCGAGGCGTGGCGCCGGGGCCTGTCCGTCGACCCGCAGCACGCGCCGATCCGGGCCCAACTGGCGGCGCTCGAGGTCGCCAATGGCAACGTCGAGGCCGGGCTGAAGACGCTCGAGGACATCGTCGCGGCCAACCGCTTCCAGCCCGACGCGCGCAACGCGCTGGCTGCCTACGCGCTGGCTCAGGGGAAGTGGGACGAGGCCCTCAAGCACTCGCGCAACGTGCTCCTCGGCGACCCGCGCAACGTCGACGCGGCGCTCAACGCGGCGATCGCCTATTACCGCCAGGGGCTCTACGACCAGGCCGGGCTCATCGCGTCCAGCTTCCTCGAGAAGGACCCGGGGGCGGCGGCGCTGCACAACCTGCTGGGCCTGGTGTTTCTGCAGAAGGACAACACGCGCAAGGCGACCGAGCACTTCCTCGAGGCGCTCAAGTCAGACCCGGGCCACGCCGACGCGCGCCTCAACCTGGCCGCGCTCGAGCTCGGCTTCGGGAACTTCGAGTCGGCCTACAAGCGCTTCGGTGAGGCGCTCGCGGATCGGCCGAACGACCCCGAGATCGTGCTCTCCCGGGCGGTCGCCGCGCGCGGCCTCGAGCGCTACGACGAGGCCGAGCAGGGCTACCTGAAGGCCTTGTCGCTGCGCCCTGGCTTCCCGGACGCCGAGTACGACCTGTGCGTGCTCCACCAGCAGTTCACCCAGCGGTGGAAAGAGGCGAAGAAGCACTGCGACACCTACGCGGCGATGATCGACGCCAAGCACCCGAAGTTCCGCGAGATGAAGAAGCGGACGAAGTCGATCGACACCACGATCATGGTGATGGAGCGCAAGAAGGCGCAAGAGACCGCGCCCGAGGTGCCGGCGCCGACGCCGTAGCCGGCGCGACGTGGGGCGACGCGGGGTTTGCTCCGCGCGGCGGCGCGCTGCTACGATGCGCGCAGGTGGGAAGGTCCGGCCCGCGAGGAGGCCGAGGAGGAGGGGGACGATGCGTAGGTGGATCATCGGGGTGCTCGCGCTGTCCGGCTTCGTCGGTGGGCCCGCGCTGGGCGCGGCGCCGGCCGACGGCGAGCTGAAGGACAAGGAAGTCCGGGTGTTCAACTTCGAGGGCGACACCATCTCGACCGACTACCTCAAGCCGGGCGGGACGCTCATCGAGGGGCTGCGCCGCGGTCGCCGCTCGAGCCTCATCGAGGTGCGGCTCGACTTCGTGGCCGAGATCCTGCGCTCCGCGGAAGACATCTGAGCCCGCGGGCTTGCAGGTGGTACTTTGCGGGAACTTCCAGCCTGGCGACGTTGTCCGACCGTCACACGCCGCCGAGCGTCCGCGCTCTCGCGGTCGTGGTTGATGGTCTGGTGGCCACGCCAGCGCGGCGCGGCTAAACTCTCTCATCCGACGCCCGCGCGCGGGCGACGTCTTGGTGGACAGCGCCCCCGCGAGGTGGCGAGACCCACGCAGCATCCCGGTGTTCGGCTCGACACGCACCGCGAGACACGACGAGGCCAGCGTTGAAGACTAAGATCGGCTTCAGCATCTACCTGAACGGGAAGCTCATCCGCGAGATCGCGTTCGACCGCCCGATCGTGAACGTGGGGAAGCTCTCGACCTCGAACCTGCGCCTCGACGACATCAACGTGTCGCGCAAGCACGCGGTGATCGAGCAGCGCGAGAACGGCCAGTGGCGGATCACCGACCTCGGCTCCACCAACGGGACGATCGTTCGCGGTGAGCGCGTCGTGCAGGGGGATCTGCACGACGGTGACCGGCTCGTGCTCGGGACCACGACGCTCATCGTCCACCTCGACGACGAGGCGGTGGCGGGGGTCGAGCGGCGCGAGGAGGCGCCCAAGATCGAGGTCGCCGGGTCGGGGACCGCGGGGGGGCAGCCGCTCGCGGCCAAGGGCAAGGGCAAGAGGCCCGCGAAGCCCACGGGCGAGCCCGTGCCGGCCGAGGAGATCCGTGGTCTCGGCGAGGACTCCTTCTACAAAAAGAAGGAGGTCGTCGAGGCGACTTCGACCGACGCCCTCGAGGTCGCGCTCCTGTGGGGCGAGACGGTGCTGGCGGTCGAGACCTTCGAGAAGCCACAGAGCATCACCGTCGGCGAGGCGAAGGGGTGCCGGTTCGCGCTGCCGCAGAGCGTGCTCGGCGGCATGGCCTACGAGCTCGTCAGGGCTCAGGGCGGGCGCTTCGTCCTCGACGTGACGAACCCCAACCTGAAGGGCGACCTGCTCGTCGACGGCGGCGTCAAGTCCGTCGAAGAGATCCGCGAGGGCGGCGGCAAGATCACCCTCGACCAGCCGATCCGCGCGCGGCTCCACGCCGGCAAGTTCACGCTGCTCGTGTCCTACGGCCAGGCGCCGACGAAGCCCGGCGTCGGCTCGATCGGGCGCGTCGACGTCGACGCGTGGATCTACATCTCCATCAGCGCGATCGTACACATCGCGTTCCTCGTCGTCCTGAGCCTGCTCCCGACCGACCTCAACTTCTCCGAGCGCGACCCGCGCGCGCTCGCTCAGCGCGCCATCGAGGTGCTCCGCGTCGAGGTGAAGCCGGAGGAGGAGGAGAAGAAGAAGAAGGAAGAGGAGGAGGAGAAGAAGAAGAACAAGACGCCCGGCGAGGACGAAAAGGACAAGGGCGAAGACAAGATGAAGGTCGACAACTCGCCCATCGAGGTCGAGCGGCCGGACAAGGACCCGCAGAAGCTCACCAACAAGCTCATCATGGAGAAGAAGCGTGAGCGCGAGGCCTTCAACGCGATGTCCGAGGAGGACCGCAAGAAGAAGGCCGAGCAGATGGTCCAGCAGACCTCGACCAACCAGGCATTCCAGAACACGGCCTTCAACGACCTCCTCAACACCGATCCGGACCTGAACAACAGAAAGCCGCTGTTCCGCGCGCTGTCGAGCCGCGCCGACGATGGCGCCGAGGGCGCCAACGACTTCGCCCAAGGGTCGATCGACCCCTTCGGTGGCTCGCTCGGGCCGGGCCCCGGGGGCTTCCAGACCGAGGGCGGCGGTCCCGGCGGTCCCAGCGGACCCGGCGGCCCCGCGATCGCGGGCGTCCTCGACGGCAAGAACCGCGGCCGCAACCTGAACGACCTCGACTTCAATCAGCGCGCGGTCGACCCGCAGATCATCCAGATGCCGGTCCGGCTGACCGGTGAGCTCGACGCCAAGACGGTCCAGCAGTACATCCGCCGCTACCTGTCGGGCATCAAGTGGTGCTACCAGGACCGCCTGCAGTCGAACCGCAACCTGTCGGGCAAGCTCACGCTGGCGTTCACCATCCTGCCGAACGGCTCGGTGCTCGATCCGACCTGCAAGAACAGCACGCTCGGCGACGAGGTGCTCCACAAGTGCATCTCCAACAAGATGTCGCGGTGGAAGTTCCCCTCCCCCAAGGACGGCGGCCTGGTCGAGGTCCAGTACCCGATCATCCTCAAGACCCAGTAGCCGTCGGCGTCGTAGGCACCCGCGCCAGCAGGCGGACCGCGGCGGGTTGCGCGCCCGAGCCTCCCGCGTGGACGCACGCGAGCGACGCCCGAGCGTCCTGAGGATCCGGTGGCGCCGACCCAGCGGCCCGCGGCAGCGTGCGCTTGAGAGGGGCCGGCGATCGTGCGAACCTGCGGGCGATGAACACCGCACCCCGACACTACCTCGCCCTGGTCGCCGCGCTGGCACTGGTCGCAACCCTACCCGGCTGTGACAAGAACCGGACGGAGTCGATCAAGCTCGTCAATGACGGGATCCGGGCCGCCAACGCCGGCAACGCCGAGTCGGCGTACGGCTACTTCACCCGGGCGGCGCGCATCGACCCGGAGAACCACCGCGCCTACTACGAGGCGGCGCTGGTCGACATCTACGACAAGAACCACCGCGACGACGGGATGGCGCGCCTCGAGACCGCCGAGAAGCTCGCCCCACACGACCGCGACGTGCTGTTCCAGCTCGGGCGCACCCACGTCGTCGATGGGCGCCCCGAGATCGGGCTGCGATACCTCACGCGCGCCCTCGCCGAGGACCCGAACTACGCGGGCGCCCACTACTTCCAGGGGGTCGCGCTCGAGGCGACGGGCAAGTACGACGACGCCGACAAGGCCTTCCGCGAGGCGATCGCCTGCGATCCGACCTACGTCCCGGCCTTCCGGGAGCTCGGCCTGATGTACGAGCAGTTCGACGCCCTCGACGCGGCGCGTGGCGTGTACGAGGAGGGCCTGCGGGTCAACGGCGAGGACCCCGACCTGCTCAACAACCTCGGGCTGCTCGCGATGCAGCAGGGCAAGACCAAGGACGCCATCGCGCTGTTCGAGCGCGCGAAGGCGCGCTCGGAGTCGCCCGACACGGTGTTCAACCTGGCGTTCGCGTACGTGCAGGACGGCAACGTGCGCGACGCCTATCGCAACCTCGGCGAGTATATCAACGCGGCCGATCCGACGGCCGCCGAGCAGATCAAGGTCGCGCACATGCTGCGCAGCGCGATGCTCGAGGAGCTCCGCCGTCAAAAGGACGAGAAGCTCGAGCAGGAGCTCGAGCAGCAGGGCGGCGTCGCGCCTCCGGCTGACGGCGCCGTGCCCGACTCAGCGACACCCTGACCGACGCCCGCGCGTGGAGAACTGGTACCGGATCCAGGCGGCGCTGCTCGCCGCGATCATCTGCACCGCGCTGGCCGTCAACGTCATCCTGCGGGCGCGTCGCCACCTGCCTTTTCGGCGCTTCGCGTGGCTGAACATGAACCTGGTCGCGTGGTTCGTGACCGACGCCGTCGTGGTCACGGACGCCGCCAACGAGGTGGTCGCCTTCGCGGCCCGGGGGTTCGTAGCGGCGCTGGTCCCGACGACCCTGGTCGGCTTCTTCGCCGCCTTCGTGTCCGACGAGGAGCGCTCGTCGCGGTGGCCGACCGGGCTCGCGGCGACGGCGAGCGCGCTGCTCGTGCTCGGGGTGGCGGTGGTGTGGCTCGGCGCCGACCTCTTCGGCGACGACGAGGCGTGGGCTCGCGCCGCGCAGATGGTGGCCTGGGCCAACTTCGGCGCCATCGCGGGGGCGGTCGTCCTGTCCGTGACGCTGATGTACAACCGCTTCCGCCGGGTGGAGCTGCCGGCGGAGCGGACGCGGCTCGCGTACCTGACCCTCGCGAGCGCGGCGGTGCTGACCCTGGCGCTGCTCGCGTACGCCACCGACGTCGCGGTGGCGGTGTTCGGCAACATGGTGCCCGCCGTCTACATGTACTTCATGTTCCAGGTGCTGACGCTGCGCCGGATCCTGGATCTCTTCGAGTTCCTCGGGCGCTTCGTGGTGCTCGCCGGGTTCGCCCTCGTGCTGAGCATCATCTACGCGGTGCTCGTCGCCTGGTGGCGGCACGACTTCGCGCTGTTTCTGTTCAACACGGTCATCGCGACCATCGTCATCCTGATCCTGCTCGACCCGCTCCGGAGCTTCATCGAGGAGAAGCTCAACGAGCTGATCTTCCGGGAGAAGTTCGAGTTCACCAAGCAGGCCGAGGCGATCCGCAAGAGCCTGACGAACGTCATCGACGTCGGGGCCATGGCGGAGCTGATGCTCAGCCGCCTCGAGGCGTCGCGCCAGCTCACCCACGCCGCAGTCTTCGTGCGCGACGAGGAGGGGCTGGCGTTCGACCGGCTCGGCTTCGTCGGGACCGCGCCCCCACCGAGCCTCGACGCCATCGTCGCGCGCCCGCTCCTGACCCGGCTGGCGACGCAGAAGGTGCTCCTCATCGAGAGCCTCGAGGCCGAGCAGGCCGAGCTGCGCGAGCGCGGCGCGGTCGAGGACCAGGCCCAGGTGGAGATCCTCGAGGCCGTCGTCAAGACGATGACCGAGCTGGAGGCGGCGCTGTTGGTCGCCTTCGAGAGCGACGGGCAGCTCCTGGGCTTCCTCGGCGTCAAAGACGAGCGGCTGCGCGAGGCGTACAGCGCCGACCAGATCAAGTCCCTCGCCGCGCTGGCGGCACAGGCGACGATCACCATCGAGAACTCGCGGCTCTTCGACCGCATCCGCGAGCGCGATCGCCTCGCCGCGGTGGGTGAGATGGCCGCCGGCCTGGCCCACGAGATCCGCAACCCGCTCGGGTCGATCAAGGGCGCAGCCCAGCTCCTCACCGAGGTCGACGCCGACCAGCGCGCGACGTTCCTCGACATCATTACCGATGAGGTGAACCGCCTCGACGGCGTCGTCAGCCAGTTCCTGACCTACGCTCGGCCGCTCAAGGGCAAGGGCGACGTCATCGACGTCAACGAGGTGCTGCGTCGCACGCTCACGCTCTTGTCGGCCTCTGAGCACTCGAGCGAGGTCGAGCTCGTCGCCGCGCCGAACCTCCCCAGCATCCGCTCGGACCCCGAGCTGCTGCGACAGATCACGCTGAACCTCTCGCGCAACGCGATCGAGGCGATGGAGCCGCAGGGCGGCGGCCGGCTGGTGATCTCGACGGCGCTGAGCTGGCGTACCCCCGAGGCCGCGGCTCGCGCCGGCGCGAGCGGCGACCAGCTCGCCTTCGTGCGGATCCGCTTCGAAGACGACGGCCCCGGCATGCCGCCCGAGGTGATGGAGCGACTCTTCATCCCGTTCTACACCACGAAGTCGCAGGGGACCGGGCTCGGGCTCGCGATCTGCCAGCGCATCGTGAAGTCCCTCGGAGGCACCATCGAGGTGTCGTCGCGGGTCGGCCGCACGACCTTCGCGGTCTACTTGCCGGTGTCCGAAGCTTCTTCCCGCACGACGACGGCCTCATGATGGTGGCCGCGCTGGCGTCGATGCGGCGCGTGGCCGCCTTCCGGCCGGGGGCGGCCTCCGGGCACGGTCAGGAATGGGGCGCACGAGGCCCCTGTTCAGGCCCCCATGCCCCGGGCGGCCCATCTGTGCTGGGGGTGGCGAAGTGGGAGGAAGGTTGATGCGCTCGATACTCAGGGTCCGTCCAGGGTTTCTCGGTGTGATCGCGGTCGGGTTGAGCCTGCTCGTGGCGACCGAGGCGATCGCGGAGACGCCCGCGCACCTCTGGACCGAGAAGTCCTGGGCCACGCCGCTCGATCCCGACGCTCCCGTCAGCATGCGCGCGTTCTCACGCCTCGCGAAGGAGCTCTCGCCCGCGGTCGTGAACATCAACGTGCGCAAAAACCCCCACCCGACCCCCTCGTTCTTCGGCCCTCAGGGCGGCGGCAGCGGGCTCGGCACCGGCTTCATCATCCACAAGGACGGTTACGTCCTGACCAACAACCACGTGGTGCGGGACACCGACGCGATCCAGATCAAGCTCGACAACGACCACGTCTACACCGGGCGCGTCGTCGGCACCTACCCCCAGCTCGACGTCGCGCTGCTCAAGTTCGACGCCAAGGAGGCGCTGACGGTCGCGCCGCTCGGTGACTCCGAGGGGCTCGAGATCGGCGAGTGGGTGATCGCCATCGGCAACCCGTTCGGCCTGAGCCACACCGTGACGGCCGGCATCGTCAGCGCCAAGGGCCGCCGCGACATCATGGCCAACGGCGAGCCGATGTACGCGCGCTTCATCCAGACCGACGCAAGCATCAACCCCGGCAACTCCGGCGGACCGCTCATCAACATCCGGGGTGAGGTCGTGGGCATCAACACCGCGATCAACGCGGCGGGCCAAGGCATCGGCTTCGCGGTCCCGGTGAACATGATCAAGAAGATCCTGCCCCAGCTGGCGACCGGCAAGGTCAGCCGCTCCTACCTCGGCGTGCGCGTCGATCCGGTCTCCCAGGACCTCGCGGCGAAGCTGCGGCTGGATCGCCCGACGGGCGCGCTCGTGCGCGAGGTCCTCAGCGGCAGCCCCGCGGCCAAGGCCGGCGTGCACCCGGGCGACGTGATCCTGACCTGGGACGATAAGCCCATCGATCACTGGGAGGACCTGCCGTGGCTCGCGTCCACCACCCCGACCGGCCAGAAGGTCATGATGGTCTTGAACCGCTCCGGCAAGGAGATGCGGCTCACCGCCCAGGTCGCGGAGTACCCGACCGACATCGGTTTGGCCGCGCTCGCGCCGAGCGCGCCCTCGCCAGGCGGCGCCTCCGTGGCCGACCTCGGGATGACGGTGGCGCCGCTCGACGCCGCGACCCGCAAGCAGCTCGGTCTCGGCGAGCGCGACGGGGTCATGGTCTCCAGCGTCACCGCCGGGAGCACCGCGGAGCAGCTCGGGATGCGCCCTGGCGACGTCATCACCCAGGTCAACTATGACCCGGTCAGCGGACCCGAGGCCTTCCACCAGGCGGTCGCCCGGGTCGCCGCAGGCGACATCCTGTCGTTCACCATCCGGCGCGAGAACCGCTATCTCTTCAAGGCCTTCACGCGCTAGCGCGGGGCGCGAGCGCCGCCCCCTCCGTCAACCCCGTTGACAGTTCGGCGAGCGCCCGAAGGACTCGATCTCCCACCACCCGGCCTCGCCGCGGGGCGTTCCGGACGCCGCTCCGCAGCGATCCAGCCCCCTCGCGCACGTCGACTCAGTGGATCGAGTAGCGCGCCTTGTTCTGGATGTACCAGCGGCTGAACTCATCGATCTCGTCGAGCAGCGTCCGGATCTTCTCGACCTCGGGCTTGGCCTGGCCCTCCTGGTGGAGGCGTCGCACGCTGCTCAGGCTCGCCTTGATCTTCCCGACGAGCTCGTCGGGGACCGCCTCGCCGATCGGCTCGATCTTCTCGAAGCACGGCACGGCGGCCGCGGCGTGCGCCTCGTCGAGGGCGTGGGTGTGGATGTCGAAGGACGCGTGCACCGCGGTGACGCAGTCGTGTACCGCGACCACGTTCTGTTGCCGCTGCTTCGCGCCGTCGGCGAGGATCATCACGATGACCGCGACCGCGACCGCGACCCCGACGACGCCCATGAAGATCCACGGGCTCTTCGGCAGGGTCGACATGATCCGAAAGCGCGGATCGCCAGAGATCCCGAGCGTCGCCTGCTTGAGCTTTGAGGACTGTGAACCTGGAAGCATCCGCGACTGCCTGCCTTTTTCCCCATAAGCATCACGTCGGGCGGTCAACGCCCGCGCAGTATGCGCCAAGAACCCTGGGTCCGCAACCGCCCTGGCCCGCCTCACATGCGGCGTTGCAGGACGTCACCCGCCCCGGCGGCGCGCTCCGGGCGGCGACGAACGCGTTCAGCGCCGCCTCGGACGGCGGGGCGTCGACGCGACCCGCACGCCGCTCGCGCGAGGCCCGACCAACGCCCACAAGACCTCCGGCGTGACGAGCGCGGAGTGGGCGCCAGCGAGCGCCAGCTCACCGACGTGCTGGGCGTTGCGGAGCCCGATGGCCAGGAGCTGCGCCTCGAAGTCGCAGTCGGTCAGCAGCGCGGCCACGTCCTCGGCGAGCTTCACGCCGTCGCCCCCCGCCGCCTCGGTCGCCCCGACGTCGACGCTGATCCAGGTCGCCCCGGCCTTCGCCGCGAGCAGCGCTTGGGCCACGGTGACGCACGGCCCGACGCAGGTGGCGATCCCCTCGTCGAAGCAGGTGCGACACACCTCGAGCCCCTCCCGGCTGAGCGCGACGCCGCACACCACCTCGTCGCCCATCGCGGCGAGCTCCCGAGCTCGCACCAACGACGCCTCCACCTCGGACGCCTCCACCTCGATGACGACCGGCCCGACCGCGAGGTCGAGCAGCGCGTCGACTATGGCGCGGAGGCCCTTGGCCCCCTGACGCGAGGCGCTCGGGCCGAGCACCACCCCGTCGACGACGCCGACGTCGACCACGTCTGCTACCGCCTCGTGCGAGGCGCTCTCGATGAACAGCTTCAAGCGGGATCCCCTGGGGCGAGGTCTGGCTCATCCCTACAGCCTGATCCGCTCGTTCGGCAAGCGCGCAGGGGAGAAAAGCGCGGCTGCGGCGCCCTGGCCATGACGTCGCCGGTCCCGCGGCGCTCGCGCCCCGAAGCCCGTCTCCCCCTGGGCTTGCCGGGTCGGACCCGCCCGTCCAGAATCGAGGCCGCCGCGGCCTGGGCGCGGCTCACGCTCGGAGGAGCCCGTGCCACATCGCCCCCGCCGCCCGATCCCGCTCGTCGCCGCGCTCGCCCTCGCGACCCTCGCCGCCCTCTCGCCGGACGCCCACGCCAAGGATCTCAACGGCCGCCTCGGCGTCGGCCTCGAGGAGACCATCGGTGGGGCCACCGGGATCGCCGTCCGCTACTTCGTGAGCGAGGGGGTCGGGCTGACGAGCACCCTCGGCGTCGACATCACGCTGATCGACGGCGACGACGGCCAGAGCAAGGTCGCGACCGGCTTCGTCGGCTCCTTCGGCGTCGCGGTCCACTTCGCGCGGTCGCTCCACGCCCACCTCGGCTTCGGCGTGCGCGCGACCTTCGGCTACCGCAGCCTCGAGGCGGCGCAGCTGATCGATCCGACCGCGACGTCGACCGACCTCCACGTCGCGCTCGAGCTGCCGCTGCTGCTCGAGTTCTTCCTCTCCGACCACTTCAGCGTCGGGGCGTCCACGGGGTTCATCCTGAACTTCGTCCCGAAGAGCGGCAGCTCGCTGCCGACCTCGGGCGCCGGCGGGACGCGGACCCCGGGGGCCATCGGGATCGGCGTCGGCGCTGGCTCGATCGGGGCGACGCTGGCGGTGCTCTACTACTTCTGAGCCGAGGCGCGCACCAGGCCCCGACGTCGGCTATGGGCCGTCGGCTGCCAGGCCGCGGCTCTCTACCGCAGCGCGAAGAACAGCGCGACGGCGACGCCGACGAGCGCCAGGGCGGCGATCACGTACAGCGGCGTGTGCGACTTGCCGGTCGCGGTGCTGCTCGGCCAGTCCACCGCGCCGGTGCTGTCCCCTTCGAGCAACGAGACGAGCTCCGCCGCAGACTTCACGTCTTCGAGCGCACGCAGCGACGGGGTGCGGTGGCCGTTGTCGGACTCGGTCGACTTGACCGGGCCGTTGCCGCCCCAGACCCCGGACAAGTCGAAGCGCTGCCCGCTCGGGAACGACATCGCCGCGACGTCGAGGGGCTGGCTCCCCACCATCCCACGCACCGCGGGGGAGAAGCCGAGCATCGACAGGTTGGCGATCTCCTCGTCGATCATCGCGGCGATGCGCTGACGCCGCTCGCTCGCGTCCTCGTGCGGGACGTTGGCGCCGAAGAGGTGGTCGACCATCTGTGCCAGGTCGTAGCTGGTCGTCTTGAGCCCGTTCTTGAACAGGTAGTCCGCGAGCGCGTCCCCGAGCTCCCGCGCCGACGTGAAGCGCTTCTTGGGATCGCGCGCCAAGGCCCGCATCACGATCCGCTCGAACTCGGGCGTGACGTCCTTGTTGAACTTCGACAGCGGCGGCACCTCGGCCTTGCGCACGAGCTCGACCGTCTCGACGTCGGTCTTGGCCAGAAACAGCCGCCGGTTCGCGAGCAGCTCCCAGGTGACGATCCCCACGGCGAAGAGGTCGGCGCGGTGGTCGGCCGACTTCCCCTCGGTCACCTCAGGAGACAGGTAGCTGTACTTGCCCTTCACGATGCCCGGATCGGTCTTCGTGAGCTGCGAGGTCGCCTTCGCCAGGCCGAAGTCGGTGATCTTCACCTCGCCCGACTTCGAGATCATCACGTTGGGCGGCGACAGGTCGCGGTGGACGATCCGCAGGGGCTTGCCCGCGGAGTCCTTGCGGGTGTGCGCGTGCTCGAGGCCCTTGCACACCTCCATCATCATGTAGCAGACGAACGCCAGCGGCATGCGGTAGCCGACCTCGCTCGCCTTCTGGAAGATCCGTCGGACGTTGAACCCCTCGACGTACTCCATGACGATGAAGTACGTGCCGCTCGACTGGTTCACGTCGAAGACCTGAACGATATTGGCGTGGTTCAGCGTGATCGACAGCCGCGCCTCGTCGAGGAACATCGAGATGAACTTCTCGTTCTTCGTCAGCGAGGGCAGGACGCGCTTGATGGCGACGAGCTTCTCCATGCCCTGGATGCTCATCGCCTTCGCGAGGAAGATCTCGGCCATGCCGCCGGCGTCGATCTTCTTCACGATCTGGTAGCGCTGCCGCGTGGGATCGGCGCCGGGGCTCTCGCTACTCGTCTGCAAGGGAGTCACCTTCCTAGCCGGGGCGCGACTATACTTCACCGCCCCCGGGCTGAAAACAATCGCAGACGGCTCAGCGGCCGGTCCCTACGGGCCGGTCGAGGCGCCAGCCCTCCTCCGTCTTGACGAGCTCGGCCGGTCCGAGCCGCGTCATGACCCGGGCGCGCTGCTCCGGCGGGGCGTCGCTGGCCAGCGCGAGGACCCGCTCGGCCTGCTCGAGGAGGGCGTCGCGGTGGCCGCTGTAGAGCACCAGAAAGCCCTCGAGATCGAGCCCCTCGCGCGCGTCGGGGTGGATCAGCGCGAAGGCGTCCCGCGGGCGCCCCTCCGCGAGGGCGTCCCGGTAGGCCGCGATCGCCGCGACCGGGTCGGGCTCCGGCGCGTGTACGTCGCGCGGGCACCCGGCCCCCCCGAGCAGCAGCAGGCATGCTGCAATGCACAAGGATCCTCGCAGCCCGATCGTCCCAACCGTCCAGGTCATCGCGTCGTCACCGCTCCACGGGCGCTCGCGCCCGGCTCCGTGGGGGCGTCCGCGCCACCCACCGCCTCGTTCGGTACCACGTCCAGCACCAGATGTACGACATCGGCGCGGTCGACCGCGCGCACCGCCGCCTTCCACGCGGCGTACGCGTCCGGCGCCACGATACCCGCCGCGAGCCGGAAGGTCTTGGTCACGATGAGCCCGTGCCCGCCATCGGTGCGCTCGGTGGCGCGCTCCATCGTCATCAGCGGGTGCGTCACCCGCACCGGCTCCGGCGCGCCGCCGACGAGCAGGTCCTCGGGCGCCCGCACCGACACCCTGAGCGAGAGCCGCACCGAGCGATTCACGAGCATCGGCGTGCGGCGCTCGGGGACCAGCACCGTCCCCTGCTCGAGCCGCTCCGGGGCGAGCCCCAGGGTCAGCGCCGTCTGCCCGGGCGCCTGCTGCGCGAGCAGCCCGCGCGCCTCCCACCGGACGATCAGCGGCTCCCCACGGCGCTCCAAGGCGGTGGTCGTCACCCGCTCGACCTGCGCCCCGGGCAGCGACTGCTGCACGATCGTGGCGAGCACCGCCTCGCGCCGGTCCGGCGGCATGTCGAGCAGCGCCTGCCGCCAGCTCATCGCGTACACCCCGGTGATGCGCTCGTCCCCACGCGCGGTGTAGCTGAGCCCGCCCGGCGCGACGGACACCGCCACGCTGACCTCGCGCTCGCCCTCGTGCGCGGGGGTCGCGGGCGTCGTCACGCGCTGACCGCCGCCGGGGGTCAGGACCAGCGCGTCGCTGCCCTGCACCAGCGGCGGGAGGTAGTCGAAGGGCGCGAACCGGTTCACCGTGTCGAGCCACACCTCGCGGCCCTCGACCCGCGCCCGGACCACCGGATAGAGGTAGGTCTCGGGCTCGAACTGCCCGGGATCGAGCGGGCCGTAGGCGAGCGGCCGCACCAGCGCCAGGTCCGCCTCGACGCCCGCCGCGCGGCACAGCGCGGCCAGCAAGGAGGCGCGCTCGCCGGCGCGCCGCGACGCCGAGAACGCCGCCCGGCCGGAGAGCGGCGACTCGTCGACGTCGCGGATCTGCGAGACGACGAAGGCGTGGAGCGCCTCGAGCCGGGCCATCCCGCGCCCGGCGTTCAGCCCGTCGAGCGCCTCGGCGACCAGCGCCGCGAGCGACGGCGACGGCGCCAGGCTCGAGGCCGCCTCGTCCGCGAGGCGATCCACGATCTGGGTCGGATCGAAGCGGCTCGTCACCATCGCCCCCGGGATCCGCCGGTCGGGGCGGGGATCGAGCGGCTCGGTCAGGACCCGCGGCGTCGCCCGCGCCTCGAACACCAGCCGCCCCGGCGCGGGCCGCGTCGGCGCCGGCCCCCCCGCCACGGTCACGACGTCGAGGGGCAGGTCCGGCGGCGCCTCCACCACCCAGCGCGCCACCCGCGTCGGCCCCCGATCGCTCGCGAAGCGAAACACCGGCGTGCGCCACCCCGGAGCGAACCGCGCGGCCGGCGGCTCGTACCAGAACCACGCGACCTCGGCGATGGCGCCGCGCTCGAGCGCCGGCAGGCTGATGCTGGTCTTCTCGATCAGATCCTCGGGCTCGATCGGCTGCCAGCCGCCCCCTTCGATCGGCTTCCAGGTGCGGGCGAGGAGCACCTCGGCCTCGTCCGGGAGCGCGATCTCACCGAACTCGTCCACGGCGTTCGCCTCGAGGAGCCGCACGACCCGGTGCTCGCGGTGCAGCATCGCCCCGTCGGCGTAGATCCGGGTGTGGCGGTCCACGAGCAAGACCTCGTAGCTCCCGAGCGCGCTCTCCGACTCCTCGTCAGGGGCCGCGGCGTCGCGAGCGAGGGTCAGCCCGTCGGCCAGGGGGAGGCCTAGATCCCGCGGCGCATCAAGCGCGTCGCGACGGCTCAACCCGGACACCCCCTGGGTCTCCTCGAGCTCGTCTTTAGCGCGTCGCAGCATGCCCGCGTCGCCCTTCAGCAGCGCGACCGTGAGGAGCAGCTCGAGGGCCTGCTCGGGCTCGGCCCCGGCGGCGAGGGCGGCCCGGGCGTCCACCGCCGCGACGCCGAGCTCCCCCGCGGCGAGGGCCAAGCGGCTCCGGGCGAGCAGGACGCGGCCGAGCTGGGCCCCGGGCGCCGCGCGGGTGGCCAGGTCGTCGAGGAGCGCCCGAGCGCGCGGGAGCTGCCACGCCGCGTGCAACAGCACCGCGTAGCGGAGCTCGAGCTCGAAGCAGCGCGGGGGGGGGTCGGCTGGTCCGCCGCGGAGCTTCAGCGCCTCCCACCCGGCGTCGAGCCAGCGCCCGGCCGCCTCGCACGAGCGCGGGAGCCTGGTCCGCAGCGCCTCCGCGGGCTCCCGGGCGGAGAGGCCGGCGGCGAGGGCGAGCTGCGCCTCGAGGCGCAGGGCGTGATCCCCGAGCGGGCCCGCGGCCGCGACGGCGCTCGCGCGCGCGTTGTCGTTCTCGTCGAGCAGCAGCGCGGTGAGCTCGGCGCGCGCGCCGCCGACCGGACGACGCCCGGCGGGTACCCCCTGCGCTGGCTTCATCCCCTCATGGTATCGCGCATCGGCTTCATCCGCAGGCAGATCGAGGCAACCGACCCTGTACGCTCGAATGGCGGCCTTCTCGACGACGCCGCCGCGGACATCCTCGTCTGGCTGCAGGGCGGCGCGTTCATGGGCGGGCGAGACCTGCCATCCCTGCCCGACCTCTCCGCCTTCGCGGTGCTTTCGCTTCCCTATCTTGCGGGCTATGCGGGTGCCGACGGGATCGAGCGCCATCCGGCCCTGATGGACTGGTTTGCGCGGGTCCGGGCTCATCTGCCCCCTGACGCCGTCACCCGCAGCGATCTTGCCGAACGCGGCTGGCCATGATCGTGCGCCCTGCAAGGCCGTGAACCCGCAGGTTAAAAACCTCCAACGCACCCGATGAGCGGGCCGGAAGCCGAATGTTGCAGGCATTCCGGCGGGCTGGCATTGGCGGCCGCGTTCCGCCTATAATTACGCCATGACCAGCGA
>PHBI01000002.1:0-126882 GCA_002841945.1 Deltaproteobacteria bacterium HGW-Deltaproteobacteria-14
CCATTCTCCACCTCCGGAACGACACCAAGTCTCGCCCGTTCCGGCCGCGAAGTGCAGACGGTGTCTACCGGCCGCTTACCGTGTACGTGAGGTCCTGCTACCCGGCGTGAAGTCGTCGTGGGGTCCTCCGACGCGAACGCAGGATGTGCGACTGCGGAACGAAGATTGCAGCCGATCGCCGCCGCGGGTTCGTCCAGTGGCGAACTGCTCGGTTCACACAATCAGCCTCGCGTTGGCGGCAAGACCTCGACGAGCTCGGCGATGATGGATAGCGCGCCCTCGTCGAGGGGGGTGAGGACGATCGGCGTGAACTGCGGGTCGTCGGAGGCCGGCTTCAGCCGGACGACGGTGCGTCGGGGACCGCCGTCATCCGTTGGGACATCCTCGGACTCGAAGACCTTGACGGTGTAGTGGCCCTCGAGTTCGTGGTCGTCGATCTCGCGATGTTGGGCGAGCACGACCTTCCCCTCTGGTGAGCCACCAGGCTCCAGGCGCCAGAGGCACCACGCCCCGTTCGGAATGCGGAGGTTCATCGACTCCCCGATCACCTGGGCGACGAAGAGCCCCGGCGCGGGCCGCGTACGCCCTGTGAGTTCGACCCACTCCCACTCGCCGTCCTCGACCTGCTGGGCCGCGCCGAACGCACCAGCGGCAGCCTTCAGCGGGATCAGCGGCACGCACGTAACGTAGCGATCTCCCGGCGCGGGGTCGACGATACGGAGCGGGACGGTACCTCGATCGACCTCCACCTCGTCGCCCCCACGCCCGCCGGCGATGGCGACGAGTTCAGGAACGCGGCCGGTGCTCGGCGTCGCGTCGGCTCGGTCGAACCAACTCGTGTCGTCCTTCAACTCGCGCTGTTTCGTCTTGCCGACGAGGTACTTCGCGATCCGGGCGATCGCGCGCACGACGGCGTCCTTGTCATCGAGCTCGAAGGACCGCACGACGACGACCTCGTACGCCAGGCTGTCGAGTTTTGCCCGGATGGCCCGGTCCTTCTCGGCCTGCTCCGCGTTGCCGTGGATGTGGCCGGACATGCCGTCCAGGTAGATGCAGATGCCGGGCTCGTCATCATCCTCGCCCGAGTAGAAGAAGTCAGGGATGGTCCCGCCGTAGCCCGCACCGAGGTCGATGTGATGCTGGCAGAGCGGTGCCGGCAGTCCCGCCGCGCTCAAGAACGCCTTGAAACGGTTCTCGATGTACGTCTGCCCCTGACCCGTGGTGGACTGAGTATTGGGCAGCTTCTCGGGGATCGGGTAAACCAAGACGAGCGGGCCCGTCGTTCCTTCGAGCACCCGCGCCGCGACGTGGCGGTCGAGGTACTCGTGGTAGAAGCGGTTGCGGTACGTCTGCAAACAGTCGATGCAAGACGACTCGCACGCTCCCGGGCACTGCGTCAGGAGCTCGAGTGCGGCGTCTCGGACTTCTTCCCACCGCGCGGCGAGGTGCTCGAGGAGCCCAGAGCCCCCGGGCATGGGGTCGTAAAGGAGCACGTCGCAGGTGTCCGCACCGATGTGGCCCAACGCGAGGAGCTGGAGATCCTCGACCTCCATGTCGAGAATGCGCGCCGCGCCCATGCGCAGCGCCTCGACGACGCTGAAGCCGAGGCGTCGGTCCGCGACGTCGTGAATACCGAGCACGTCGACCTCGACGTCCGCGAAGAACCCGGTCGGCTGGACGACGTGGCCGCAGCGGTCGAGATGCAGCTTGTTGAACTCCAGACGCGATTTCTTGCTCGCAAACGGCGAGTGCGACTGCCCGCACGCGAGACACAGGGGGAAGCCGAGTCGCGTCTGCTCAACTTCTTTGCGTGGTCCCACGTTCACGAGCCGCAACTGCACGCCCCGACGGAACCGGATGTCGAGCCCACCCCACGCCCAGGCGAAGCCGCCGCGATGGTAGCCCCGTTCGTTCCCGTACGTCGCCACCGGCATCTGGAACCGGAACTCCTCCTCGTCGGAGATCTGTGACTGCGACGGCAAGATGACGTCGCAGACGGGCACGGCCCTCAGCTCCTGCGCCGCAAGCGGGGCGGTGGCCGTGTCGACGCCGACCTCCTGCACCACCTGTTGTTCGACCACCACCCGGAACCGGAGCGTCTCCTCGGGCGTCAACATGAACCGGCGTGGCACGAACCGGAAGCCGTTCGCGTAGATGGCGTTACCCGGAACGTACTCGCGCAGCGCCAGCGTCGGCGGTCGAGGTAGATCGAAGTCGTCGAGGCCCTGCGTCATCCGAGGCGGCTCCGCCGTGCCGACGACACTGCCCGACTCGAGCCCATAGCCCGGCAAGAAACCCTCGCGCGCCAACGCCCCCATCGTGTCGGAGTCGTCTGGACCACCCTGCGACTTGCTACGTCCCCGGTGGTGAGTTCCCTTGAGCCGCGAGATCACCTTCTCGCATCGTCGCTCGTGCGCCTTGTCCTCGGGGTCGAGGTCGCCCTTTCTGAGCTTCATGGCGCCAAGTCGTCCCAGCTCGCCCAGCGCCCAGTCGAGGCGCCGCTTGAACCGCCGGAGCACCGCCTGCAACGAGGCCGGCATCTCGTCGACGACGCGCGCGATGTGCACCAACTCCACGGCGGCCGCGTCCTCGTCGGGCCAGGCGTCAGTGAACGACCGTCGCACCGCCGCCATGACAGCGACCCGGTGCGACGCGATGAGCACACCCAACTCGGAGACGTCTCGCACCTTTCGCAGAACCTCGCCCGCCGGCGTGAACAGATAGGTGCGCAGGGTCGACGGGAGCGTCCGCCCCAGCACCTCTTCGATGCCACGCCGCGTCTCGTCGTCGGACAGCCCGGCAACTCCGAGAAGCGCCGTAAACACGGTCGCGTGGACGTGCTTGCGGATCATCACCTCGTTCTTCAAGTTGAACCGCGGAGGCTCGACGAGCCCGCCGAGCAACTTCAGCGGTTCCCGAAAGTACGCCTGGTCGAAGCCCGTGGCCTGCGCATACGTCACGTCGACGGCCATGCGGTGCCGCCGGCCGGCGCGCCCGGCGCGTTGCCAGTAGTTCGCCGTCGTAGGCGGCACGTTGCGCATCAACACGGCGTCGAGCGCGCCGATGTCGACGCCGAGCTCGAGCGTCGGCGTGCACACGAGGGTGTTCAACTGCTCACCCTCGCCCTTGAACTGGTTCTCGATGCGCTCGCGCTTCTCGTGCGGCACCTGCGCCGAGTGCTCCGCGACCCGCAGCATCGCATAGTCCCCATCGAGGACTCTCAGGTCGAAGTCGTCCTGCGCTTCGGTCTCCCACGCGAGATGCCCACCACACCGCCACGCCATGCAGACGCCCAGCGGGCCTTGCCGCACCGTGGTCCGCCGGCACTTCTCGCAGCGGTAGCGTCCCTCGTGCGGATGCAGACGAAGCTTGACGCTGTCGATCTGGTACACCCCCGCACTGCCCTTCAGCGGCTTGCCCCAGCCCCTCAATTTTGCGGGCACGAGCAACTTCTCGGCGACCAGGGTCGACCAGAGTCCGTCGAGGAAGGTCCCGAGGTCCTGCTCCGGCACCCCCCACGATGCGACGGCGTTCCAAACCTGCGTCGGCCGCGTCCCGATCCACTGGGTGGCGCGAGCCGGCAGATCCGACGGCGCCCGACTGAGCTTCACGCCCTTCGGCCCCCCCGAGAACGTCGGCACGTACCCGTACTGCACCTCCTTGTCACCGCTGTTCCACATGGTCTCAAACAGCTTCGTCGTATCGTGTAGGACCCGCACCCGACGCAGGTGATCCAGCAGCGCAGCGATCCCCTCGCAGAGGGCCTCGTCACTGACGTTCAGTGCGGGCGCCCATTGCTTCACGAACGCCAAGTCCGGCGTCAGGCCCTGATATCCCACCTTGAGGCGGCCCCAAGGCTCGAGGCCGAGGCGCTGCTTGACCCCGGTAGCCACCTCCCGAAGCACCTGAATCCGCAGGAAGTACAGCCTCTCCTCGCGGTGCTTCGTGCCGCTCTCGTCGAAGGGCACGACCTGCCAGACCTCGGGCAGCAGCGCCCGCGACAGCTCGCGGTCCTCGTCCAGCATCTCATCGAGGGAGTAGACCACGTCGCCGATGGACACCCCCCCCACCGAGATCTGCTGCGCCATCAACGCTCTCAGCCGGAATCGCCGCGCGTGATCGCGCATCCACCCGGCCTGAAACGCCGCATCCTGGCGATTATCGGCGAACACGAGCAGGCGCGGTCGCTCCGACAGGTGCACCATCGACTGCGCCAGCACGTGCACGTCCGACACACCAACGGCCCGCAACGGTCGCGCGGGCTCTCGATAGCGCCCACCACGCGGCCGCTTGCCCGGCGCCTGGCACGCCACGCAGGAGTGCAGTAGCCCAGGGTATTCGTCCTTCGACCGGACGGCCTGCACCGCGACGAGCGAGTTCTGCACGTGGCACGCCCCGCATGCGGACGTGCGCTCCGCTTGCAGCGAGCCGCAGTGGCTACACGCGAAAAGGGGATGCAGGCGCCGGTGCTCGAAGTCGTGACCGCTCGGCGGCACGACGTCGCCGTCCTCGTCGACCTCCTCGGCGTCATCGTCCTCATCGGGACTCACCACGAGGCGGTCGACGAGCACCACGCGGTGGCCGCCGGTCGACTCGGGCACGTGCTCCCATACTTGGCTCGCCCCGTGGAGATCCCCGCCCGTTGGCCCGGCCTTGACCCCGGCCTTGAGGCCGAAGTCCTTCACCCACGTCTCGTAGTAGTGCTGCCCGCAGGTCGTGCACGTGATGATCGGAAACCGCCAGAAGCCCTCGCCCAACTCCGCGTCGGCGTCCTCGCCGGCGAGCCATAGGCGCGCGTTTGCGCCCGGGCTCGAGAACGTCACGACGGCCCCGCCGACGCCGCGCACGAACGAGTGGACGACCGGGCGGAGCAGCGGGTCGTGACCCCCTCGCCCGGTGGCCGCCCCGAGCGCCAACCACGCCAGGATCTCGGCCTCGGGCACGGGCCGCCCGACTTTCTCGGCCAGGACTTCGGGCAGTTCGGCCAGCGCCCGCGGCTTCCCGAGGGCGTCGGCGAGTTGATAGACGAGCTCGTTGCTCGCGAGTTGGCTCGCGAGCGACGCCTGCCAGGCGCCACGTCGCAGGCGAGCCCCACCTAGCGCAACGAGTTGCTCCGAGATCGCGTCCGCAACCTCGTCACTGGGCGCGTCGACGGCGGCGAGCAGCGCCGTAAGCACCGCGTGCGGGTCGTCGGGCGGGCCGACAGGGACGCCGCGCCTCTCATTCCAGCGCAGCTCGTCGTAGACCTCGCGCACGAGCGTCACGCGGTCACCGTCGACGCCGAAGAAGCGGCGGGCGAAGTCCTTGGCCGCGTCATCGCCCCGCACGGGATCGGCCATCGTCGCCGACGTCGCGATGTGGCGCACCTCGTCAGCGGCTCGACCGCAGAACGTGCGCAGCCGCCGGATGAGGCAGGCGGTCTCGGCCCCCTGCGCTCCACGGAAGGTGTGCGCCTCGTCGAAGACGAGGAACTCGAGTGGCGCCCCCGCGAAGATCCCCGCGTCCTTGCCTCGGGTGAGCAGCAACTCGAGTTGCTTGACGTTCGTCAACAGGATCCGCGGGTGTGCTTCGGGACGGCGCATGGCCTTGCGGCTCGCACGCTCCTCGAAAGGAATCAGGGTGGTGGCCTCTCCGGCCGCGCGGATCTGGTCGAGACGCTCGTGGTATGCGGCGTTGGTCGTGCCGGCCGGCATTCGCTCGCCCCGGACCTGCGCCTCCTCCTCCGGCGTCTTGCCCACATACATCCCAAACGGTATCCCCCGGCCGGCGAGCAGCCCGCGCAGGCGGTCGAGTTGATCCTCGGCCAGCGCGTTCATCGGGTAGATGAGCACCGCCACGACGCCCGGGGGCGCCGCGGCCTCCTGGAGCTCGAGGCAGCGGCTGATGATCGGGTAGAGGAACGCCTCGGTCTTGCCCGACCCGGTCCCGGTCGAGACCAGCGTCGTTCGGCCCGCGTGCACCGAGCGAATGGCCTCCTCCTGGTGCGCCCGCACGCTGTCGTAGGGCACCACCGACGGCATCTGCGGATGGAAGACCCCGTCCGCGACCAGCTGCGCCACGGTCGCCCCCTGCTTGAAGGGGCGTGAGAGGCTTACGAAGGGCCCCTTGCGCAAGGGCGTGTTTCGGGTCTCCTCGAGCTGCAACAGCGCCCGGAGTTGTGCGTAGAGACTCGTGTCCGCCAGGGGGTACGTGGTCAGCTGGTAGTGCAGGAAGTCGTCAACGACCCGCTCGGTGAACGCGATCGGGTTCAGAGCCATGCCACACTCCCCTTCGACACTTCGTTTGCTGCGTCATCGTATCGCAATACACGACACCGGACCGACCTCGGCGGTCGGACGCAGTCCATGGATTCAAGAGGTTGCGCGTTCAATAGGTGGTCTTGCGGTGCCGTTCGATCGCGCTTCGGAGTTCTTCAGCCGGACGGGACGCCAAGTCCTCGAGCCCAAGCCTCTCGAGCAGCTCGTGGTAGCGGGCCGGCCCCCGCCTTAGCCGCGCCACCTCCGACGCGACTCGCTCGGGCGACGACTTGATCACCAACGGCAGATGCCCCTGGTAGATCTCCGGTTGGCGCGGGAGAAGTGCCCAGTAGGCGTCGAAGAGGCCCGGGACCGCGCCGTCGAGGTGCTCGCAGATGAGGTGGGTGTAGTACTGCGCCAGGGCTTCGAGCAGCGCGACGTCAGACGCGGCATGGTCTTCCCCCGACCACCGGTTGCCGTCTCGGTCGTGGCCGAGGTGGACGTGTCCGTGGGCCAGCTCGTGGGCCAGGACAACCACCGCCAGCGCCGAGATGGACACGCCGAGCGCGCACGCGACGAGCCCGACGGCGCCCCAGTAGACCACCACCGCGCCGCGAGGGTTCGGATCCAGTGCCTGTCTCGCCTCGTCTCCGTCGAACCGATAGACACCGAGGATGTCCTCATCGAACTCCAGAAGCCGCCGCACGAGATCGAACGGGTGCGCGCCGCCGAGATCTGGCGCCGCGAGCCGTCGGAGCTCCTCGCCCAGATCGCTCGCCCGCTCGAGGGTTGCCCGGGCAACCTCTGGATCGATGCGCGTGTCCGCCCACCGGCTGCCGCCCCCTGGGGGGAACAAAGGGAGCAAGGTGCGCGCCGACTCAGTCAGACGTCCCACCGTTGGCCCGTAGACTGCCAGACGTGCGGCGCGCTCGAGCTCGTCCGGGATCTCGAGCCGCTCGAGCGCCTCCGGCAACACGTAGCGCAGCGGCTGGCCCAAGCGGTCCCATTCGATAGCGACCGTCGCATTCATGGACATCCGGCTCGTCCGGTGCTGCAAGCCCCAGCGGAGAAGGCGGGTGGTCAACTGGTTGCGCACGCGCTGGGACCACGTCGCGCACGCATTGTCGACTTGGTCCTGGGTATCGGCCGGGATCTCTTCCAAGAGACGCGCGACGAGCATGATGTCCTCCAGAGCGAGTGACGGGCGGTAGTCGTGCTAGTCGGCCGACCCCGACCCGAATAGGCCGAGTTGTTGCTGCTTCGGGGCGGCTGCGGCGGAACTCGGGGTCTGGATGGCGGGCTGCGGTGCCCCCTCCAGAATGGCCTTGGCGTGGCGTTCGCACTCGGCCCAGCTCTCTTCGAGGGTCTGGGCGAGCTGCCAGTCGAGGAAGCGCTCGCCGAGGCGGCTCCGGACGGGCTGCGGGGTGCGGGCGCGTTCGTCGTACAAGCCGACATCGACCGTGCGGGTCAGGCCGAGGTCGGCGAGGCACAGCGTCTCGGGCAGCATCCAACCGTCGCCGTCGTGCTGGTCGCAGAACGCTTGGATGCCAGCATCACGGTCGCCGCCCGCTGCGGCGATGCCGGCCTGAAGGTCATCGAATGCCGCGAGCGACAGGACCGTGTGGCGCAGCTCGGGGTCCGCCGCCTTGTCCACACGCCAGAAGCCCTTGGGGTCGAGTTGGCGGCAGAAGCCCTTGTTCGTGGTGTGCGCGGCCGGGTGGTCGCAGTCCTTGAGGATCCAGGCGAAGTCGTCGCGGTCGAGTCCGTAGAGCGTTGCCACGGTGCCATCAAGCATGCAGCGAAGGCGGAGACGTTCGTGGGGCGTGATCGCCCAGAGTCGTCGCCACGCGTGGCGCCGGAGACCATGTTCGACCCATCGGGGCGCAAACACCGCGTGTCCGCATCCGATCCGAGTAGAAAGAGCCTCGATCAGGGCGCATACGGAAGGGGAAACCGTGATCGGAAGGGGGGTCCCGTTGAGAACATGCAGCGTCAGGGACAGAGAAGACAGGCGCATCCTCAAGACCCAGTCGTACGCGAGCGAATTGAATACCGACGCGAAGACACCCGGTCTCGATGCACAGTGCAAAAGTGGGGCTTTGTGGCCTGCCGGGAAGGCTGGGATCATTGCGCCGATTGCCGTCCGCGTGTTGATTGACGACGTCACATCCATGACGTGCAGCTTGGTTGGGAATGGCGGTTGGTATGTGGCGCTGCGGACAAGGTACGATGGCTCCCATCGTTTCTCAGGCCAGGGAATGGTTCTCCAGATCGCAGTGCGCCCCCTGCCGCTCACCCAACCCTTCTCGCTGAAGTCGAACTGACCGATCATGCGCCCCTCATACAGCGGTAGCATGACCTCCCCAAGGTTGTTCAACCAGCGCCCGTAGGCGTCGGCCTTGAACCCGTTGGATTCAGCCCTGTCCCGTGCAGTGAATAGCCGGGAGTCGTTCGTCATATCAAACTCGCGAGCGTACTTGATGCCCCAACCATTTGCGCCGTCGTCGCCCAGCAGCACGCTGTTGTCATACGTTCGTTCGAGAATCCGCAGGTCGCGATCCGAGATCAGTTCGAGAATGCCATGCGTGCCGGGGTTTAACCTCTCAACGAGATCCCGACCAAGATGGAGCGGCCGCCAGTTTGTCTCGAGCTGGGAAGGAATGTCCTCTGCCTCAGGGGATTCGCTTGGGCCCAGTTTGAATGCGGTCGGCAGAAAGGTTGTCGAACCTCCCTTTCGGGCAATGACCACACATTGCTTCTGGCTGTGATGGACGTCATGAAAGAACTTTCGCTCGTTCTGGAAGACGTAGAGAACACGCCAGTCGCAAGCGTCAAGAAGGAGCCGGCGCAACTCTGAAGCGCCCTTGTCACTGTATAGCCCATTGGGAACGACTATCCCGAGGTGCCCCCCAACTCGCAGCAGGGCGTGAGCGACCTCGACGAACATCTTGTACGTGTTGAGGTCGGCCGATCCTTGATGCTGGAATGGATGTGCCGGGTCACTGGTCCCGCGGAAGCGCGACCGCTTTCCGCGCCAAGTTCGATGCAGCTCCGCACCTCGCGCGCCGCGGACAAGGCTGAGGTCGCCACCCGCATGTCCGGCCACCTTCCCATCGCCGTAGGGCTCCGCTGCATATCTCACAAAGTTGCCGCGATCTTTGAAGTCGCCATTGTAGGCTAGCCACTGTCTTTCGATGACCGGGTCCAGCTCGAAAATCGTCAACTGCGCCCGGAGTGCGTCCTGCTTCCCGTACGTGCGGTACAATGGGTCAAGATTGGTGAAGAACTCCTGGCTGAGTGGCTTCTGCGTCTCCCACGGTGGATTGCCCACGACGGCGTCGAAACCAGCTCCCTCCTCGGTGAAGACATCGGGGAACTCGAGTTCCCAGTGAAGGAAGCGCTTCTCCTCGCGCAGGGTCTTCACTACAGCGCGGGCCAACGCGCTCGGGGCGTGCAGGTCGCGTGGCAACGGTAGGGCGTCGAGTTGGTCCGCCGGCCAGAACCAGAGCGCACACCAGGTGTCGAACGCTTCGCGCACGCGGGCGAGGGCCGGGTCGGCCTGGATCCGCTCGCGCCAGATGCGAGCGCGCTCGTCCGGGCGGCCGGCCGGGACGGCGCGGAGCTCGCGGTAGAGGCGCCGCACCCGCTCGACCGCGGCCTTGAGCTCGTCGTCGCTCGTGGCCTTGGCCTCAAGCCGGAGTTGCCCGGTGAGCAGGTCGACCTGCTCGCCGATCGCCTCGGCGCGCTTCGCTTTGAGCGCCTTGTGCCAGACATCGGCCTGGTGGTGGACGCCCTTATACTTCTCGTCCGGGCTCTTCCGATCGAAGGCGAGCAGCGGATAGTCGCGGAAGCGGTCGAGCCAGGTGCCGACAAGAGAGTCGCCGCAGCGCAGCTTGTGATCGAGGAAGGTGAACGGTAGGCGCTTGTCGAGGGTCTCGACCCACAGGGCGACCCGGGCCAGCTCCACCGCGAGCGGATCGATGTCCACGCCGTAGAGGCAGTGCTCGACCACCGCGCGACGGACGATGGCCTCGAGGCGATCGTCGAAGCCCTCGGTGGGCTGGCTGCGGTCGCCCTCGGGCAGGAGATCGCATGCCACCGTCGTGCGGCCGTTCACCCGAGTGATGCGGTCGTGCGTGTGAAGTGAGGTGACCACCGCGGCGGTGAGGACGCGCAGAGCGGCGACGAGGAAGCTCCCCGAGCCCATCGCCGGGTCGCAGACCTTGAGGGCCAGCAGCGTCTCAGGCGGATGCACCACGCCGGCGTCGTAGATCAAGGGCTCCAGGGTCCGGCGCACGGTGGGCAGCGTGAGCTGGGGGCGGGTATAGAAGGTCCCCGCGCCCTTGCGCGTACCGCCCCAGCGCACGAGGTAGAGCTCGCCCGGCAGCTTCAGGTCGGCGACGAGCTGCTTCGCGGCGGCGTCGAGCGTCGCCTCGAAGACGGCCGTGACATCGGCCTTCTTGCCCTTTGGCTTCTTGACCAGCTTGCCGACTTCAGCCGCGCGACGGCCCCAGGCGAGCGCTCGTGCCCGAGCCTCGGCGCGGGCGTCCTCGACGCTGTCGCTCTCATCAGCGTCCGGGGCGACCCCATCGGAGGCGTCGTCGCCCTCGGCGTCATCGTCCGGGTCGACGTCGTCCGGCGCGTCGTCGTCGCCCTCCTCGTCGGCTTCCTCGTCGGCGTCAGCGTCCTCGGTGGCGGCCTGCTTCTTGATCTTCGCCTTCTCGACCAAGGCCAGGAGCGCCTTGTCCTCCATCGCCTCGAGTCGGTCGAGGGGCAACGCCGGCTGGTCGCCGAGGTTGAGAAAGACGACCGGGTCCGAGCCGGCGCGGTGCAGCTCGTAGTCGAGCAGGCCCTCGTAGAGGATGCCGATGTACTCGCTCGTCAACTCCGTGAAGTCGACCGGCGCGGCGACGGTCCTCCATCCAGCCCCGTCGCGCACCTTCAGGGTGGTGCGGGTGAGCAGGACCAGCACCCGATGAATGACGTCATCGTCGGGCGGGGCCGCCAGGGCTTCCAGCAAGGCCAAGGCGCGCTGGACGCCGTCGCCCTCGGGGTCGCCGGGCCGGAAGAGGTCGCCGCCGTAGGCCGGGATGGTGACGGCGGGGTGCGGCGAGCCCTGGTGAAGGAGGCGGAAGAGCGCGAGCAGGCGCGGCCAGGCCATGTGACGGGCCCGGCGTCGCTCGGGGGTCAGGCGGTCGAGCTGGTCGAGCAGGCCGCGCAGACCGTAGGCTTGGTGATAGACGGGGTTGTCGGCGGGGAGGAGCTCGCGGGCCTCGGCGAACAGCGTGACCACGAAACGCATCACGAAGTGGCAAGCGGCGCCGTAGAGGTCGGTGCGGGCGTGGTCATCCCAGGCGGGCCCGACGACCGGCTGGCGGGCACGCAGCAGCGTTTCGACGGCTCGACGCACCCGCTCGCCGAGCTCTTTGCTGAGCTTGGCCTGACCTCGGCGGGTGTCCCGGATGGCGAGGAGGAGCGGGCTGTATTCGTCGCCGGCGCCGGACAACGCGACGGGGGAGAGCACGCGGCGGAGGACGGCAAACTCGTCGGAGAGCTGATCGGCGTCGAGCCAGCGGTCGGCGTCCCACTCGGCCCACGCCAAGCTGTCGGTGTCGGCCCAGATGAGGCGCCACTGAGAGCCGTTGGTGAGCACGCCGAGGGACACCGTGCGACGGCGGAGGTACTCGACGACCTGCGCGACCGGCCGCCGGCCCTTGCCCACTCCGATGCGCGAGGCGTTCGTCGTGAAGACGGCGAGGGCCTCGCCGGCCGGACCAGTCCAGAGCCGGCGGGGCTTCAGCGCGGTGCCATCGAGGAGTTTCGCGGCCTCCGAGGCACCCAGTGCGCTACCCTTCCGCCAGCCGTCGTGTAAGCCGCAGGCATCGTCGAGGACCACGTCGAGGGCGGCGCCGAGGGCATCAGGGGCGGGCTTGTCGGGGTCGAGGGCCACGAGGGCCGTGCGCAAGCGATCGGCGAGCCCCCACGGGGCCTTCTCTGGGGCCGGCAGCGCGTCGAGCGCCGTCGGGGAGAGCAGGTTTCCCCCATGGCGGAGCGAGGTCCAGGCGTCGTGCAGGCTGGTCATCGCAGGGCGTCCTCGAGTCGGTCGACGATGGCGAGGGCATTCCAGCCCACAGCCGTTCCGTGTGCAAGGGCGTTACGGACGTAGCGAAGCTCGTGCATGCCATCCTTCGTTGAGCGATCGTCTGGCGACAGACCGATAACCTCGTTGAGAGACGCGGCGTCCCACTCGTCCAAGGACGCGACGCGCCCCAGCGGTGTGAGCCGATGCTCGACGGCGCTCGAGTCTTGGCGGAGCGTCTCGAGTCGCTTGCTAGGGGTGCTCGGTGGTCGCCACGGTGGCGTCGCTAGCACATGGTCGCGGATGCGTTGCTCCAGGTCCATGCAGCGACCGAGGAGGCGATTGGCGAGTGGTCGGCAACCCGACAACGAACTGAGAAAGCGCTTCTGAGGGTGACTTCGGTCGCGATTAAGCAGGGCTCGGGCGAGCCAGGGGGCCGGACGGTGGGAGCGTGCCTCGGCGCCGGACAGGCCGATACCGAGGCGCAACGAGGGGTTGTAGCGGACTTGGTCGAGGCTCTCTCCCAGTTGCTCCTGCATCTCCTTGGGTAGCCTTGCGAAGAGTGCAGCGGCGTGCTCGTTGAGAGCAGCCTCGAGCACCTGGTCGTCACCGCGCATCAGCGGTGGGAGTGCAGCGCCGACATCGATCGCGCGTTCGATGTCGCCGCCGGAGTGCCAAGCGACGCGCTCGTGCAGGTAGGCGGACCAGCGGTCGTCGTCGTCGTAGACTGCGGTCGCTTCAGCCGGCCACCCCACATCGAGACGACAAGCGTCTCCAGGGGCATCGGGATCGCGGACAACCACCAGAAACGCGATTGCCCCTGGGCTCGGCAGCTTCTGGTGCAGGTCCACGATGATGCGAAGCTCGTCTATCCAGGTCGCGAACGTCGCCGGGACTGGACTCGCGATGAGCAATCGTGGACGTGCGCATGTGAGCTTCGCAAGCTGCTCTGCTAGGTTGCGTTGACTCCCTGCCGGCAACCCGAGCCAGCGCCACAGTGAATCGGCCGCGCCTCCGCTACACAGCTCGGCGTCGAGCTCGTCAACGCGCACATACCCGCCATCAGGAGCAGCACGACGGATTTCACCTCGCAGGACATCGATGAAGTCTCCTTCATTTGCTCGTGGTGCCTGGACCACGAGCGGGGCCGCTAGGGTGTCCCACGGGCCGTCTGTCATCCAGTCGGTGAGGCGTCGCGCCTCGATTAGCCGCCAGGTTCGCGACCAACCCGCCACGTGGACGAGTATGTTCATCCGGCGCTCGGCGGTACGATGCGGAGCACCGGGTCATCGACCCGCAGGGGGGCAACCTCGTCCAGCGGTGAACCGCTACGCGTCGGCGAGCGGGGCAGAAGCCCCAACGCGAGCAGGACCTGAATCGCGTCCCCATCCTGGGGGCCAAAGCGTCTCGGCCCTGCCTCGATGATATCTGCGCGCAACGCCGCAGCGAGGTCGTCGCCGAACTCTTCGCTCGCACGCGCCACCATGTGGATGAGCTCTCGCTCTCGCAGAGTGAGGTGTAGCTCGCTTCCCTCGGTGGTGAGCTGTGCGGCGATCTCGCCGTAGGAGGCTTCGAGTGCTGCGACGAGCCCATTGAGCGCCTCGGCATCGAGCGTTGGCGCTTCAGGGTGGGCGGTCGCTAGGAGTTCATCGAATCGAGCGACGAGGATCGGGATGCCGGCCGTGCACCGCATAATCGGATCGAGCGGATTCAGGGCCGTGAACTCCGCCGCACGACGTCTACGGAGCCAGGAGTCGACCTGGCCTTTCGACAGGCGGCCCGTGCGCGCGAGGTCGATCGGGCCCGCCCGCGATTGGAGGCGTTGTGCGCCCCGAGCCAGTTCCGACCCACCGATGAGCAGCACCGGCTCTGTTCTGGACTCGAGTGTTTCGAGCGCATTGATCGCGGCTTTGCCGGTGAGAACGCGCGTACCGTCGCTGCCGTTAGCGAGACCGAGTCGGCGTGCGAGACCGTTGTCAGCGTCGACCAAGGGGGGCAGCCAGTGTGACGCAACGGCCGCGCCTCGGACGTCGGCCTCGACTGCTAGGTCGCTCAGGCAGAAGCGGACGGACTCGAGAACGGACTCGCTGAGCAGCCAGGTGGGTTGCTGAGTTCCCCCGCTCGCACGCAGCCTCTTCAGCGCATCTCGGATGTGTCGCGCCGGTTCCCGCTGGACAAGGACAGGCAGGTGGTGCGGAAACCGCAGTCGGTACTCATCAGGCCGGTGCGAGGTCTGAACGATCAACGATCGATCGACAAGCCCACGGAGCTCTTGCCGGACGAGGTCCGCCCACGCCTCGCCGCCAAGCTCGGTCGGATCAAACCCCTCCACCGCCTGGATGTGAGCGAGGATTCGTTCCGGGGCGTCGTCGATTGCGGCGCTCGGGACACGGCCCTGAAGCTCCATCAAGAGCCCTGCGAAGATGAGCTTGCCTCTCGGGTGACCTACGAAGTTGAGCCAGCAGATCTCGTAGATGGCGTTCTGAACCGCGTTGCTAAGGAACACGTCGACCACGTCCTTCGCGGTGACGGTCACTTGCTCGCGGTCCTGCCTTGGTCGCGTCCGTTCGAGGTGCTCGATCAGTGAGAGCCCGAACCGGATGATCACCGCCGGCTGATAGCCGCATCGGAAGGCGATGTTGTCAGCCTGCTCGCGGGCGTCGATGCCGAGACGCGCAAGGGGACCCGCGGCCAACTCGACCGCGCCGTCCGCGTCGAGCGGGCCGAGGAGGAGGACATCCCCCTTGTTCTCCCAGACGCCGCGGTTCTGGTCCGTCCGAAGGTAGCCACAGAACACGAAGCGAATGCGGGGGAGTCCAGCCTGGTCGCGGATCTCTTCGGCGTGTCGGCTCATCCACCAGGAAAGGGACTGCTGGCGTTCCGAGGTGGGCGACTCGATCTGCGCGGCGAAGAAGGTGTCTGCTTCGTCGAGCAGGAGCAGCAGGCTAACGTCTGGATGCTCCGCCAGTCGCTGAGGCAGAGTGCTCTTCAGATGCTCGACCGGGTCGCTAGCGTCGAGGCCGTTCTTGACGTCGAGCAGTTCACCGACCGCGCTCAGGATCGCGCGCGCAACAGCCTGCTCGGTCTCCATGCCGGCGATGGAGCAGAACACGACGCGGAGGTTGTTGCCCGACGGCAAGGTCTTCAGATTCGGGTTGCCCTCGACGAACCGAAGTAGGGCGGTTTTCCCGAGGCGTCGCCCGGAGAAGATGCGGCTGTACGTTGCACGGGTTGCCAGTGCCTCGGCTTCGGTCTGGCGACCCACGAACATCTCGAGACGTACGTGTTGCCCCTCGACCACCTCGTACGGGCAGAAGCGACTCCACCGCTGTTGCTCCGCAACGAGCTCGAGGAGTGCGAGGAGCGGATCCGGGGCCTCACCGCCGACGTTCAGCAGGCGGCACAGGTCGAGGTCATCGATAAGGGCGACCGGGCCCGCGAGTGACGCGGTGGCGAGGCGATCGTGAATCTGACGACGCTGCTCTTCGTGCAAGCCCGGCACGAGTATGAGTGTGAGTTCCTGGTTGGTCGCTTCGCTCTGAATACGACGCGATAGGGCCGGCGAGACGCTCGGCAGAGGCGAGACCTTGAGCGACAGGGTCCGGTAGCGCGAGATCTGGGGAAGGAACGTCGGGTTGTTGACGCCCTCGACGAGCCAGGACTGGACGCTCTCGACGTCGATCTGGGAGTAGTGCGTCTTGTCCCCACGAGGCGTGTAGTTGCGCACGTGGCTCGAACGGCGTAGCGCCCTCGCCTTGAAGACCAGCTCGACGAACGCTTCGCGCAGTTTCGCGTCGTCCTGGTCCTTGAGGCGGCGACGACGCAGCTTTGATGTCGTGTCGATCCATCGGGACACGACGTTCTTGACGTCGTTGTCGAGCTGGACGGGCTCGATGAGCCGATTGAGGGCCTCGAGCGGGTCCGGCCATCGCTTGGCAGCGTCGCGGCGATAGAGCGTGGCCCGATATCGCCGGGGACCGCTACTGTGGGGCCGCTGGCCGAGCGCTCGGAGGAGTGCGCCGATGTCGCCGGATGCCAGAATTCGGCGTGCTTCAGCCTGGCTCAGCCCCTCTTCGAGCGCCGCGGCGACCAGACGGTCAGTGAGTTGGCCTGCGCGGCGTCGGAGCTTGTCGCGACAGTGGCAGAGCCAAGCGCGATCGAGTGCGGTCAGATGCGTGTCCAGCGCGTGTTCCGTGAGCGCGACCGCGTCGGCCGCGATGGAGGCTTGTCCATCGGCGAGCTCGGCGAGGCGCAAATGCAGTTCCCTCAGCTCTGCCGCGAGTTGCTGGAGCTCATCGTCGGATCTCTGTTGGTGACGTTCGAGTTCGCGGACGATGCTTGGAGAGAGATCGTCGGATGTCGGAAGTAGGTCAGGACGATGAGAGGCAAGCCAGTCGTCGAGTTCGCCATCCGCGACGACGACCGGCGGCCCCAACAATCGAGCGGCGGCGCGAACTGATTCGCTCACGCGTCGCGCATCGAGCTCCGGGGAGCTCGGAGTGAAGTCGGGCCACGCCTCAACCAGCAGCGGGCGGGCATAGACCGATCCTGCGGTGAAGACGGGCTCCACGATGTCATGGCGCTCGACGCCGAGGTGGCTGCGCACAAGTCCCACGATCCAGTTGTCGATTGGTGCACCACCCGTGGAGGAGCTGGCGGCGCCGACGGCGAGGTCACTGAATCGGGGTGCGTTGGCTGCACGCCGAGCCTCGGTCTTCGCACGCGCGTGGGCGTCGCGAGCCGTCAGAACAGCGGACGCAAGTACCACCAGTTCTTCGACGCCCTTGTCCATATGGCGACGGTCTTTCAGCTTGGCTCCGCCACGGTCGAAGATCGCACTAGACTCCTCCCGTAGTCGCGCAAGGGTGCTTCTATCCGAGTCCTCGAGCCGAGATTCCGAGATACGCGACAACGTCGGCGCAGCGCCCCCCATGAAGTTGTCCCATGCACGCCGGCAGTGCGTGGTCTGCACGGTCCCTCCGGCAGCGCTGAAGAGTCTCTTCAGCGCTTCATGCAACGCGCCTGCGGCCTCGTGCTGTGCCGCCTCGAGCGCCGTGT
Organism: Deltaproteobacteria bacterium HGW-Deltaproteobacteria-14; assembly: GCA_002841945.1. Classification (GTDB taxonomy): domain Bacteria; phylum Myxococcota_A; class UBA9042; order PHBI01; family PHBI01; genus PHBI01. The sequence continues at coordinate 17,374 of PHBI01000002.1, forward strand.
CGGACAGGGGGGCAGCAAGCTGCCGCTCCAGAACCGCCGCCGCCGACGAGATCCTCTGGTGAACGAGCCACTCCTCAAGCAGCGCCCTGGTGCCCTCATTGAGTCGGAGTTGCGTGCACAACTCCGAGATCGTCTCATCAGCGAGCGGGCAGGAGCTCGTGTCCAGGGCGAGCATTACAGCCGCCAGCCAGGTTCCTGGATAGGCCGGCTCGGCGGAGCCAGACGCGATGGCGACGCGGATACGGCGAACGAGATCTACCGGCAGCTCAGGGGAGGCGGACGGGCCACGGGCGAAGGCACGCGTCCAGTCGAGCAACCAGGCCGGAGCGGCTTCGTCGAGTGCCAACTCGGCTGCGGCGGCACCCATGACATAGGCCGTGGCCCATTCCCCCGCTAGCAGGGCATGGGACTGGGCATCCACGATGGATTCGTTGAAGTCGTCCTTCGTCCACGGCGCCGGAGCGGCTGTGCCGTCCGGCTCGAGCCAGTAGTTGGCAACGAAGTCCCTGCGTGGTGTCGCTTCGACCACCTTGCTCCCGACATCGAGTTGCAGCGGCGGACGGTCATCAGGCCGTTCGGGCGTCTGCTCGGTGCTCGGGGTTTCGTTCGCCGCAGAAACACCGACGTCCGCCGAGAGGTCGCCTGTGTCGGCTGGCCCAACGCCGGCTTGGTCTCCGTCACCCCTGACGAGCGCTTCGGGCTGGGACGCGAGGACCCTCGCAGGTTCGGCTGAGCCGCCCAGCGTGAAAGGTCGGGGCGGCTCAGCATCGGGACGGGGGAGCGTCGGCGTCAAGGTGTCAGGGGGCGCCCCCTCTGACGACGCGTCCTGGATGTTGACTTCGTCTTGAGTCGACGCCGCTGTTGTGTACCCGCCCTCATCTTCGGCAACGTCGGCGTCAGCTGGTTCGTCTGTTTCCGCTTCACCCGCCTTCGGGCCGGCGGCGGTCCACGCTGGCTCGTCGACAGTCGCCAGGAAATCGACAAGCGCTGGCATCGCACCTCCGAGGCCGTCGATCACTCGCTCTTGGGTGCCGTTCTCCAGGGCCCAGAACCACCGGAGCCAAGATTCGCCGGGCCCGTCGGGGCCGTCGAAGCCCGTGGTGTTCGAGGCCCCCTCGGCCAGGATCCTCTCGAGCTCGGCTGCCGCCATCTCGCGTTGCTCCTCCCATCTCCGCGCGCGCCACCCACCCACGCATCGCCCACTGCGCAGCTCCGCAGCCAGAAGGCGAATGCGCCGCTCAGGGAGCTCGACCACCAACGCGTCGAGTGCCTCCAGGGCGTCCGTGACGCGGGCCCGCAGATCGTCCATGTCTACCGGCCAGACCTCGTCTGCGCGGCCGTCGTTGCTGAGCGTCTCGTGGGCGACGTGCAACGCGTCGCGCACGCGACGACCTGAGCGAAGGACGTCGTCGAGAGCCTGCTCGGCCACCGGCCGCGCGACGTCGGCCGCCCGCTCGAGCTCCGCCACAACAGCTCCGAGGCGTGTCACTCCGTCGATGTGGCGGTCGATCGATTCCTTGAGGTGCTCACGCAGCTCAGCTGGTGACTGGGGGACCATTTGCTCTTCTCACCGTTCGGGAAGGCGGATCTCAACCGCAATCGGATAGACGCGTGCCTCGCCGCGCAAGGCGTAGCGTTTGGGGAGGACCTGCTTCAGGGTGCGTTCGGCCTCGGCGGCGAGTCGCTCCTGCACCTGCTCGTAGTGGCCTTTCCGCAGGACGAGCTCGGCGTCGAGGTCGGCGAGGCGCTTCTGGACTTCCTGGTCGATATCCACGAAGAGGGCCAGCTGTCGCGCCTTCTCCCGGAGCTTGTCGGCTTCCTTCGCGATCTTTGCGAGTTGGTTCTCGCCGATCGCGCGCTCGAGCTCTTTCTTTCGTCGGTCGAAGCGCTTGCGCTCGAGATCTCGGACCGACTTGCCCGACGCCTGAAGGCGCAGCACGAGCGACTCTGTGAGTTCGGCTTGGAGGTTCCGCACGTGGGCCTTCACGGCATCCGCGACCTCATCCCAGAGGTCGCGTGCGGCGTCGCGGTCGCCGGGAGCTCTTGGCCCATCCGAGGCTTGTGCAGGGCGATTGGACAGCGCCGCCCCGAGGGTGTCGCCGCGCACAGGCAGCACAATCGTCCGAACCCAATGGTGACACGGCTCGCGGAGCTCGTTCACCGCGAGCTCCTCGACCGTGAGCAGGACAAGGGCATCCGCATCGCTGGGAACGTCGCCGCTACGGACCGTCCAGCGCGTCGCCGCGCTCGGCCCGCCGGGGAATCGGTAGCGGGCGAAGGTCGACATGACGCGGTGGTAGAGCGCGTCGCCGAGGTGCAGCAGGCGCGAGTCGGGCTCAGGGAGGTAGACGGGCCGGCCGTTGCGAGGCTGTACGTAGTGTGCTGGGTCAAAGACGAGGGCGAGCATCGGTCCAGACGGCCCGCCGGCGCGCAGAGTGTGATCGACCAGTTCCTGCCACAGGGCCGGCACGGGGTGCACCAGGCGCTCGCGGCCCGGACCGTCGTTCTCGAGGCGGGGACGGCCCGCTTCGATCGCGAGGGCGGTCTCGAGGGTCTCGCGCAGGCTGGCCGGTGAGAGATCGAGCTCGGTCTTGAGAGCTTCGAGATGAGCGAGGTCATCGGCGCCGGGCAGCGGTGCGCCGGCCGGCAGGTCATCCGCGACATCGGCGTTCGTTGCGTGAGCGTGGCCGATGACGCGGTCGAGCCTCTCGTCGCTGACCGCGGCATCCTCGTCCTCAGCGAAGTGGGCGAGGATCGCGTCCGAAAAGATCTCATCGGTGATGACGCGGTCTTCGCGGGTCTGGCTGCGCTTGCGTAGGACCTTGCCAAGAAAGCGCATCGAGGCGTCGTCGGTGCTGTCGAAGTGGAAGATGAAAACGTCACGCTCCTGACCGTGCCGATCGAGGCGCCCGTTGCGCTGTTCCATGCGGGCCGGGTTCCAGGGGATGTCCCAGTGCAGCATGTGGCGTGCAGCGCGTTGCAGGTTGAGCCCCTCGCCAGCGGCGTCGGTGGCGAGGAGGATGCGCGCGGGGCCCCGCGGGTCATTGAAGGCGCGCTTCACGGCATCGCGCTCTACGTCGTTCATGCCGCCGTAGAGCGTGATGAGCCACGGCCCATCGCCATAGCGGGCGCGAAGGTTGGCGCGTAGGTAGTCAAGGCTTGCCAGATACTCCGTGAAGACGATCAGGCGCTCGTCGTCCCGCCACCCCGTTGGCGTCCTCAGGGAACCATCGATCAGCGCCTCGAGAGCGCGCAGGCGAGCGTCGGCCTTCACTCGGACAGCGCGGGCGTCGACCTCAGCCATGTGGGATGCGGGGTCGAGACCCGGCGGAACACGCGTCACGCCGATCGCCGCGACGTGACGGGTCACCTCGGCGATTTCCTCGGCAACCGCTTGCTTCCATTGGCGCAGCCAGGCTCCCACGGTGCGTTCGGCGTGGCGCTGCCGGCTCTCCCGCTCGGCGTCGTTGTCGCTCTCGTCCGCGTGGGCGTTGCGAGCGCGCACGACCGTCGCCGCGGTGACGGCGTCATCAGGAGTATCGAGCCCCTCGATGAGCGCGAGCCAACTCTGGCCGAACGGCCACGGACCCGACAGAAGGCGCTTTTGCAGCACCTCCGTCGCGAAGTTCGCCGCCGTACGGTCTTGGTGGTCGGCACCCCGCAGCGCCTTCTTCAACGCACGTCGGAAGTCGCGCACGGCGAGGTGAAGCGCGCGTTCGTGGGCGCCGAAGTGAAGCGCGGGCAGCGCCTCGACGTGCCGCTCGGAGAAGCGCGGGGCCTCGCCGATGTCGGTGTAACATGTGTTGATCTCGCTCTTTAGCCGCCGGATGACGGCCTCTCCCACGCGACGACGGTCTTCATCGTCAAGGTCGGACTTGCGTGTGAAGCGCACCGGGTCGAGCGCCTCTAGGAGACCCGAGAACGAGCGTGTATGGCCGTTGTGAGGGGTTGCGGTGAGGAAGATCCGGTGTTCGAACCAGGGCGTGATGCGCTGGAGCATCTTCGACAGGTCGGAGTCCGACCCGAAACTCGCGGGGGCGAGGTTGTGGGCCTCGTCGACGATGAGCAGATCCCAGCGGAGCCGTCCGTCCTCGCCCGGCTCGCTAGTGCTTCGGAACTGCTCGAGAACGTCGGGCTGCTTCAAGTAGTGGTAGCTCGCGATGATTCGCTCGTGACTGCGCCACGGGTTCGCGTCGATGCCGATTTCGCGTTGCAGCTTGAGGGTCTGGGGCCTGTCGACGACCTCGAACGGTAGGGCGAACTTCTCCTGCATCTCGTCGCGCCATTGGGTGCGGAGCGCGGCGGGGCAGAGAACCAGCACACGCCGGATGCGGCGGCGGAGCATGAGTTCACGGAGGACCATGCCGGCCTGGATGGTCTTGCCGAGGCCGACGGCGTCGGCCAGCATCAGGGCGACGCGGGGCATCTCGAGGGCTCGGAGCACCGGCACGAGTTGGTACGCTTCCGGGTAGATCGCGCCGTAGAGTGGCGAGGCCAATGGCGGCCTGTCCTCGTCGAGCCCGGAGAACGGGAGAGAGGGGGTCAGCGCCGACCAACGCGACGCGCGCACCATCGCGTCGAACTCGCGCGGTTCCATCGGCGAAGTGTGCTCGATGCGCGGGAGCGCGGCGGGCTCGAGGACATCAGTTCCGAGCTCGACCTCCCAAAGAACCTGGTCGGTCTCGACGCCGGTGCCGTCGGTATACTCCACCTCGACCAGGTGGTAGCGGCCCGCCTCCGCAGCGTCGAAGGGCTGGACGCCGGTGATCATCGCCCGGCGGTTCCTAACGACCGCCATCATGCCCTCGCGCGGGTTCATTCTCGACCTCCGAGGCCATCGGTACCACGGTGTGCGCCGGTCTTCGCGGCGCCGTCGACTGCCGCCGTTTGAGCAACGAGTTGCTCTGCGATTCCTCGGGGCTGCACGTCGCGACTCCTTGCCCTGGTCCGGCGGGCACCTTGTTCAGCACACCCCGACTCACTCGCTCCAACGGCTTCTACAAGCTCGACTACCACGATCCAAAGCAAGCCCTCAAGGGGAGCACGGGGGGGCCATCCCCCCTCGCGAACGCTGGAAGGTGTCATGGGCGAGCGTCGCCAGGTCGCCGCCGACCGCGGCTTCAGGAGTCACCTGGGGCCGCAGGGCTCGGCCCGCCAATGCACGAGCGTGTCACATCCAGGCGTCGAACCGATAGTTCATGCGCCACGCCCGAAGATGGTCACGAGTTCGGCGACCGCTGATGCGCTCCCGCGATAGTACTTGTCGAGCTGGGCGATGATGACCCAATGCTTCTTCGCGGTCGGGAGCGCGAGCCAGTACGTGTACGTCAACTCGCCGAACAGCGTGACCGAGGCGGCTCGGTGCGGCTGAGCCGCTCGGTTGGTAGCGTGGCGCCAGGCGCGGGTGAGCTCGGCGCTCGGGGCGAAGCGGCCCGGGACGGCGAGCTGGGAGGTCGCGTTCTTGCCGAGGGCGTCCTTGCCGCGAAGCATCAGGCCCTGCACGACCGCCTCGACGACGGCGTTGGCGTCTATCGGGACACGGACGTTGTTGCCTATGTCGAAGCGGGCGCTCGAGGCGGTCATGTAGGGACCATTGAACCGTTCAGGCGGAGGCGGGCGCGGGGGCGCGGAGCAGGTCGGCGAGGAATGGAGATGGCTCGCCGGTCCACGTGACCGTGAGGTCGTCGCGGGCGCGGGTCATAGCGACGTAGAGGAGGCGGCGCTCGCGAGCGATGGCGTCGTCGCGGTCCTGGGGGTCGGGCATGAGGAGCGCGCGGCGTGTCGGGAGGCGGTCGGCGCCGACGCCGTGGACGATCACGGCCTTGAACTCGAGCCCCTTGGCGTTGTGCATGGTGGTCATGCGAACGCCGGGGCGGTCATCGCGGGCGGGCTCGTTGGGGTCGAGGCGGCACACGTCGTGACCGGCGGCGAGGAGCGCGCTCTGAAGGGCGTTGAGCTCGGCGTGGGTGTGGGCGAATACCCCGATCTCTTCCTCGCTCGCGTGACCCGCGGCCAAGATGCGTGAGACGGTCTGGCAGGCGACGCGACGTTCCTCGGCGACGTTCGACGCGGGGACGAGGGACGGGTCGGGGCCGGTCATGACGCTGCGGGTGCCGTGGCGGTCCTCGGTGCCCTCTTCGAAGTCGTCGACGGTGTGGCCGAGGACCTGCTCGGCGGCGCGGCGGATCTGATGGGTCGTCCGGTAGTTCACGCGGAGGACGCGGGAGCGGCCGCGGGTCTCGACGCCGAGGCGGACGAGGGAGAAGCCGCCTGGGTAGATGCGCTGGCCGGCGTCGCCGACGAGCATCAGGTGGCCCGGGTGCGCGGTGGTGAGAGCGACGAGGAGGCGGATGTCGGGGACCGAGAGGTCCTGGACCTCGTCGACGATGACGGCGGTGTAAGGGGAGTGCTGACCGGTAGCGAGCGCCTCGGCGGCGGCGGTGCTGAGCGTCGGGAAGGTGTATTCGTTGGCGACGCGCATCGCGGCGAGGAAGATGCTGAAGACCTGCCACAGCGCCTTTCGCTGAGCGGCGCCGAGGCCGGTGCCGCGGCCGATGCGGCGGGCGCTGCGGTACTCGGGCCAGGTGGTGATGCCCTGGGGCATGATGACGTGGTCGAGCTCGGCCTCGATGAAGTCGAAGGGCCACGGCACGGCGGGGGCGTCGGCGATGGCGCGGTGGAGGCGGGAGCGGACCTCTGCGTTCGTCGTGAGCAGGGTCGGCCGGCGCGATCCGGCGGCGTCGACGATGTCGTAGGCGATGGCCTTGACGGTGCGGACGACGATGCGCTCGCGGGTCGTGGCGTCACAGAGGAGGTCGAGGAGGCGTTCGACGCTTCGGCAGAGGGCCTTGGTGAACGACGTCAGGAGCACGCGCTCGCCCGTCTGGGCGAGGTAGTGGGCACGGTGTACTGCGACGATGGTCTTGCCGGTGCCGGCGCTGCCGCTGACCTTGGAAGGGCCGGAGAAGTCGCGGGCGACCATGTCGCGCTGGTCGGGGTGGAGGAAGGTGATCCAGGTTTCGAGCGGCGCGGCGAGGGCACGCGCGAGGGCGTCGGCGTCCTCGGGGGCGTAGAAGCGCCGCGAGAGGTCGGGCGCGGCGGTAACCGGCTGATCCGGGGCGATGGGGGTCGGAGGGACGACCAGATCGCCGAGGCCGAGATTGAAAAGGCGCTCGCTGACGTCGGGGGCGAGCGTGGGGTCGCAGCAGAGGGTGGCGAGATCGTCTTCGGACCTGACCTCGCGAGCGAGGGGCAGCCACTCGGGCGGGAGACCGAGAGACAGGAGGTAGTCGTCCGAGTGGGCCGCAAAGCGAGGCGGGTCCTGGGTGACCGTGCGGGTGATGACGCGTTCGCGGACGCGCTCGACCTCTTGGATGTCGACGATCTCGAAGGTGCCGGTCTGGACGTTGCGGCCGGTGCGGCGGCGCTCGGCCCAGCGGTAGGCGTCATCGTGGTGGTCGACGTGGAGTAGGAGCCAGTGGTCACCGTCCCGGTAGAGGATGGCGCGGAGATCCTGACTGATTCGGGCCGACCAGACGCCGTCGCCGTGGGGGTTCTGGACGCGGTGGAGCTGAATCCCCGGGTGGGCCGGGTTCTCCTGGAAACGGGCGATGAAGGCGTTGGCCTGTGCCTGCTCAGTGGCGGCGAGGGTGGCGAGTTGGGCGAAGAGGTCGCGTGAGAGGAGCATTGCTCAGACCTCGGGAGCGGGGGGAAGGTCGAGCAGTGCCACCAGCTGGTCGAGCGCGTCGGGTGCCGTGGCTCGGAGCGCGATGGCGATGGTGCCATCGGCGTCGGGGCCGGCGACGGCGGTCGACGCTGCGGGGTCCTCGGCGTCGAAGAGGTGGACCACGCGGGCGCCGGTGGGTGCCCCCAGCCGGTAGACGAAGCCGGCGACGGAGCGCCTGTAGCCATCGATGAGGTCGTCGCTGTATCGGAAGACGTCCATGTCGCCTCGGCTGGACCGGCTGCGAACCGCGCACCCGTCGGGATTCGGGGGCACGATACGCGGGCGGCCGGGGGTTGCCAACCGCGGCAGAGGTTGATGCACGCTCGCCGGCCGGGTGTTCCGGGGACGGGTGGAACCCCGCTGTCAGGGCCGAGACGTCAACTTCCGGATGTGGCGAGCCAGGTGCTTCTCGTAGAGGTCGGCCCGCACTTCGAAGCGGCAGACAGGACAGCGACCGAACCCGCCGGCGCTCGAGCTTCGGTCGAGCGGGTGGGAGGCGACGATGTGGCGCGCGAGCTGGGCCGTTCCCATTGGGGCGTTGCAGATAGGACACCCGGGGCCCACCGACCGCTTTGGGGTTGGCGCCCTGCCCTTCTTTGCGTGGCTCTTGGCCGGCGCCGCCGCTTTGACTGTGGGCGCGCGGGCGGGCAGTGCTGATGGCGTGGGGACCGACGTTGTTGACTTCGGGGAAGGGATGCTCTCGAGCGGCGCGCCGTCGCCATCGGGCGGGCGGTCGGACTCGGCGACCAGGAGGCAACGATCGATGTCTTGGATGATGCGCGTGAGCCTCGCGCCCTCGGTATTCGCGTCCGAACCTTTGCCGGACACCCAGAGCACCGAGCGCGCCCTGGTCATCGCGACATAGAGGTTCGTGGCGAGGATGCCGCCGGCTTTGTGCACGAACCCGTCGGCGCAGGCGACAGCGACAATCTCGGCGTCGTGCCCTTTGAAGGAGTGGGGTGTCGAGACCACGATGGTGTCATCGCTCGAGGTCAGCTGTTCACTGGCCTGGGCGATGATCTTGGCGCCCGCGCGCTTCACCACGGGAGTAAGGGTGGCCTCGATCTTGCCGCAGTGGGAGAGCCTGTTGGCGATGATCCGTATGTCGCGCGGGCGGACACCCTCGTTGCGAATCCACTTCTCGATCTGCTGGCCGAGCGTCTCCAGCTCGGCATCCCGGGAACCGAACAGCTCGACCTGAGGCCGAGGCCCGTCGACGTGGCAGAACCTGACCCGCCACCACGGACGCTTGCCGGCGTGACCCTCTACGACGAGGCCACGCTCGAGCAGCTCGCGATGGTCCGGGTCTTCACGCGGTGGGAGAAGCCGGTACAGCAGATTGAGCGCAAACTCGGTGATGGGCCGCGTCGAACGAAAGCTTTCCTTCATGACCGTGGAGCGGCCTCGCATGTCGATCCCGAGGTCTGACCACTGGGGCGTCCCGCGTCCGTAGATGTTCTGGGCGTTGTCGAAGAAGATCACCGCTTGCCGCCGGTTGCTAGCCGAGTCGACCGGCTTCACGAGTTGGTGGAGCAAGCGGAGCGTCTCAGGGCCCATGTCTTGGCCTTCGTCGACGAACACGGCGTCGCACAAGGGCTTTGGTCTGCCGACGTTCGTGAGGTAGCGGGCCGCCTGGGTGTTGTAGTCGAAGGGATCACCCCGATAGTAGACCCCCGCGGCCTGCATCAAGAGCCCAAGAAGCTCCTTGATGTGAAAGTACGAGACTTGCTTCGTGGCTGGGTCGAGGCCACGCACCCGCAGGGCGTCGCTGACCATGCCGTCGAGCAGGCCCTTCAGGGCTGCGTTTCCGTACACGATCCACAGCGCGCCACGCGGCTTCTCTTCGAGCGTCCGCGCGACCCAGGATGCCATGACGACCGTCTTCCCGCTGCCCGCGACGCCGCGCACGAGGCGCGGGCCGCCGTCCATCCTCATGTTGCAGAGGCGCTCCTGCTCCGCGCTCAACAGCCTCAGCATGGAGCCCCGGTCGTCGAGCTGGGCGCCGAGCGTGGTGGGGTCCGACGCGCGGACCTTGGCCGAGGGTTCGTGGGCGACTTTGGCGGGCACGGCCTCCCAACGCGTTCGAGGGCCGCGGCCGCGGAGAACGCGCGGAGCGATGTGGTCGACGAGGGAAGCGAGGAATGGTTGCTGCATCTCGTCGCGACTCGCGATGAGAAGCACGACCTGCTTGGCGCGGCTCAAGCCGACATTGACGAGTCGCATCCACTCGTGCGTGGGCCACGCCGTGCTCGACGCGTGCACCGTGTCGAAGATCACGTAGTCGGCCTCGGCACCTTGCTGAGCATGGATCGTTGACGCCCGCCAGTGGTCGCGGGCGACGGGGTGGTTCGCCAGCCACTGACGGATCTCGCGCCCCTGGGCGACGAACGGCGACACGAAGAGCCCCGGTCCGCGCGCGAGCTTCGGGTGCGCGTCGAACACTTGGCGGAGCACATCGATGGTCATCGGCCGGTGCCAACTGCCGCCGCGTTCGGGGCGCTGCGCGCGGAAGGCGGCCGGGGACGATGCCTCTTCGTCGAGGACGTACCACAAGGCCCGAGGCTGCGACTTCAAGAGAGGATCGAGGTCGGCGCCGGCGGCGACCGCTGGGATCGGTGGGGCGTCCTCGAGCCGGCCGTCGTACTGGTAGTTGGACACGAGTTCGCGGATCTGAGGCGCCATACGCCACTGCGCGGTGAGCATCACCGTCGACGATGTGAGCGTCGTGGGCGTGAGGTGTGCGAGACTGCTCTCTCCAAGCCACCGCATCCTGCGCGGTACTTCGACGCGCGCCACGCGAGAGATCGGCGCGAGTTGTCGGGGGTCCCCGACAAGGATGACGCGGGTGCCCGCGTGGAGGGCGAGCGCTGCCGTGGCAGCTCTCGAGACCAACCCAGCCTCGTCGATGATAACCGTCGAGAAAGGCGGCGGGCCCCCCATCACCGGAGACTGTTCAGCGTCGGCGAGGATCTGTACTGCCTTGAAAGCGGTCGCAATGACGACCTGGTGTCCGGGATCGAAGAGCGCCAGGTCGGCTTCCCGGAGCTGCTTGCGTAGCGCCTCGATTTCTCGCTTGATCGCGGCGCGCTCCTCTGGTCGCGTTACGCGGTCCAACTCACGGCGCTTCGCGTTCAGCTCGGCGCGGATTGCGGTTTCGCCGCCGTCGAGGAGCTCCGTCGCGTCCGCGGCGCGGTAGCGCGTGAGGTCGGCACCGGCGCCAATCCGAAGGACCCTCGTGAGATCCGCCTTCTGTGACCTGCGACGCATCGCGCCAACGATACTCAGAGCGGCGCCATCGGTAGCCTTGTTCGTCGTGGAGACGACCAGAATGCGCTCGCCGGACCGCGCGGAGGCAGCCGCGACGAGCTCCCCGAGGCTGTGGGTCTTGCCGGTCCCGGGCGGACCCCAGAGCACGGTCCAGCGGTGCCCCCAAAGCGGCTCGAGCGCAGGCACTCCGAGACGCGATGCTGGAACTGAGACAGCCGGGACCGTGCCAGCCGAGAGGCCGAGCGCCGCCCCGATGAGCCCCGCAGGTCCCCGTCCGGCCTGCTGATAGACCTCATGGAGGAACCGCGTGAACTCGAACGGCTTGACGATGAAGTCGCCGGGCGTCGGCGCGCCCGAACCGTCCTTGAGACCGATGAAGATGTCCCCAGCGTCGGCATCGATTTCATAGACCGTCCCGCTCCATGCGTACCGGGACGCCTCGAAGGAGCCGGGACCGGCGATGTCATCGAAGTCCAAGGGGCGAAACGCGAAGCCCCCCTCCCAACTCGAGTCGAGCTCGACGCGCCCGACGTGGACGCGGACGATGCTCTGGTCGGTCACGAGCGGGCGATCCACGCGGTGAGCGGCGATTCGAAGGCTCCGGCTACATACCCGATGTTCCGCGGCGACCGCGTCGCGTGCCTCGGCGAACCAAGTCGGACCAGCTTCGTGTCGGTGCGATGGTCTCCGGCTCGTCGACATCGCCATCGTGCGTCCTTTTCTTCGGCTCTTGGGGTGGTGCTCCCGAGTCAGTGCACAATGCAGGCCGGCACCTGCACCGTCGACATCGTCGAATACACGATTCGCAGCCCGTCCTCAAGTAGGGGCTCGCGGGTTCACAGCAACAGGGCGACGATGAAGCGGTCTTTTTCCGCGCTCGGGACCGTCAGCCAATACTCGTACCCGGAACCTCCTAACAACCCGTTGGGCGCGGAACTCAACTCCTGGCCGGACAGCGCCACCTCGCCTGACTCGCTAATCTCCAGGTCGACGTACACCGACATCGGACCTTCGAGACCTTCGAGACCAACCAAAATCGCCCCGTGTGACAATGGCACTCTCCGGTGTCACGCGTCGCCACTTTCGAGGAGCACGCTCGTTCGTTTTTCTCTTTTTGCGCCGGGATGATGTCCTGTTGATGCCCCGCTGTCACGGGAAGCAGGGACCGGGATCGGTTGATCGACACGCTCATCATGGCCTCTCGAATTGGAACAGCCTCCGCGCGAATTGGGCTGCTGGAGAGCGAGCACCGGTGGAGTGCGACCACCGCGGCGAATTCAGATGTTCAGTGCACGACTCGGCGACATGGGGGTGGTAGCAAGATCCGGAGGAGGGTCGTTCGGGCCCCCAGTCCTTCTCTTCGGCCCTGGAGTCCCCGTGCCCCCCAGCGCGCCCCTATGTGGGTCACGCGAGCCTTGCAGGACAACGCCCCGAAGCATTCGACCTCGTCCCGAACTTGGCGGGTCGCGCTCGGAACGGGGCTGTGCCATGCTGCCATGCAGCATGATTCGACGCCGCCACAACTATGCGTCTCGGCCGAGGTTTGGCGTTCCGACCTCGTCAGGCCATCGGGTTGCCCCGCAGTCCGTTGACCGAGGCGTGATCCTCGTTAGGTGCTATCCTGCGGGAGTAGACGCTCGTGAGTGAAAGCAACCCAAGCGAAGCCACCATCCCAACCGCGGCAGCGCTTCGCCAACCCAGCATGACCGGCACAGCGGCCGCGATGATAATCATCATCGTGCTGGTCGGCGTGGTGACCTTCGCATCAGGTCATTCGCTCATCGCGTCGCTTGTTGACGCGATGTCGAGCCCCGTGACGTGGGTGGTCTTCGCACTCGTGGTTTCGCTCGCGCTGGTGGGCGGGCACCTGCGAGGCCGGGGCCACCTTGCCGCGAAAGGAGTCGTGACGACCGCGAGGAGGATCGCCCGGCAACACGAACCAGCGGACGCGGACAGAGGGATCCCTCCTATCAAGCTCGATTCATTCGAGAGTGAGATCACCGAGCCGTATCTCATCGGGGTCTGGAAGGAATTCCGACGGAGTCTCGTGGACCGCGATGGGCGCTACTTCAAGGTCATGGACGCGAGCCGCTTCTTCGAAGACGACGGGCTCGCGAGCGCCATCAAAGGGAGCGTGTGGCGGGCCGAGCCCAGCTACTCCTTCATCCACGAGTTGCCGGGCTTCATGGTCGGCCTCGGAATGCTCGGGACCTTCATTGGTATCGCCGTTGGGCTCGGACAACTCCAAGGGGTTGCGCAGGACGGCCAAGGCTTAGCCGTCGAGGGAGTGCAGAAGATCGCGCAGCACAGCACAGCCATCGTCGACAAGATTCCAAGCGTGATCGCTGGACTCGCGTCGGCGTTTTGGACGAGCATAATCGGCCTCATCGGGGCATCCCTGATGACGTGGTTCAACCACAAGTCGGATAGTGCCCTGGGCAGCGCAATGGCGCTCTTTCGCCTCGAGCTCGACCGGTGCATCCCGCGGTCGAGCCAAGAGTTCTTCCTACGTCAGCAGACCTCGGCTCTACGAGAGATCAAGGACCTCCACGAGCAGGCGAATGACTTTCTTGGCGAAATGACGAACGATCTCGCAGACGAGATCGCGCGCGGCACTGGTGAGGTCATCGTCGGGCAGCTCTCCCCGATCCTGCACGGCATCGAGCGGGCCGTCAGAGAACAGATCGAGAACGCGGCTGTGCGCTCCGAGGACATGCTCCTTGCGCTCGTCGAGGAGCTGAAGGACAAGTTCGTAGCCGGATTGGACAACAGCGTCACCAAGATGGCGGCCCAGAACGAGCAGATGACGAGCGCGTTCTCAGCGGTGACGCGCGACCTCGAGACGCACGTCGCAGGTGCGGTCTCCACATTCAGAGAGGGGATCGAGGGCGCCGGCGAGCACATGAACAAGGTGTTCGGCGAGACCTCGGACGCGTTCGCGGCAAAGCTCGGAGACGCGTCGACGGCGGTCGCCGAGTCACTCGGGGACAGCTCCAAGGCTCTCGCCAGCACGCTTGGCGTGGCGTCGAGCTCGTTGGCGTCATCGCTGGGCGACACATCTACCGCGTTCGCGAAGACGCTCGGCGAGTCCTCGAACGCCGTTGCGAACACGCTCGGGACGGCGTCGAGCTCGCTCGCTTCCTCGCTCGGGGACACCTCCAGGGCCTTCGCCAACACGCTCGGCGAATCCTCGAGCGCCGTTGCGAGCTCACTCGGGACGGCGTCGAAAGCATTGGCATCCTCACTCGAGAGTACGTCGAGCGCCTTCTCCGACAAGCTCAGCGAGGCTTCCGCCAATGTCGCAACGTCGCTCGCGAGCGCTGCGACGAGCATGGCAGAGACCCTCGATGGTACAGTTGCCCGCGTCCGCGATGGGGTCTCCGACCTCGGAAGCCAGATGACTGACGCGCTCACCGAGGCGACGACGGCAATGCGTCGGGGAATCGAAGGCGCACTGACGCCCCTCGAAGCCACCCTGCATACGCTCTCCGACGTCGTTGGCGCGCTTGGCGAGCAAGCGAGGATCCACGTCGACCTCCTCGAGCGCCACCAAACCACGGCTACGACCATGGGCGAGGCCGCGGAGAGGATAGCGCCCGCCCTCGAGTCCATCGTCGGTAGCCACCGCGAGTTGGCGTCGACGGTCCGCTCCCTCGAGCTGTTGTTCGACGAGCTCAGGACCACGCGAGACGCGCTCGCGGTCGTACCCGGGGAGATTCGCGCTGGCCTCGGCGCCGCGACCGCGGAGCTGGCTGGAGCCGCGAACTCGCTGGCACCTGTGGCGGCCCAACTCGAGCGCTGGGGCGCGACCGTAGGCGAGTCACTCGAGGCACTCGAGAAGCAGGCCCAACTCCAACGCGAACAGCTCGAACAGCAGCGCGCAGCGACGAGGGAGCTCGGAGTTGTCGTCACGTCGTTCACGCCTGCGCTGAAGCAGGTCATTGGCTTCACGCAACAGCTCGAGGAGGTCGTCACGAGTATGGACGACGGGCTGGCCGAGCTCGCCGCCACACGCGGGACTCTCGAGAAGACGAACCTCGCGATCACGACCGGCCTCCGAACAGCGAGCGCGAACCTCAACGCCACAGCCGCTGGCCTCGGCCCTCTGACGGTGCAGATGCAGCGTTGGGCTGAAGCCAGCGGGAAGTCCCTCGAGGTGTTCGGCGCTACCATGCATGCGCACCTGCGCGATGCGCTGTCCGCGTTCGATGGCGCGCTGAGCGAGTCGGTTCGAGGGTTGGCGGAGGCCGGGGAGGAACTCATCGGAGTCGCCGACCGGATCAGCTTGCGGGTCGAGAGCATCGAGCGTTCAAACCCGCCACCGCGAGCCGCATAGCGAGGACGTGAATGGGACGCCGGAGAGGTCAGCCCCTGTGGCAGAGCTACGCCGACCTGGCGATGGGGCTCATGGCGGTGTTCGTTCTGATTCTGGTCATTCTCCTGTGGGACCAGAACAGGCTCACGACCGACTTAGCTCAATCGAAGGAGCGGGCCGAGCAGGCACTCGAGGATGCGATGAAGCAACGGCAGCTCACGGAAGAGGCGCTTGAGTCCGTGACTCTCGAGAGGGCCGCGCTCGAGTCCGAGCGAGGGACCTTCGCCATTGAGCTGATGGAGCTGTTCGAAACGACGTACGACCTCGTACTCGCTCAGGATAACGCAGAGAACTGGCTCACTGCGGTCTTCGAGGAGGGCGACTGCCGGTTACGTATGACTGAGCGAGGTGAGCTGGTCATCGCGACGCCGGACGGCGGACGGGCTGCGGCCAGTCTGTACGAGTCGGGGCAGTTCGTCCTCAGCGTTGAGGGTCGTCAGGCGCTGCTCACGTGTCGGGACAATTTCCTGAAGCTCGCGCACTGTCTCACCCCCGAGGACAACGTCCCCGAGGCGGTGAGTGAGAGGCGCAAGCGGCTGTGCCCCGGTGTTGGGGTCCACAGCCTCGACATGGCTGTCCCGGTCTTGCGGGCGGGGATCGAGGCGCTCGTCCTGGAAGGAAACACCGACCAGATCCCGCTCGGAGGCGGTACCCCGAGCATCCGGGCCGGCGGCTACGGGGTGACTTACCCCACACCCGTGGCGCTGAGCTTCGTCGAGAACGCCTACCTTGGTGCGGAGCGGGCTCGGCAGGCGCTCGGGAACCTCATCGCGTTGGTCGCAGACGCGAATGAGGACCAGTGGGACGCGCTCGAGGTGATGATGAGCCGCGTCCGGATCGAGAGTCCGAGTTTCGGCCGCTTCCAGGCCGGTCCCCAAGAATGGCGGGAAGCAGGATGCGAGGGACCCGGGAGTTGCGCGGCGGCGCGGAACCTGGCGCTCCGCGTACGGTGGCAGAAGCGTGCCCTCCGCCGGCCGTTCGAGCTCGTCCGTGAGCGGATCTGCGGGTTGCTCGTGACGCCCGACTCCTCGTTCGCAAAGGGACTCCTGAGCCAAGGACACACCCTCTTAGCCGAGCGCGAGCGCTTCGGCTGCCCGGAGACCGTCCCGTGACATCGTTGCCACCCATCCCGACGCTCGCGACGTTCTCGCTACCTCGGCCCGTCGGACTGCGGCGCCTGAACCAGCGTGTTTTCCGGGGAGCCGGCGTGAAACCGCGGCCGTCGCAGCTCGAGCAGGCGCGCAAGCTGCTTGCCAGCGCGAAAGCAGGCGCACAGGTCGAGGTGACGTCGTCGGTGCTGTGCCGATGTCTCGTGTACATCCTCGGGGAACGCCCAGACGACACGGAGCGTGACCTCATCGGGAGGCTCGTTCTCGGTTCACCACACGCGCGAGCCCGAGAACTGCTCGCGCTGTGGGAGAACGTGCCATCGCGGCGCGCCGCGATCGCTGTGGCGCTCTCGTCGGCGCTCGACGCTCGCTCACGCCCTTTTGTGATGCCCGACTGGTTGCCCCGCACCGAACCCGAACGGCGCAGAGCCCTGGTAGCCCCGCATGCGTTCTGCCTTCGAGGGCTCGAGCGTAATCTTGGTTCCATCGACACCGTCGGGGACAGACTCGGCGTCGTCCTGCACAGCAGACTCGGCCATGAGCTCCTATTGCACGCGTTGGTGCACGGCTCTGACCGGTTCTGGGGGGCCCTTGGGTCCCCACTTGAGCTGCGAGAATGGGCTCGCCCCCGCGACACCCGAACCCAAGCGGCCATTGCGGACCGCCAACTCGTCGCCATTGGGCGCGGCGTAACCGCACCATACAACCTCCCGGATGACGCCGAGACCAAGCACCTGACCGAATGGGTCTTCTCGACGCTCCGATCGCCGGACACTCACGCTGCGCGCTGGGACGGCGTGTCCGATCGGGGGCGTGAGGTCTTCGACTGGCTGCTCATCCGAGATGAGATTGTCAAGATTCTCGCGCTCTTTGAGCAGCAGGCGACGCAGTCGGACCGGGGGGAGTTCTGGAAGAAGCAAGCGCACCGGATCCGCGACGCACGCTTCGTGGACCTTGATGAGATGGCGGTCTGTCTGATCGTGATTGGGGAGACCCTGGTCGTCGAGTTCGGAGACTACGCCAACGCGGGGTACGTGTACGGAGTGCCCGCGCATTCACCGTCGGTGAGGCGGCCAGCGAACCTTCCAAATAGGGCGGGGAGCTTCAAGCAGCGTGGATATCACCTGAAAATCGGAGCGGTCGTGTACCCGTTCAAGGACCGGATCATCCACGCGGGGGACTGGCAGACGCGGACCGGACAGGCCATCGCACAGTGGGCGGCAGGGTGGAGCCGGCGGTAGTTGGCTGCTGAAGGTGGAGGATTGCGTGAGTTCCTACGACCAGCGTGGCGTACACCTTGAACTTTCAGGGGTGCCGCTCTCCACAGTGGCAACCGCGGCGCTGCGTGACGAGGGCTTCATTCCGTGGCGCGTCGCTCTCTCCGTGCTCGACGAAGCGTGCGACCTGAACGAGGTTTCGGCCCGGCTTTCGGCGCTCGACGGGACGTTCTCCGAGGAAGACCGCTCCGCGCTCGAGGCGCCTCTGGCCCAGCTCATGCCTCCCACAGTGCCCATGACCCTGTCGGTAGCCGTTCGTGGGGTGGCAGGACGGACTCGCTACGCGCTCTTAGGCGAGTGGGTAGGCCGGGATGGCTACCGAGTTGACCCGCCACCCGAGCGGCTGTCACCGGGGATCGTCCGGTGGCGGGAGTCCGACTGGCGCATTACCGCATCACAACTGGAGGTACTCGACTCGCTCGACGGCGTCGAGGGGCTGGGAGCAAATCGAAGCACCGACCTGGCGCACACCGAGCGGGTGACGTCGGCGGTGCTCGGCGGCGATGCCTCGGTAACACTCGGGCCAGGCTTGCGGTCTAGTCGGTTCGTTCGCGTCGACGCTGTGGCACCGATGTTTGCCCAGGCCGCACCAGGACGATATCGCATGATGCCAACGGTCGAGGGCATCACAAACGAGACGCTGTGGGGACAACTGCGGCGGAGCCGCGGGGCCGAGCAGGTGGTGTCGTACCGAGACCCAGATGGCGTCGCAACGAGAGTCGTCTTCACGAGTCGCGCGCAGGCCGCGATTGCAGATGTCCGCCGCGAAGCCGCACAGATGCTCACGCCACGTCGGGTCGCGCAGATCATGACGCGGCCACAAGACATCCTCGGAGAGAACCTCGACCTCTCCGGCTTGTCGGAGCGGGTGACGGGCTTCGGCCCGGTGGTGCTCGACGTGAGCTTCGAACCAGGCGAACTCGGCGGACGGGACTGGTGGGACTTCGACACAACTCTCGTGCTCGACGATGGAGTCGACACGTCGCTCGCCCTCGATCTGAGGGACGAGAACGTCGTACGCACCCTGGAGACCGCTATCGCTGCGGCGGACGCCGACGGCTCGGCCTTTATCCCGTGCCCCAACCGGGACGCGCTCATGCCGCTGACTGCGCTCCTACGCCAGGCAGTGGCCACGGCACGCGAACGCCTGGATGGACTCAAGCCGGAACGGGCGGAGCCACAAGGTTTTCAGATCATCTACAACATCGAGGAGCTCGAGTTCGAGCAGTCGGAGGTAACGCCGGGCGGAACACCTCCGAGGAAGCCGCGGGGGCTGGCGCCAGGGTTCGAACTCCACGACCACCAGTTGGTCGGATTCTCATGGTTGCATGCGCTCGCGACGGCGCCAGGGGGCTCGCGGGGGGCGTTGCTCGCCGACGACATGGGGCTCGGGAAGACGCTTCAGGTCCTCGCGCTGCTCTCGGACATGCTCGAAGGGGGGCGTCCCGGCCCCCATCTGGTCGTTGGACCAGTCGCCGTTCTGACCAACTGGATGAGGGAGGCACGGCGGTTCTTCCAGGAACGACTGCCGTGCCTGCAAATCCAAGGTCAGTTCCTGCGCGGTGCGTCGCCGGCGATGTCCGCATCCGCACTGCAAACCCAGCGCGTCGTCGTCGCGAGCTACGAGACCCTACGCGTCAACGAGATCGCGTTCGCGAAGGTGAAGTGGGACACCGTCATCCTGGACGAAGCCCAGAAGGCGAAGAACCCAACGACCCAGATCGCTCGCGTCTTGAGGACGCTTCAAGCGCGCTTCCGGCTCGCCGTGACGGGTACCCCTGTCGAGAACAGCCTACGAGACCTGTGGACTCTGTACGACTGGGCTGTACCCGGTCTGCTTGGGCCACTCCGACAATTCCGTACCCGCTTCATGAAACCACTCGGCGACGGCGCGGATAGCGTGCAGCGCCGGGTACTCGCCGACGAGCTAACGAGCACGATCAAGCCGGTCTTCATGCGACGGCTCAAAGAAGACGCGCTCCAGGGGCTACCACCGATCCACCGGCACGACCACGTCGTCCCGCTCTCGCATGAGCAGGAACTCATGTACGCCGCCGTCATCCGGTCGGTAGTTGACGGACGCGAGAAGCCCCTGGGGAGCCTCCCGCGGTTGTTCGGGATGTGCGCGCATCCAGACCTGACTCCGTGGTTCGACGACCTCCGTGCGCTTGCGGCGAGTTCTTTCCCAAAGGGTCAGAAGCTCTTCGAGCTCCTGGATGACGTCGCGGCGCGCGGCGAAAAGGCGCTTGTCTTCGCGAACCGGAAGGCCGTCCAACGTTGGATCGCGGACGAAGTCGCTCGCCGATACCAGGTTGCACGGCCTTTCGTTATCAATGGTTGCCTCGATGACTCGGCCGAGCGGTTGAGGCTCGTCGACTTGTTCCAGAGCCGCCCGGGCTTCGGGTGCATCGTCTTGGCTCCGCGTGCGGCCGGCGTTGGCCTCAACATCACGGCGGCAAACCACGTCATCCACTACATGCGCGAGTGGAACCCCGCGGTCGAGAACCAGGCGACGGACCGCTGCTACCGCATTGGGCAGGTCCGCCCAGTCCATGTGCACACGATAACCGCACGTTCGCCGCGCGGCGTGACGGTCGAGGAGCGACTCGCGGAGCTACTCGAGGCCAAGCGCCGGCTGTTCGCCGACTTCATCGTGCCGCTTGGCGATGTTGAGGTCGCCCAAAGCGACCTGGTCAACACGGAGGGCTGGGACGAGACGACGGTGGACGGCGACGCAGATCTGTTCACCGACGCGATGTGGCCAGTTTTACGCTCGGTGCTCGAAGCCGACGCATCGATGCGCGCTGAGCCGCCCTGCGAACACCTCGATGGAGGCCGCGTGATCGGGCTCGACGACGGGACCCTGTTCGCAGGCACGAAGGTGGTCCGGCTCGTCGATGGGACCCGCAGGGACGCGGACCGCCTCGAAGCGGCGCTCCGCAAGAAGGGGGAGTCAGTGGAGGTGGTGGATACGCGACATCCGACACTCGCGGCGCGGGCGCTGGGGCGTGCGCTGACGTGCTGACTGCGCCTTGCTTGAATGTGCAAGGGCGCCCACCCCTGCCACGCCTCGCATGGCGTCTGGGCCGATAACGGATCGGACGAGGACGGGCAATTTCCGCGGTGGTTCGGGCGGCCGCAGCGGTGTCGCATCTGTAGGCAGCGCCTACCTGACGGCCCGGCAGCCCCGCCCTCGCGAATGGAGCGGGGCTGTCGTGCATCGTCCTCGTCCTCGTCCTTGCCTCACGTGTTGGGGTTCGCGGCCACGGTTCCGTCGACGCGGGGTGGGCGGGGCCAGAGAGCCAGCGCCTCCTCGAAGAGTCGGCGGCCACGGGTCCGAATCGCTGCCTCGTCCCAGGTCTCGGCGTCCTGGAACCAGGTGTTGATGCGAATGAGGCTTTGCTGGGCGATCTCGGGCCGCTTGGTGGCGTAGGGGCCGTTGCTCACCGACGAGTTGAGGGCCTGGGTAAGAAGTGTCAGGTTTCCGAACGTGTGGATGACGCGGTTTCGCTGCTCGATCGCCGACTCGTGCCCGTCGACGACCTCGACCTCAGCCGGCGCGGGCCACGCGGTCTCCCACCTGACCGGCATGACGTGCTCGACCGAGAGTGGGCCAATGTACTGGATGTTCTCCTGCTTCACGCCGTGGAGCTGTCGGTTCAGCGCTTGGAGGATGAGCGCGACGCGGCTGCTCTGCACTTCGTTGTAGATGGGTCGATCCAGCCAATGGCGCTCAAAGAGGGCGTCATCCGGCCAGACCATCGCGCTGGAGTGGCCTTCTGCGAGGTAGTCGCTCACGAGGCCGCGGTCGATCTTGTCCGCGGCGTGCAGGCGTCGGAGCAGGCCGACAAAGACCTTCACGTAGCTCTTGGTGGGGAGGTTGCACACGAAACGGCGTACGAGATACGACTCCAGGTCGCAGAAGATGCCGGGCAGCGCGTCGGGATCGACACGATCGCCGGCGCTGACCATGAGGAAGAGGAGAATCGGGTACACGCTGCTGATGTCGAGCCCCTTGAGGCGTCGTGCGAACGCGGCCCACGGGAAATCGTCCTTGGGCTCCACCAGGTTTGCGAACACGTCGCTGTGGGTGCGGATGAACAGGAGCGCATCCTCCGCGTCGCGCTCTTCGGTCCCCTCCCACCAGTCTCGGAACGCTCGGTACAGTCGGCCGACGCTGATCTCGTCGTCCATCTGCGACTGGAGATAGTGGTAGATGAAGATGTCCAGCATGGGCTGCTTCGCACCACCCAGGCGGACACGGCGCTTCCAGAAACGTTCCTCGGCTTTGCTCCCAGGCGTGGTCACTGGGCGCTCGTCGTACTCGCGCCAGAAGGTGTTGTAGAGTTCCGTCTGGTCCTTGCCTTGGGCCGTCGCTCGCATGAACGCGAAGTTACGGATGAGGTCTGATGGGAGCAGCGGCTCTCCACGCGCGTTCAGCGACTCGAAGATCACCTGCGGGTCATCATCGTTCTGGAGCTCGATCTGTACCAGCAGGACATGCCGCCGGAGCGCGTTGTAGAGGGCCTGGGCGCGAGCCGCCATCATCGCGTCGATGCCGTCCTCGACGTCGGTAAAGAACCCGTCCATCACGTCGTGGAAGTAGAGATACGCCTCGACAAGCGCGGGCCGCGGATCGGGTTGCCGTGCGTACTTGCGTCGTTTGAGCGGGAACGCATCCATCGCGGCAGCTGGGGAGCCGGCCGTCATCAGCTTCTCGAAGACGGTGCGATCGGTGTTCGTCGGCCAGACCTTGAAGACCTCGTGGGCGCCTCCGACGACTCCCTCATTGCGGGTCAGCCGAGCGAGGTCGTTGACGATCGCCTTGAGCGGATCCTGGCCTTGGTCTTCCGGCCTGGGGGCGTTCGCCAGACAATCGCGGAAGGCCGCCAGCACGATCTGCAAGGTCGTGAGGCGCTGCTGGCCATCGATGACCTCGGCGGCGTCGATGTGTGAGCCGAACGTCGCGAGCTGCCGGGTGACGATGGCGCCGAGGAAGTGGTTCTGCACGACGCCGTTCTTCTTGCCGGAGCGGCCCTCGTGGTCGAGGACCGCTCGGGCCCGCTCCACGATGTCGTTCCAGAGCGGCTGCCACTGCTTGTCCTTGGACCACACGTAGGGTCGTTGGAACAACGGCACGCAGTACTGGCGCTCCTTGCGGAAGATGTCGAAGATGGCCGTCTTGCTCGTCTCCATCGTGCCTCCGTGTGCAAGGCACGACAGCTACTATCGCCCGCCGCGACTGTCCAGCCGACGGGAGCGGTGCGCGTCGTGACGCAGGTGCTGTTGCGCACCGCGGCGACTTGCTGGGCTGCGTCTCTGGCGCCGCTGAGCCTGGGGAGCGTCAACTCTGGACACGTTCCCTTCGCAGGCGTCCGGTTCAGAGGACGCCTTCTTCAGGTGCCCGGCGACGTGGCAACTGCATGCCTCTTCATCGACTACTCCCGTGCAGTTGGCGCGGGCCCCGCTGACGATGGTGACCGACGCGCAGCTGCGCTGGCTCGCCAGCGGCTACCCGGTCGAGTTCGTCGGTGCCGGCACCCCCCACCATCGACCAACCCGGTCGTCACCGGCTTCGACTCGCCGCCCAAGACGGCCCCAGGGCACGCGTGACACGCTGGTTCGCGGTGCCAGTGTGCACGGTGGTTGCAGTCCACCGGCGTGCACCACGGCCGTCAGCGGCCTTCTCGGCGATGTACTCGCGGAGCGCAGCGACGATGTCCCCGTGACGGTGTCGGTCATCCGAGATGCGGGTCGAGCCTCCGCCCTACAGAGCGTAGGGCCTTCACTTCGCGACGCGGCTTGCGCGCCGGCGGCGCCACGACCGTCTCCAGCGTCTACGACCCCGCGAGCCTCGAGCGCGTTCGGCGACCGCGCCACCCCGGACCCGGTCATGGACCACGAGCGCAGCGACCCAATCCGGGTACCAATTTTGTACCAATCCCCCACAAAACCACTCGAAAACCAGCCACAGGCCGCGACAAGCCAGGATGCCATATGTGAACGATTCCAGTAATCTACAACACACGGCAACACCTGACAACAGGAGTCCTGTCCGACTTTTAATCCGATGGTCGGGGGTTCGAGTCCCCCGCGACCCAACGACTTCTCCGCTCGCCCGGCGGTCCTCCCCCCCCGCCCGTCGGCGCCCCGCGCTCTCGCGTGCCTTAGCTTGTCCGGGGGCGCGGCCGCTGGTACCGTCGCGAAATGACTTTGCACGTCGAGACCGAGCTCGAGGACGATGGGCGTTGGATCGGCGCCGTGCCCGAGCTGCCCGGCGTGCTCGTCTACGCCGACACCCGCGAGGGCGCGGTCAACGCGGCCGTGACGCTGGCGCTCCGCGTGCTGGCGGACCGGGCCGAGCACGGCGAGGCGGTGACGCTGCCGTTCACGTTGGCCTTGGTCGCTTGAGCGAGTGGCGAGCGACGAAGGCTCGCCGCGTGCTCGCCGCGTTGCGGCGCATCGGGTGGTCGGAGAAGCGGGCGACCGGCTCGCACCGGGTGCTCGAGCGTGAGGGCTGGCCCAACGTCGTCTTCGCCTTCCACGACGGCGAGGAGATCGGCCCCAAGATGCTCGCTCGGCTGGCCCTCGCGACCGGGCTGACCCCGGACGACCTGTAGCGCGCTGGCTTCCGCACCCACGCATCGCGGTCGCGCTCGAGCAGATCGGCGCTCGAGTTGATCCAGATTGTGGCTCACGACGACACCATCAGGCGCTTGGTCAGCTCGTCGAGAAGTCGGATGCCGAGGCTCCCGTTGACTCTCGCTGGGCGTCGCCCAGTGCGGCGAACGCCCGGAGATCTTGCTATCTTGGTCCTCTCTCACGGCACCGACAGCTTGCTGTACGCGCCCGCCTGGTAAAGAATCCGTTCCTAGTCCCGCGGCTTAGGAACGGGGCCGTTACCACGCGGAGGACCCCGTGAGAGATCGCGAAGCGGGAAGCTACGAGATAACGGCGGTGGCCGGTGAGGCGGTGCGGGCGTTCGTGCCCGCCCCGCTGCCCCCTGGGGCGCCGCCGCTCGACCTCGCCGGCACGCTGCTCGCGCGCGTCCGCACCGCCGAGGAGGCCATCGTCCGCCTCGAGCTCGCCGGCGCGATGGTGCCGTCGTTGGACTGGTTCATCTACGCCTTCGTGCGCAAGGAAGCCGTCCTGTCCACACAGATCGAGGGGACCCAGACAACCCTGATGGACCTGCTGACCTTCGAAGCCCCGGACACCAGCGACCAGCCCCCGCCCAACGCCGACGTCGAGGAGGTCTGCAACTACCTCGAGGCGATGAGGTTCGCCCGCGAGCAGCTGGCCGACCCGCGCGGCCTGCCGCTCTCCATGCGTCTGCTCAACGCCACCCACGCCCTGTTGATGCGCGGCGTCCGCGGCGCCCAGAAGCGCCCGGGCGAGGTACGGCAGAGCCAGAACTGGCTCGGCGGGAGCCGCCCGGGGAACGCGCTCTACGTCCCGCCGCCCCCTCACCTGCTGCCCGCCCTCCTCGGCGACTTCGAACAGTACATCCACGCCGACGATGGCCTCCCGCCGCTCGTCCGCGCCGGGCTCCTCCACGTCCAGTTCGAGAGCCTCCACCCGTACCTCGACGGCAACGGGCGCCTCGGCCGCCTGCTCGTCGCGCTGCTGCTCGAACACTGGGGCCTGCTCAGCCAGCCGCTGCTGTACCTCAGCCTGTTCTTCAAGCGTCACCGCCCGACCTATTACCAACGCCTCGACGCCGTGCGCGCCGAGGGCGACTGGGAGGGCTGGCTCGACTTCTTCCTCGACGGCGTCGCGACGGTCGCTGACGAAGCCGTCGCGAGCGCGCGCGACCTGTTCGCCCTGGTGGCGGACGACCGCCGCCGGGTCCTCGCGCACGACGGCACGACCGTCGTGGCGGCGCGCCTCTTCGAGCTCCTGCCGCGCCACCCGATCGTCACCAACGCCTGGGCCGTCGCGCACCTGGCCACGACGAAGCCGACCGCCGCGCGCGCGATCGAGGCGCTGGTGGGCGCCGCCGTCCTGGTCGAGGTCACCGGCCGCAAGCGCGACCGCAGCTACGCCTACCGAGCCTACCTCGACCGCCTCCGCGTCGGCACCGAGCTCGACGCCTGACCAGACAGGAGGCCACAGGGCCGCATCGAGGCCCGTCGCGGTGGTCTCCGTCGACACCCGCGAGGGCGCGGTCAGCGCCGCCTTGGCGCTGGCGCTCCACGTGCTGGCGGACCGGGCCGAGCACGGCGAGGCGGTGGCGCTGCCCTGCTGAGGCGTTTCGGGTCCACCGACGGCAGGCCAGGACGGCCTTGCGCAGGTTCATCACGCGTCGAGGTGGTGCACGGCGGCCGCGGCGAAGGCGTCGTGGGCGGTCGTCTTGTCGGCGAGGTGCTGCTCCAGCCGGTCGAGCAGGCCCGTCAGCTCATCGACCTTCGCGACGATGCGCTTCTGCTCCGCCATCGGAGGGATGCCGACCTGCGCTCCGAGCAGTACCGGCTGGGTCAACTTTCGGCGATTCGTGGTGCCCGAAGTTGCATCAATGAACGGGTAGAACATCAGCATCATGTTGAGATACTGCGGCGCCACAGCAACGCTCGGTCGCAAGACGTGTGCATGGTTGTTGACCCATGTTCGGCCCTCGATGAGGTAGGAAAATGGCTT
Organism: Deltaproteobacteria bacterium HGW-Deltaproteobacteria-14; assembly: GCA_002841945.1. Taxonomy (GTDB): domain Bacteria; phylum Myxococcota_A; class UBA9042; order PHBI01; family PHBI01; genus PHBI01. The sequence goes on from PHBI01000002.1 coordinate 43,765, forward strand.
GGTTCGCCCGATGAACGTCTCGTCCTCCACGACCAACACAAGGGGCTCATCGAACAACGCCTCGTCTATCCACCCCACCTGACCGTTGGCCCCATAGTAGGGCACATCGCCCGCTCTCTCCGCCCTCTTGGCCTTGCTGACGGGAACACGAAGATGGTCGTAGGAGTAGGCGATGTCGTAGACGCACGCATCGGCCCACTCGACGGGCGGTTGCCACTCCCGCCGAATCCGCACTCCTGGGTGCTTCGCGAGCCTGATCCGCTTCTGCTGCGCCATTTCCGTGCGCTCGGCCTTCGCCCGCTCCAGCAGCGCGCTGGCCGGCTCGTCGTTCGGGTCCTGCGGCACCAGCCGACCGCGCACGGCGAGCTGGAGCACGGTCTGCCGCAGCGGGTCCACGTCGGCGGGGGCGGTGAACAGGTCGTCCATCCGCTCCGCGATGCGGTCCCACGCGACCTCGACCTCATCCGGGGTCTCGGCGTCCCGAAGGGCGGCGAGCGCGGCGTCGCGCAGTGCCGTGCGGGTGGCCTCGCGGGCGTTCCGGGCGGCCTCCAGCCGGTCGAGCAGGCCCATCAGCTCATCGACGCGGGCGACGATGCGCTTCTGCTCGGCGAGGGGGGGCACGGGTACCGCGTAGGCCGCCAGGGATCTGCCAGTGAGGTGCTTGATTGTCGCACCCGTGAACAGGTCTGCGAGACGCCCTCCCGACGAGTCGCACCGCAGGAGGTAGGCCAAGTACCACGACGAGATGCCACAGTAGGGCCGGGCTCGGTGCAGCGCCTTCTGGTAAACCATGCCGGCGACCGACTCGTCGCAGACCGCAGCACGGCCTGGCTCGCCTCCTTCGCAGATGACCAGGTCGCCGACTGCGAGTGAGCACTCGTCAACCTCACTGTCCTCCAGACGAAGCTGTTTGAGGTCGTCGAGTACGAACTCGAACCACTGGAGATTGGCGTTCCGAAGGTATGGACGGAGCGGACCCGAGTTCTTTGCCTTGTCGAGCATCTTGCCCAAGCGAGCATCGGTGATGGTTCCGAATCGTGTCCAAGCCCACCCTTCCGGCACGTCGAACGGAGTCTCGTCCCTCGAAACCCCCGTCGTCGCCTTCGGGGTTCGGATCTCACCGGCCTTGTGGAGCCGCGCCTTCTCCGCCGCGATGCGCTTGAGCAGCACGCTTGCAGGTTCGTCCTCGGGGTCCTGCGGCACGAGCTTTCCGCGCACCGCGAGCTGGAGCACCAGTTCCCGCAGTCGCTTCACCCCGTCCGGGGCTTCAGCCAGCGTGTCGAACGCCGCGATCAAGTCCTGCGGCGTCATCCCTGGCCTCCGCCCGCGAGGGCCGCGGCGAGCACCTGGCGCAGCTCCTCACGCAGCGCCGCCGCTGCCGCCCGCTCCTTGTCGAAGCGCGCCAGCAGGTCGTCGGGGTCCTCGTGATTCGTGCCCGGGGCGTTCGGGTTGGTGATGTCGAGGTTGAAGCCGCGCTCGCGGAGCTGGTCGAGGCTGACCTTCCAGGCGTTCTCGCTCTCCTGGCGGTCGTTCCACCACGCCTTCTCGGGCGCGAACTCCTCGATGCGCATGGGCTTGGTCTTCGAGTAGCTCTTGTAGCCCGGCGGGTACGGGTGCTCGTAGTACCAGACCTCGGTGGTCGGGCGGCCCTTCTCGAAGAACAGCACGTTGGTCTTGATGCTCGTGTAGGGCGCGAAGACGCCCTTGGGCAGCCGGACGATGGTGTGCAGGTCGCACTCGGCCAGCAGGCGCTCCTTGATGCGGGTCTTGACGCCCTCGCCAAACAGCGTCCCGTCCGGCAGCACGACGGCGGCCCGGCCGCCGGGCTTGAGCAGCTCGATGATGAGGACGAGGAACAGGTCGGCCGTCTCCCGGGTGCGGAAGTCGGCCGGGAAGTTGTTCTCGATGCCGTCCTCCTCCATCCCGCCAAACGGCGGGTTGGTGACCACCACGTCCACGCGGTCGCGCATGGAGATGTCGCGCAGCGGGCGCGACAGGGTGTTGTCGTGAACCACGCCGACCGGCACGTCGATGCCGTGGACGATCATGTTGGTGACGCACAAGAGGTGCGGCAGCGGCTTCTTCTCGACCCCGCGGACGCTGGCCTGGAGCTGGGCCTCCTGGTCGGGGGTCCGCACGTCGCGCTTGCGAATGTTCTCGATGGCGCAGGCGAGGAAGCCGCCGGTGCCGCAGGCGGGGTCGAGGATGATCTCGCCGAGGCGCGGGTTCACCATGTCCACGGCGAACTGCGTGACCGCGCGCGGGGTGTAGTACTCGCCCGCGTTGCCCGCGCCCTGCAGATCCTTGAGGACCTTCTCGTAGAGGTCGCCGAAGAGGTGCCGGTTGGTGGCGTCGTTGAAGTCGATGTCGCCCTGCATCTTGTTGATGACCTGCCGCAGCAGGGTGCCGGACTTCATGTACTGGTAGGCGTCGGCGAACACGCCCTTGACGAGGAGACGGCGGCGGCGGAGAGCCTGCGCGGCCCGCGCCTCCGCGTCGTCGGCCTCGATCTTGGGGCCGACCTCCATGCCCTTGAGCGCGGAGAACAGGGTGTTGTTGGCGAAGTCGAGCAGCCTGTCCCCGGTGATTCCCTCGGGGTCGGAAGCCCAGGCGGACCAGCGCAGGTCCTTGGCCGTCTGGGTCTCGCCGCCCTCCTGCCAGGTGACGTTCACCAGGGGGGAGGCGAAGTCCGGCTCCATCAGCGCCAGCTCTTGCTCGCGGTCGTCCCAGATCTTGAGGAAGAGGAGCCAGACGAGCTGGCCGATGCGCTGGGCGTCGCCGTCGACGCCGACGTCCTTGCGCATGATGTCCTGGATGGACTTGACGGTGGTGTTCAGGGACACGGGGTAGGCCTCGGTCAGGGATGGCAGTGGATGGGCGGGGCGACGGGCGGGGCGATGTCGGGGCGGCGGCGCTCGCCAGCGCCCGAGACAAGGCGGCGCGTCAGCCCGTCGGGCGGTACAGCTCGGTCTCCAGCTCGCGCACGGCGGCGCGATAGGCGTCAAGGGTGCCGAAGCGGTTGACCAGCTGCACGGGCGTTCCCAGCGCGGAGATGGGCTGCACGCGGAGGATGGCGGGGTCCTCGACCGGCGCCAGGCCCTCGTCGGCGTACTTGTCGAGCAGGGCGTTCAGCACGGCGCGGGCGGGCTCGCCGTACTTCGTGAAGACGTCGCGCTTCTTGACGTTGTCGGCGCGCTCGCGGCGGGTGAGCGGCGGGCGGCCGTAGACGACGTGGCAGACCAGGTCGAAGGCGTCCAGGTCGCGGCCGACCTGCTCTCGCAGCTCCTCGAACAGGACGCCCTGCTCGGCCAGCTCGTCGATGACGGCGGCCTTCCGCTCGGCGGCGGTCCAGCGGCGGAGGAAGTCGTCGAGGCTGGCGAACTGCTGCAACACGGTCTGCTTGGTGTAGTCGACGAGGGACTCGGTGATGAGCTTGCCGTCCTTGCCGTAGTACTGCACGCGCTCGCCCAGGACCTGGACCCGGACCGGGGTGACGACGTAGCGGGTCGCGCCGTCGGTGGACGGGTCGCCGAGGGGGTCGCCGTCGCCGGGGGTGTCGTCAGGGGGCGTGGGCGGGTCGTAGGGGCCCGGCTCGTAGATGATGACCGGGTCGCCGTCGAAGCTCGGGTCGGCGAACAGCTCGGTCGCCTTCTTGAAGTCCATGATGGTGAACCAGAGCTTGTCGGCCGCTTCGTGGATGCGGGTGCCGCGGCCGATGATCTGCTTGAACTCGATCATCGACTCGATCCGCTGGTCGAGGACGATGAGCTTGCAGGTCTTGGCGTCGACGCCAGTTGTCAGGAGCTTCGAGGTCGTGGCGATGACCGGGTAGCGGTGCTCGGGGTGGATGAAGTTGTCGAGCTGCCCCTTGCCTTCGTCGTTGTCGCCGGTGATGCGGACGATGAACCTCGCGGTGTTGGTGGCCTCGTCGGGGCGGCGGAGCGCTACCTCGTTGGCCAGGGCAGAGCGCATGCGCTCGGCGTGGTCGATGTCCTGGCAGAAGACGATGGTCTTGCCGTAGGGGTCGGTGGCGCCGAGGTAAGCGACGACCTTCTCGGCGACGCGCTTGGTGCGTTGGTTGAGCACGAGCACGCGGTCCATGTCTTTTTGGTTGTAGACGCGGTCCTCGATCTCCTGACCGAGGTCGTCTTTCATCCCCTTGGGGGGGCGCCAGCCTTGGAGGTCGACGTCGAGGTCGATGCGGACGACCTTGTAGGGGGCGAGGAAGCCATCGTCGATGCCCTGCTTGAGGCTGTACTCGTAGACCGGGTCGCCGAAGTAGCTGAGCGTCGAGACCTCCTTGGTCTCCTTGGGAGTCGCGGTGAGGCCGAGCTGGATGGCGGGCTCGAAGTAGTCGAGGATCTCGCGCCACGCGCTGTCCTCGCGGGCGCTGCCGCGGTGGCACTCGTCGATGACGATGAGGTCGAAGAAGTCGGGGCTGAACTGCTTGTAGACGTTCTTCTCCTCCTCGGTCCCGGTGACGGCCTGGTAGAGCGCGAGGTAGACCTCGTAGGCCGGATCCATGTCGCGGTTTCTGACCTTGGTCATCACCGACCCGAACGGCTTGAAGTCGTTGGTGATGGTCTGGTCGGCCAGGATGTTGCGGTCGACGAGGTAGAGCACCCGCTTGACGCGCTCGGCCTTCCAGAGGCGCCAGATGATCTGGAAGACGGTGAGGGTCTTGCCCGTGCCGGTGGCCATCACGAGGAGGATGCGGCGCTGGCCGGCGGCGATGGCCTCGACCGTGCGCTGGACGGCGATGCGCTGGTAGTAGCGCGGCTCCTTGCCGCCGGGGTCGTCGTAGTACGGCTGGCGAGCGAGCTTCTCGGTCGCGTCGGTGAGGCCCTTCCACGCACGGTAGCGGGTCCAGAGGTCTTCGGGCGACGGGAACGCGTCGAGCGCGAGCGAGCGCTCGAGGGGCTGGGAGAGGCCGGTCCTGTCGTGGAACAGGAAACCATCGCCGTTGGACGCGAAGACGAAGGGGACGTCGAGGGTTTCGGCGTACCCGAGCGCCTGCGCCATGCCACCACCCACGGGGTGGTGGTTGTCCTTGGCCTCGACGACGGCGAGGGGGAGGTTCGCCTGGTAGAAGAGCAAGTAGTCGGCGCGCTTCTTCTTACCCCGATGGGCGAGCTTTCCACGGACGATGACCCGCCCGGCGGTGAAGGAGAACTCGCGGCGGATCTGCGTGTGCTTGTCCCAGCCGGCCTGGATGATCGCCGGCGTGATGAAGTTCTGGCAGATCTCGGTCTCGTTCTGGGACTTCTTGCTCACGCAGGCGGCCTCCCAACGTCGTGCCGCGGTCGCGACCGCAGCGGCGCGAGCCTCTCACGCCGGTCGCCAAGGTTCAACGTCACCCGGCCCCCCCCCGCGCGACCGCACCCCAGGCCGATCCGGAACGGCATCGACCCGATCCCGAACGGCATCGAGCCGATCCCGAACGGTATCGGGCCGATCCCGAACGGCATCGGGCCGATCCCGAACGCTCTCGACCCGATCCCGAACGGCATCGGGCCGATCCCGAACGCGGGATCAGGTCGTTGGGGCTGGTGCGTCGGCGGGCGGAGCCTGGCGGGCTCGGCGCTTCTGGTTCAGCCGCTGGTTGCGCTCGTAGGCGCTCGCGAAGCGGCGGGCGTCGGCGGTGTTGCGGAAGGCGTAGCGGCCGGCGTCGCGGATGTCGGTCATGGCGTCGTCGAGCGCCGTCCAGGCGCGGTCGCGCAGCGCCAGGGCGCTCGCCATCGCCTCGTCCGTCCGGTACTCCGCCAGCCCGGCGCGGATGGCGTCGGACAGCTGGCGCAGCTGGGTCACCGCCCCCTCGGCGTCGAAGGTCTGGTCCGACGCGAAGCCGGCGAGCTGCTGCTGCACCAGCTCGCCGAGGTCGACCAGGTCCTGCACCAGGTCCGCCACGCCCACGCCCTCGACGATGCGGTCGAGCGCCCCCATCACCAGCCGCGCGTCGCGCAGGTTCCAGCGGATGGCCGCGACCACGCTCGCCCGCAGGGCCAGGCCCTCGTCCTCGAGCGCCCGCTGCTCCTCGGGCTTGCGCGGCGAACGCACCGCCGCCCAGCGCGCCTGCGCCTCCCGCGCCGCCTCGAGACGCTGGCGCGCCTCACCGAGACGCTCCGCCGGCAGACCGACCGCCGTCAGCTTCGCCGACACCTCGGCCGGCTCGAGCCAGACCAGCGCGTCCAACGCCTCCTGAAAGTAGATGTGGGCCGGGATGTCCGGCCGCCGCACCTCGGCCGCAGGGATCGCCTCGAGCTCAGCACGCAACGCCTCAAGAACAGTCGCAGACACAGGAACCTCCGGGTGGACAAGGGTTGAGCCTCGACCCTGCAAGACCCCCGCGACACGCGCAACCGCCCCGGCCGACAGCGATTGATCGTCGGGGCCCGGATGGCGCGCTGCAAAAAGACATCCGCGGCGAGCCGATTCGCGCTCGTCCCCCGTCGCAAGCTGCCGGCCTTCGGCGGGGCGTTTTCGAAGCGCGCAAAGTGCCTTTGCGCCGCGCAATCGCGCTGGCGACCGGCCGGTGGGCGAGGCCCACGGCCCGCCGTCACGTCCGCGAAGATCGACCGCCGGGTCGCCCAACAGCTCGCCGCGCTGCCGCTCATTCGCTCGGCACTCGCCGAAGGGCACCTCGGGCTGGTCAATTGCCGAGCTGCTCGCCCGCGAGGCCACCGGAGCGCCCGGCGCGGATGGCGGGCGGGACGCCCACCGTCCGAACGCCACCGGAGCGCCCGGCGGGGGTGGCGGGCGGGACGCCCACCGTCCGAACGCCACCGCGGATCAGCGCCCCCCGAGCGGCCAGAGACAGCGCGCTGACCGGTCAGCTGCCGGGCGAGCTGACGGCTGGCCGAATGGCGTCGCCGACGAGCTCGACGCGCCTGTGGCTGACGAGGTATTCGATGCCTGCCTCCATGGCCGCGCGGACCTTCTTGCCGGTCGTTCGGTAGCCGAAGAGGCGCGACAGCTCCGTCACCAGCTCGTCGTGGGCGATGGAGCCGGATTGTGAGACCAGCCACTCGGCCGCGTTGGCGACCTCCTGGGGGGGCAGGTGCTCGGCCGCCCGGCGGGTGTCGTTGTCGGGATGGAGGCGGAAGACGCGCCACGTCGTCGGGTCGACGTCCGGCGGCCAGAGGAAGTCCCCGCGCGTGACCGGCCGCAGCACCTTCGCGATGCGCATCGCCGCGACCTGGACCTTTTCGACGCTGCGCTTGGTCGCCTTCAACGCCCCCCAGGACGCCGCGACCCGGCGGGTGGCCTCTTCGATGTGAATGGGCCCCTCGGTCGCCACCACGCTGACGAGCCGCTCGGCGAGCGCAGGGCCGATTCGCGGGTCGTCCCACAGCTCCCGCTCGCCAAGCGCCGGTGTCTCGGCCTGGCGGTAGTCGATCGCGTGCTCGGGCAACGTCGGCTCGGCGGAGTCGGCCCCGAGGAGCGCGTCGATGTCGACCCTCGCGGACGCCAAAGCCGGCGCGGTCTCCACGGCGGCGGACTCGCCGTTGCCACCGCCATTGCCCCCATTGGACGCGCCGACGGTGGTTTGCACCGCCTCTCGGGCTTCGGTCAGGGCCTGCCGCAACCGCACCATCACCCGCTCACGGTCGTACCACCAGTCGAGCGACCAGATGCGGAACAGGCGCCACCCCAGAGATTCGAGCACCGCCTGGCGGAGGCGGTCACGGTCACGCGCGGAGCGCGCCGAGTGATAGGTCGCACCGTCGCACTCCACGCCGAGCAAGTAGCTCCCGGGCCGGTCCGGATGCTTCACGCCGAGGTCGATCCTGTAGCCGGCGCAGCCGACCTGCAGATCGACCTGGAACCCCTCCGCCCGCAGCCGCTTGCACACGGCCTCCTCGAACGGGCTCTCGAAGTCGGCGCCCGAGTCGAGCGCCACAGCCTCGTCGATGGCCCGCGGCCCGCGCTTCGCATAGTCGAGGAAGGTCTTCAGGTGGGCGACGCCGACCGCCTTGGTGCGCGCCAGGTCGATCTGGTCGTGCGTCAGCGTGGAGAAGACGACCAACAGCTCGCGCGCCCGAGTGATTGCGACGTTCAAGCGCCGCTCACCCCCATCGCGGTTGAGCGGGCCGAAGTTCATCGCGAGCTTCCCGATTCGGTCGGGGCCGTAACAGATGCTGAAGAGCATCACGTCGCGCTCGTCGCCCTGGACGTTCTCCAGGTTCTTGACGAACACCGGCTCGGGCACGGCGTCGGTGAAGAAGCGCTCGAGGCGCTCGTTGCGCTGTCGCAGGCCGTCGAGGAGGTCGAGGATGAGCGTCTGCTGCGCCTGGCTGAAGGTCACGACGCCGATGCTCTTCTGCGACAACGCCGGGTCGGCGAGGCGGCGCGCGATCTCGGCTACGACCGCCTCAGCCTCGGCCTGGTTGGTGCGAGATTTCCCCTTGTCGTAGAAGCCCTTCGGAATGTGGCGCCACTTTACGCCGAGTGCTGGCACATCCGAGTCGGCCGCGGGGAAGATGTGCAGGCGGTTCTCGTAGTAGTGGTGGTTGCTGAACGCGATCAGCGACTCATGGCGGCTGCGGTAGTGCCACTTGAGCGAGTGCGAGACGAACCCGGCGCGGACGCACTCGTCGAGGATGCTCTCCAGCTCCTCCATGTCGTCGTCGTCGGGAGGGGCGTCGTCGTCGGCCTTCTGGAAGAAGTTGGTCGGCGGGAGCTGCTTGCTGTCTCCGACCACGATCATCTGGCGCCCGCGCGCGATGGCTCCGATGGCGTCCCAGGGCGGGATCTGCGAGGCCTCGTCGAAGACGATGGCGTCGAAGAGCGACATGGACGGATCCAGATACTGCGCCACCGACAGCGGGCTCATCAGGACACAGGGCTTCAGCTTCATCAGGGTGTGCGGGATACGGGAGAAGAGCTTGCGGATCGGCATGTGGCGGCGCTGCTTCTTCAGCTCCGTCCGCAGGAGCGCCAGCTCGCCGGGTCCGCTGATCGCCGGCAGGCGCGCAGCGAGGCGCGAGCGGATCTCTTCACGGGCAACGGCCTGCATCTCCAGGTCGAGCTTCCGGAAGCGCTCGATGCGCGCGTCCTGTGAAGTGCCGCGGAACTCGCGCAGGGCAGGCACGCCGCTGACGGCCTCGTCGATCCACCACGTCGCCAGCCCGCGCTCGAAGCTCGGCAGCAGCGACTGGCCGTCGAGTTCACCTTCGGCGTGCGCCGCGAGAAGGCCGGCCACCGCGCCGTCCGTCGCGGCCCGCTCGACCGCGTCGCGCCACGCACACCAGCTGCGAAGCTCGCGGATGGCGCCGCGCCAGCCCTGAAAATGCGCGGTCGCCAGAGGAAGATCGGCCAACGTGCTGGTGAACCGGCCGCTGCCCTCGTTCAGCCGCAGGAGCTCCAAGAGCGTGGTTCGCGCAGCGCGGTAGGCGCTCCACGCCTCGCGATAGCGACGCACCGCCTGACCTCGGGGGCGGCTCGCTGCGAGCAGCTCGCGCTCGTCGGTCACGAGCGCGAGCAATCGCTCGCGTCCCTCCCGCCCGGCGAGGAGGGCCCCGCCGGCCATGTCATCGCCCAGGTCAAGCGCTACCGTGCGGTAGGCCTCGGCCCAGCGGATCATCGCGTCGATGGCGTCCCAGTCGGTGTCGAGCCCCTGCCAAAACGGACCGAGGAAGGCCTCGACCGCGTCGGACTGGCGCGCGATGGCCTCGTCCCGCTCCTTCACCGTCACGGCCCGCTCGAGGTCCTCGTGTGCTTGCAGGTTGGGCGGGACCTTGCCGTCTTTCGCGACCCGCTTGAGCGAACGCCGGGCGCTCCAGAGCATGAAAAACGCGATCAAGAAGAACGTATGGGCCCACTTCCCGAACTTCGCGTTCAGCTCGCCGAGGTCCATCGAGAGCAGCCCCGCAGCGAAGTGCTCGTCGACGCCCGACCAGATGTCGCGGCGCTCTCGAACCGTCGCCTCGATGCCCTTGGCGCGCTGTCGATCGCTGGACCAGTTCGACGTTTGGAGCATCTCGCGGGGCGGTCCGGGTGAGCCGACCAGGACGTCTGCGGCGCGGTCGAGGCGGTCGAGCACGGCGTCCGTCAGCGCCGGCAAGGTGAGCCCCAACGCTTGCGCGGCCTCCGGGGCGGCGGCGTTGACCGCGCGACCGCTCTCGAGCGCAGCGTCGAGGGCCTCGGTGATGGCGCGCTCGGCGTGCGGCGTCCAGTTGCCGACCGGTACGCCGCGCCAGGGATGGGCCGACGGGAGGCCGACGTCGCGAGCCGCGACTTCGACGGCTTCGAGTTGCTTGCGAATCTGGTCGACGCGTTGCGAGTTGACACTCCGCGGCGGGTCCAGCGGCACCGCGATCGCCGGAGCGGCTTCGTGCTTGAGCACGGCCGACGTGGCCTGGAAGACCGAGGCGCCATAGGGGCCAGGGATGTGAAGGGCCTCGGCGAAGCGATTGAGCGAGGTCCGCAGGCCGCGGAGCTCGTCGGCACGCAGCGCCCACTCGCTCGCGCCCCGCTTGCCGGCGAGCTCGAACGGGGCGGCCAACTGCCGGATCACCTCGGTCTTGTTCGACTTGTTCGAGTGGAGCTCGAGGCAGAACTCGCCGATGCCCGCGAGCTTCAGGCGCCGATGGACGACCTCGAGGGCGGCCATCTTCTCGGACACGAAGAGCACGGTCTTGCCATCGCCGACCAGCTGCGCGACGAGGTTGGTGATGGTCTGCGACTTCCCCGTTCCCGGCGGGCCTTGGAGGACGTAGCTGTTGCCATCCTTGGCAGCGAAGACCGCCGCGAGCTGGGATGAGTCGGCGTCAACGACGCAGAGGTCGTCGTGGACGGGCCGGTCGTCGTCGATGTTCGCCGCGGAGACGAAGGGGCGGGCGAGCGGGAAGGACGCCCCCTTGCCCTCCATGATGTGCTCGAAGAGCGGGTTCGCCAGCAGCGTCTGGGTGCGGTCCTCGAGGTCGGTCCACATCAGGTATTTGGAGAAGGAGAACTCGCCGATGGCCGCGGTCGCCTTGACGTCCCAGCGCGGGATGTCCATCACGGCGCGGCGGAAGCGATTGAGGATCAAAGGAATATCGAGCCCCGATGCGTCCTCGGGCAGCTCGTCGAGGCCGCGCACGTCGACGCCGAAGTCGGTCTCCAATTTCTTGAGGAGGGTGACGTTGATGCGCGGGTCGTCGTCGGTGACGCTGACCCGGAATGGCTCGTGGGCCGAGCCTCGGTGGAGCTCGACCGGCAAGAGGATCACCGGCGCGAAGCGCTCGGTCTCGGAGTTGTCGGCCTCGAACCAAGAGAGAAAGCCGACGGCGAGGTAGAGGGTGTTGGAGCCGGTCTCCTCGAGGGCGGTGCGCGAGTCCCGGTAGAGCTTGGTGAGGCGGCTCTGGAGATCGGCGGCGGCCAGGTCGGCGTGGAGACGACGGCGCTCGAGGGCGGCGGCGAGGAAGGCCCGTGCGGCGTCTTCGTTGACCCGCTGCTCCATCAGCTGGCCGCTGCGGGGACCGAACACCTCGCGCTCGTCGGGGCGAGGGAGCAGCGCGAGCTTCGACCCGCCGGCGAGGACGTCTTCGAGCGCCCCGACGTCGGCGCTCTTGAGGGGAATGATCGACTTCAGGGTGAAGCGGACGTTGAGCAGGCGGTTGCGCAACGAGAGGTCGAGGAGCTTGCCCTTCCAGCGATCCAGCCGCGAGCGGGTGGACTCGACGCTGACGTGGTCGTCCGTCTCCGGGAGGTGGAGCTGCGGGACGGTAGACGCGGGGAGCTGCGACGAGGGCTCGAGGACGCGTTCGGCAAACGCTTGCCACCCCGCCTCGGTCCGGCGGAGGGGGAGCGGGCGGATCTTCGCGATTCGAGCGCGCTTGACGTCGATGGCGCAGACGAACTTGTCGGTGTCCTCGAGGTAGCGGCGGGCGACGTCGGAGGCGTGCCGGAAGTCGCTCTTCATGGCCGCCGCCGAGGAGTCGAATACGAGCGCCTCCTCGCCATCGACGCGCTTGCGGACCGCCGTCGGGTCGAAGATCGACGGGTCGGGGAGCGAGAAGTCGTCGAGCCAGACACCGGGGAACGCGTGGCCCTCGATGACGTTCAGGAACGGGTTCAGTCCGGTCTGCTCGAGGCACGCCGCGAACAGGACCGTGAGGTCGAGGCAGGTGCCCATCTGGTCAGCCAGGAGCTGGTCCGGGAGGCGGATCTTCTGGCCCTCTTGTTCGAAGCTGGCCGGCGGGTTGACGTAGCTGACCCCGAGCTCCTGGACGGCGCCGTAGATGGCCGCGCTCATCGCGACGACGCGCTGGCGGCTGCGCTCCTGGTAGCCGCTGAAGGTCGGGTCGCCGACCAGCCGCTCGAGGTGTCGCCGCGCGACCTTCAATACGGTCGCGATGGCCGGCTGGTTGGGCAGCACGAAGGCGGCGAGGAGCTCCGGGACCGAGCGCAGGCCGCTCCAGTGATTGAAGGCGAGGATCTCGAAGTCGAGGGTCGTGGTGCCTGCAGACCGGCCGGCCACGAAGGCCTCCAGTCGGATGCGACCCGACTCGCTCTCGATCTGTGCGGCGAGCCGATCGGCCGATAGGGCCAGCGGGAGCGAGCGTAGGTTGTAGGTCGCGCCAGCGTCGATCGACGCGATGCGGGTGACCCAGGGCTCGAACACCAGCGGGTCCGCGCTCACCCGGACCTCGACGTCCTCGACCCGCGTGTCGGCGAGGTTGTCGATCCTCAGGAGCCGAATGATGGGGACGTCGTTCTGTTGCAGAGCGAAGTTCACGCGGGGGTCGTAATCGCACTGGAGTCGTAGCTGAGTGGTCACTGCGTCTTCCCCTTGTGTCCGCGGCGGCGCCAAGGCTCGTGTGTGCGAACGGTACAGATGAAGATAGCAGCTCGCGGTTCGAGCGAACACCGCCCACGCGGCAGGCCCGTCGTCAGCCTCACCGCGGATGGTGCTCGCCGCGTCGCACCGCAAGCCCCAGTGAGGTGGTGGGAACGCGGTCCCCCGAGCCCGACGACGAGCGCCGCACCCTCCAGGTCACCGTCGACCGCTCCAACCTGGTCGGCCTCTGCGTGACCTGCCACCTCGAGTTGCTCCACCAGCGGCGGCTTCGAGGCGGCGGGACAGCTCAGGCGAGCGGGTGGACGCTGGGGCGCGGCGGGCTCCTCACGGTCCACGGCCGGACCCGCGCGTGAAGACCAGCTACGCCCGCCACCACCGCGGCCGACGCCGTCGCCATCGTGCGGACCCTCCTCGCCGCACACCCGTGAACCGGAACACGGATGGACAAGGGGCGGGGCGTCGGCCATCCTCGCGGCGACCGACCGAGGACCGATGACAACCCCCTCCCGCGCAGGCGCCAGCACCCTCACCGCACCATCCCCCGAGCCGCCGCGCTCGCGTGGTCGCGCTCAGGCGGAAGGCGTGATCCCCGACCAGGTGCTGGTCGCGCGGCTGCGGGCGGGCGACGAGGCGGCCTTCACCTGGCTGCTCGACCGCTACCACGGGCCGCTGATGCGCTTGGCGCGGACCTTCGTCGCGAGCGCCGCCGTGGCCGAGGAGGTCGTGCAGGAGACGTGGCTCGGGCTGCTCAAGGGCCTCGACGGGTTCGAGCAGCGCGCGACGCTCAAGACGTGGCTCTTCCGGGTCCTGGTCAACCGCGCCAAGACCCGCGGCGTGCGCGAGGCGCGCTCGGTGCCGTGGTCGGCGCTCGGACCCGAGGACGAGGGCGAGCCCGCCGTCGATCCCACCCGGTTCAACGCCCGCGGGCGCTGGACCAGCCCGCCCCAACCCTGGGAGGACGACACCCCGGAGGCCCTGCTGCTGCGCCGCGAGACCCGCGCGCAGCTCGAGGCCGCGATCGAGGCGTTGCCGCCGCGACAGCGGACGGTGCTGGTCCTCAGAGACATCGAAGGGGTCGCGCCCGACGAGGTGTGCGGCATGCTGGGGCTCAGCGACGCGAACCAACGCGTGCTGCTGCATCGCGCCCGCGCGGCGCTGCAGCGCGCCCTGGAGCGCCACCGGGCCGAGGAGGACGAGCGATGCTGAGCTGCCAGGAGCTGACGGAGCTCGTCACGGCATACCTCGAGGGGCGCCTGGGCCTGCTGGATCGGCTGCGCTTTCGAATGCACATCGGCATGTGCCAACACTGCCGCACGTACCTGCGCGAGCAAAAGCTGGTCATCGCCGCCGTGGGACACCTCCCCGCCGAACCCATCCCGGACGGGGTGCGCGACGAGCTGCTCGACCGCTTCCGGGACTGGAAGGGCGAGGACCCCAAGCCCTGAGCGCACCACGAAGGGACGCTGGGCGTGAGGACGCGGGCGCAAAACCGCTGACGCCCGGTGCTACGGCAGGACGGGCTCGAGCGCGCCGCCGTGGTCCTCGAGCAGGAGCAGGTGAAACCCCCGCTTGGTCCCGAGCCGTATGAACCCCTCGTACTTGGTCAGCGAGCTCTGCAGCCCCAGCACCCACGAGCGGGCCTCCCCGGGCGAGGTGCGCGAGCGGTAGGTCGCGAGGGCCTCCTCCGTGAAGCTCGGCGCGACCAGCAGGGCCGCGCCGACGTCGCCCGTCTTGAGGCGCGCCGTCTTGGCGGCGATGACGTCCTCTACGAAGGCGTCGAGCGCCTCGGTCGTCCCGCGCGCGACGCGGCGGACGAGGTGCAGGACCTTGCCGTCCTCGTCGGCGGTGACCGCGTCGAAGAAGTCCCGCTCGGCCGCATGTGGGCGTTGCAGCTCGTGGTAGACCCACGCGCGGCGGGCCAGGGGTACCCAGCGGACCAGGTACTTCCAGCCGCCCTCGCGCCCGCGCTCCTCGAAGTAGGGGACGGCGTCGTCGAGGAGCCAGCGGAGGACGCGGCATGCCGGGTCGCCGCCGAGCAGGTGCTGCATCGTCTCCGACCCGCGCTGGCGCACGCCGACGGCCTGCATCACGACCGCCGGGAGGGGCCCCGTCCGGGTGCGCCCCGACCCCGACCCGGGCGACGTCTCGGCGCGCCGGATCTCCAGGGTGGCGTCGCGCAGCTCGCGACGATAGCTGATGAGCGGGAGCCGGACCTGGTGCTCCTCGACGCTCGCGGTGGCGTCGCGCTCCTCGACCCAGGTCGTCCAGGGCGCCCGGGGCAGCCCCGCGTCCATCAGCTCGAAGATGATCTCGCCGCGGTGGAAGATGATCCAGCCCTCGTCTTGGGCCACGCGCAGCCGCAAGACGCCGTCGAAGGCCTCCGCGGCGAGCTTGTCGGCGAGCCGCGGGAGGTGGGTCACGGTCGCGTCGAGCCCGCCGAGCCGCACCTCGGGAGGGAACAAGAGCGACGCGAGCGCGGGGATCAGCGCCGGAGAACGCTCGGCGGGCCGCAGATAGAGCGTCGGCGAGGTCATCGTCGCGAGCCCCTCGAGGGCCTCGTCGCCGAGCGCCCCGTCGCGCCCGAACGCGCCGTGGACGAGGCCGTCGCCGATCAGCAGGGTGGCCTCGCGCAGGACGAGCGCCCCCGAGAACGCGGCCGCGTGGAGGGGGCGATCGAGGAGCCGCTCGAGCAGCGCGTCGATCGGCTGCTCAGGCAGCGGGCGCGCCTCCCAGCCCGCGACGACTCCCGAGACCCGGCGCTGAGCGTCGCCGCCGAGGGCCTCGACCGGGGAGAGCGCGGCGAGGGTGTCGTCGCCGGGCCGCACCGCAGCCGCACCCTGGGCCATGACCGTCCCCGCCGTGGCGGCCGCGTGGGGCGACGCCTCGGGCGCGACGGCGCGGAGCTCGCCAGCCATCTCCCGGGCCGAGGCGAAGCGAGCGGCGGGGTCCTTGGCGAGCCCGCGCGCGAGGAACCGCTCGAGCGCCGGAGACACCGCGGGGCGCAGCGAACGCGCCAGCGGTGGGGGCGTGTTGACCACCGCGTGGAGGAGCGTGAGGATCTCCTCGGAGTCGAAGGGCGGCTGCCCGGTCGCCATGACGAAGAGCACGACGGTCAGCGCGTAGAGGTCGGCGCGCCCGTCGACCGCCCGGCCCGCGAGCTGCTCGGGCGCCGCGAACGCCGGCGTGCCGACGACGAGGCCCGCTTGGGTCTGCACCACGCGGGAGCGCTGCACGCGGGCGATGCCGAAGTCGGTGATCTTGAGGCGCCCGTCGGCCAACACCATGATGTTGCCCGGCTTGACGTCGCGGTGCACCACGCCCGCCGCGTGGGCCGCCTCGAGCGCGTCGCACAGCACCAGGCCGCTGGCGATGATCCGCTGCTCCGGCTGCGGTCCCTCGCGCTCGAGGAGGTCCTCGAGCGTCTCGCCCTCGAGCCACTCCATCGCCATGAACGGGACGCCGCGCTCCACGCCCGCGCCGTAGATGGTCGTGACGGCGGGGTGCGAGATGGCCGCGGCGGCGCGCGCCTCTTGCACGAAGCGCCGGCTCAGCTCGTCAGCGCCCGACGCGTCGAAGCGACCGAGGAGCTCCGGGCGCACCGTCTTGATCGCGACCGCGCGGTCGAGCACCGGGTCGCGGCCGCGGTAGACGATGCCCATCGCGCCCTCCCCCACCTGCGCCTCGACGCGATACGGGAAGGTCGGCGTGGGCTCGGGCGGCGGGAAACCAAGGCTCGGTTCGGGGGGCATGGCGGGCCACTCCGTCAAGGGCGTCGGGGGCGGCGTGCGGTCGGGAGTGAGCGCACACGGGCGTCGCGGCGGGCGCACAGAGCATGCGCAGCGCGCGCCCGGTTATAGACCGTCGGACACGAGTTCGTTACCGCCTCCGCGGGCCTCGAGGGCCGCGCGCTGCCGGATTCGGTCGGCGGCCGCCCCCCCGCACCTCGATGGACGTGCGTTCACGGGCCCGCGGGAGGGTGGGCGTCCCGATCGACCCCGGGTCAGTCCCCAGAGACGCGCACGGCGTGGCCGTCGGGATCGAGAAAGACCATCGCCCGCTGACCGAGCGAGCAGGTCTGGCAGCGCCCGACACGACGCGAGACCGGCGTGGCCCCCGAGGCCCTCAGCGTCGCGATGGTCGCGTCGAGATCGGGCACGTGCACCGTCGTCTCCCAGTAGCCGACCGCCGTCGGCGCCCGCGGCGGGGGTGCCGCACCCGGCCCGGGCTGCTCGTACTCGAGCAGCTCGACCCCGGGCCCCGACGGCCCGCCGAGGCCGGTGATGCGCACCCGCGCCCCGTCGACGCCGCTGAGCGCCGCTTGCTCCACGCCCTCGTTGAGGCTCTCGCCGCGCACCTGGAGCCCGATCTCCCCCTCGTAGAACGCGCGGCTCCGCCCCGTGTCCGCCACGGCGATGGCGGTGTGGTCGACGCCGAGCAGCAGCGGGCCGGCCGTGGCATGCCAGCGCGGGTCGCCCTTGTCGGCTGGATACCAGATCAGCTCGAGCGCCCGCTGGTCCCGATCCCGAAAGTAGAAGGCCCGTATGCCCGCGGCCGCCGGGTTCGTATCGGGGATGCGCTGCGGACCGCCGACGGAGACCGACGCCACTCCGGCTGGGGTCACCCGCGTGTGCATCGCGTCCATGTCGCGCACCACCAGCGCGATGTGCTGAAAGTCCAGGTCGTTACTGCGTGCGCCGGTCCTGGCCGGGGCACCGGCGGGCGCGACGACCTGCAGCAGCGAGAGCCGCTCGGCGCCGAGCCGCAAGGCGCGGACCCGGAGTCGGACGTCGGAGACGCCGAGCAAGGCGTCGACCTCCGCGCCGGCGACGTCCTCGGTGCCGAGGACCTCGGCGCCCAGCGTGTCGACAAAGAAGCGCGTCGAGGCGTCGAGGTCTGCGACCGTCGTCGCGATCTCGGTGACGAAGGCCGCGGGCCGGGCGGCCGGCGCCGGTGCCGCCGACGGGTGCTGGGCGGGCGTCGCACAGCCCGCCACGAGCCCCAGGACTAGCGCGAAGAGGGCCGCGCGGCCCGTCGTCGGGCGGGAGCTGTTCATGAATCCTCCGGGGTGGGGGCGAGCGTCGTCCAAGCCCGCAGCGTCTCGGCCACAGACCAAGCCTGGGCGGGGCAACCGCGCGGGAGATGGGGCGGTGCGCCGTCGAAGATCTCGGCGATCGAGCCGACTCCGTGGGCGCCGAGGTGGTCGACGAGCGGCTCGAGCAGCGCACGCGCCGCCGCGGCGTCGCCGTAGACCCGGTGATGGGCCAGCGCGTAGGGCCCGAGGAGCCACCCCCACACCGTGCCCTGGTGGTACGCGCCGTCGCGGGCGAGCGGATCCCCGCCGTAGCGGGGCCGATAGGCCGGGTCGTCCGGCGCCAGGCTACGCAGCCCGTGCGACGTCAGCAGCGCGCGGGCGCAGGCGTCGACGACCGCGCGCTGGCGCTCGGGGGCGAAGGCGCTCGCGGCCAAGGACACAGCAAAGATCTGGTTCGGTCGCAGGCTGGCGTCGTCGCCGGCCGGCCCGTCGAGGACGTCGTAGAGGTGGCCAGCCGCCGCACACCAGAACCGCTCCATGCCGACCTCGACCCGCGCGGCGCGCGCGCGCCAGGGCGCCGCGTCCCGTCCCAGCTCCGCCGCAAGCTCCGCCAGCGCCACGAGCCCGTTGAACCACAGCGCGTTGATCTCGACGCACTTCCCGGTGCGCGGCGTGACCACCCAGTCGCCCACCTTGGCGTCCATCCAGGTGAGCTGCACCCCGGCTTCCCCGGAGCGCAGCAGGCCGTCGTCGGGATCGACCCCGATGCCGAAGCGCGTGCCGGCCTCGTGCTCGGTGACGATCGCGTCGAGGACCGGCCACAGCTCGCCCGCCAGGGCCAGGTCGCCGGTCGCCGCGACGTAGGCGCGGACGGCCTCGATGAACCACAGCGTCGCGTCGACCGTGTTGTACTCGGGGGCCCCGCCGGCGTCCGGGAAGCGGTTGGGCAGCATCCCGCGGTCGACGAAGCGCGCGTAGGTGACCAGGACGTCCCGCATGAGCTCCGGTCGCCCGGCGCTGAGCGCGAGCCCCGGCAGCGCGATCATCGTGTCGCGACCCCAGTCGCCAAACCACGGGTAGCCCGCGATGACCGTCGCGCCGCGGTGCCCGGCGACGTCGCGGCGGACGACGAACTGGTCGGCGGCGAGGGCGAGCCGAGCGCCCACGGCGTCCGCCTGCGCGCCCTGGGCCTGCCCATAGCGGGCGAGGACGTCGGCCTCGTGGCGCGCCGCCCGGGCCAAGGCCGTGGCCGCGTCGACGTCGCCCGCCGCGGCGGAGAGCAGCAGCGTGACCTCGTCGCCCACGGCCAGCTCGCCGCTCGCCGTCACCACGTGCAGCGCGTCGTCGCGGCTGTCGAGGCCGCGGTCGCGCTCGCGCCCGAGCGAGAAGCCTTCGTACCAGGTGTGCGCGGGCGCCAGCGACAGCCCGTCGCCGCTGACCCGCAGCGGTCGCGCGCCGGGGAACGCGGTGACCACGACGTCCGCCCCGCTCGCGGCCACGTCCATCGACCAGCCGTCGCCGCGGGTCGTCGCGTGGAAGTCGCGGTAGGTCGCGAGCAGCTTCAGGGTGAGGCGAACCGGCGCGGCGGCGCGGACGAGGCGATAGCGGAGCACCGTGACGTCGCGACCGGGCTCCATCACCACGCGCTTCTCGAGGCACACCGCGCCGATCGCGAAGCGCCACACCGGGACCTGCCCCTCGAGCCAGAACGCCTCGGTGTGCGCGAAGCCGCGCGGGCTGACGCTGTCGTCCCACCAGCGCGACGCGTGGAGCGGCGTGTCGACGTCCCCGACGGTGAGGCCCTCGTGGACGTCGGTCGCCATGACCGTGCGCCCGAGCGGCGCGTCGAGGGCCGCGACCAGGAGCCCGTGGTAGCGGCGGGTGCGGATCCCCGCCACCGTGCCGGAGGCGAACCCGCCGGCGCCGTTGGTCACCAGCCACTCGAGGGACTCGGCGCGCCCGAGGTCCGCGCAGTCGTGGCGGCCGAGCCGGAGGGAGAGCGGGGGCGGCGCGGTCATGACAGCCTCACGAGGTCGCTGTGGGCGAACACGCCCGGGACGGCCAGAGCGAGCGGCGGCCGGGCGTAGAGCTGAGGCGGGACGCCGATGTCCGCGAGGTAGAGCTCGCCGACGAGGCCCAGGTCGAGGCCGGCGCGGAGCCCTCGTTTCGGCAGCGCCAGGGTCATCGTGGCGGCGGCGCGGAGGACCGGGTCGGCCGCGGCGCCGGTGGTGCTGTCGAGGCCGGACGGGACGTCGAGCGCCAGCACCGGGGCGGGGCTGGCGTTGGCGGCGCGGATGAGGTCCGCCGCGCGGCCGCGTGGGGCGCCGCGCAGGCTGTAGCCGATGATCCCGTCGAGGATCAGGTCCGGCGCGTCGTCCTCGGGGGGCAGCGTCGCCGTGTCGCTGGCGTACACCCCCAGCCGCGTGAGGATCCCGAGCTGGTGACGCGGCACCTCGGCGAAGCGCGCGGGCGGGGCCGCGAGCAGGACGCTGACGCGCGCGCCCCAAGCGGCGAGCCGGCGGGCCGCGACGAGCGCGCCGCCGCCGTTGCCGCCCGGGCCGGCGAGGACCATGACCCGGCGACCGCTGGCGGAGCCGTCGAGGAAGCGCACGCGGGCGAGGTGGGCGAGGTGGCGGCCGGCGTGCTCCATCATCTGGAGCAGCGCGATGCCGAAGTCGTCGACCATGGCGCGGTCCACCTCGATCATCTGCGCGACCGTGAGCCACGGCAGGGCGGCGAGGACGTCGGCGGCGCCAGTTGGGATGGTGGGGATGGTGGGGATGGTGGGGATGGTGGTCATCGTCGTCATCGCAGGCGCTCCAGGAGGTGATCGCCGACGCGCAGGGCGTTCGCCATGATGGTGAGCGCGGGGTTCACCGCGGAGCTGCTGGGGAAGAAGCTCGCGTCGACGACGTAGAGGTTGTCGAGGTCGTGGGCCTTGCAGTGGACGTCGAGCACCGAGGTCGCGGGGTCGTGGCCGAAGCGCAGGGTGCCGTTCTGGTGGGCGACGCCGGCGAGCGGGATGCGCTGGCCGAGGAAGAGGTTGCGGGCGAAGAAGCCCTGGTGGCAGGCGTCGCCGTGCAGCTCGCACTTGCGGCGCGCCTTGAGCAGCGCCTTGAGCTTGGCGATGAGGTGCTTGTGCCCCTCCTCGTTGTTGGGCTGGTAGGAGAGCACGATCTCGCCGTCGGCGTTGAGGGTGACGCGGTTGTCGGGGTCGGGCAGGTCCTCGCTGGTCAGCCAGAAGTCGAGGGAGTGGCGGGCCATCAGGTCGAGCGTCCAGCCGGGGGCGATGGCGGGGGCGCCGCCCTCGAGGGTCACGCCGTCGAGCTTGCCGACAAACGAGATGTGGCCCATCGGGTGAGGCCACTCGGGGGAGCCGAAGTAGAAGTCGTTGATGCCGAGCGTCTTCTGAAAGACGGTGGGGTTGGCGCACTTCGAGAGCGCCATCAGCACGGTGTTGAGGTGGCCCATGTAGTGGCGGCCGACGAGGTCGGAGCTGTTGGCGAGGCCGCTCGGGTGGCGGTCGTTCGCCGAGCGGAGCAGCAGCGCCGCCGAGTTGATGGCGCCGCAGGCGACCACGACGAGGTCGGCCGAGAGCGTCAGCGTCTCGTCCCCGCGGGAGGCGATCACGTGTGTGACGCGGCGGCCCGTGGCGTCGGTGACGAGGCGGTCGACGCGGGCGCCGGTCAGCAAGGTGACGTTGGCGTAGGCGAGCGCTGGGTCGACGCCGCAGGTCTGCGCGTCGGCCTTGGCGTCGAGCAGGCAGGGGAAGCCGTCGCAGGTGTCGCAGCGGATGCAGCGGCTCGTGCGGGGCGCGGCCTCGTCGAGCATCACGCCGAGCGGGACCGAGAACGGGCGCACCCCGAGCGCGGTGAGGTCGTCGTGGAGCTCAAGAATGCGCGGCTCGTGCGAGACCGGGGGGTGGGGATAGGGCGCGGAGCGGGGCGGGTCGGTGGGGTCGACGCCGTGCTGGCCGTGGACGTGGTGGAGCCGCTCGGCTTCGCTGTAGTAGGGCTCGAGGTCGGCGTAGGCGATGGGCCAGGCGGGGGAGACGCCGCCGGCGTGCTGCACTGCGTCGAAGTCCTCGGCGCGCATGCGGAAGAGCGCGGCGCCGTAGAACTTGGTGTTGCCGCCGACGTTGTAGTTCGTGTGCGGGTGCAGCGCCTTGCCGGCGCCGTCGCGCCACACCTCCTTGGTCGCGTAGGCGCCCTCGACGTTGACGGCGCGCGGGTCCCAGTTCGCCTTCTCGCGCGGGACGTAGTCGCCGCGCTCGAGGAGCAGGATGCGCTTGCCGCTGGGGGCGAGCTTGCGCGCGAGGGTGCCGCCGCCGGCGCCGGTCCCGATGATGATGACGTCGTAGGGGCTGTGCTCAGGCATGGGGGGCCTCGTGGTGGTCGTCGTCGCGCGGGTAGTCGCACGCGAAGATGCAGCGCTCGTGGTTGTCGTGATGGAGCTTGGCGCACAGCACCCGGTGGGTGCCGGGGGCGTGGCGGTAGACCTCGACGGCGGCGAGCATCCCCAGCGCGGGCGCCGCGAAGTAGATCCAGAGGTCGGTCCACACCCCGCCCACCAGCGCCGAGGCGAAGGAGCGCGCGGGGTTGAGGCTCATGCCGGACCACGGCGCCTCGAACGTGATGTAGATCACGAGCAGCGCGGCGACGACGAGCCCGGTGTAGCGGTTGATCCGCGGGCGGTTCGCCACCACCAACACCACCAGCATGAGGACGAACGCGATCGCGACCTCTGCGGCGAACGCGGCGGCGAGGCCGTGCGGCCCGGGGACGGTCGCGACGGAGTTGACGTGCGGGTCGGCGAGCGCGCCCGCGAGCGCGAGGCGGGCGAGCCCGAGCCCGGCGAGCCCGCCGGCGAACTGGGCGACGATGTAGAACAGGGCGTCCCAGCGCGCGACCTTGGCGAGGCGCAGAAAGCTCAGGGTGAAGGCCGGGTTGAAGTGCGCACCGGAGCGCTTGCCCCAGCGCGAGTAGACCAGCAGCGCCGCCGTGCCGCCCATGGCGAGGCCCATGAGCAGCCGGCGCAGCCAGGGGTCGGGGAGCGCCGCGCGGGCGGGCGACGCGGGGTGCTCGAGCAGCGTGGCGAAGAGCGCCGCCGAGATCATGAAGATCCCGAGCCCGGCCGCCTCGATCAGATACTCCGGCCAGTGCTGTCGCAGTGCGGTTCGCATCGCTGTTCGCCTAGAGGTCCGAGACCTGGACGTAGACCTTCACGGCCCGCTTCTCCTCGGTCAGGAGGCGGATCATCTCGGCGTGCCGCTCGAGCCCGTCGACGCGGTGGGTCAAGAGCCGTTTGAGCCAGCCGGGCCACAGCGCCTCGGCCATGACGAGGTCCTGGACCCCGCGCTCGAAGTCCTGCCGGGCGGCGTTGACGCTGCCGACGACCACCTTGTTGCCGAGCACGAACCCCTGCAGGATGTGGTCGGCGTGGACCGCGTCGGCTTGGTGATCGCCGCCGGCGATGCCGGTCAGGACCAGCACGCCGTTGTTGCCGAGGCGCTCCATGGCCTCGAAGACGAGGGGGCTGTAGCCGGTCGCCTCGACGATCAGGTCGACGTTGCCCAGCGCCGCCGCGGTGGCCTTCAGGCTCGCGTCCCGGGCGCTGACGTAGCGCGCACCGAGCGCCTCGGCCAAGGCGCCGTTGAGGTTCGGCAGCCGCTCGCGCGCGAAGGTCACGACCTCGAGGCCGCGCGCGCGCAGCGCCATGGTCGCGAGCAGGCCGAGGGGCCCCGCCCCGAGCACGATGGCGCGCTGCGGGCGCCACACCCCGAGCCGCCGCTGGATCTCGTAGGCCTGCCGGATCGCCTTCTCGGCGACGGACGTCGGCTCGAGCAGCACGCCGAGCAGGCCGAGCGAGCGCGGGACCTTCACCGCGAAGTCGGCGTGGTCGACGACGCGCTCTGTCAAATAGCCGTGGCGCAGCGAGATGCCGCGCTCGAAGTAGACCGCGTCGGTGGTCATGTCCTGGTAGCCGATCTGGTCGTAGACCGACGTGCCCGGCCGGCGCACGCTGAAGACGACCAGATCGCCCGGGGCGACGTGGTGCACGCGGGGGCCGACCGCCTCGACGACGCCGAGGCTCTCGTGGCCGAGCACGAGGAAGTCCGAGCCCGGCGGGGCGGCGCCGTACTCGGCGGCGTTGATCTCGCGGTCGGTCGCGTCGACGCCGACCGCGACGACGCGCGCGAGGACGCCGTGGCCGTCGGCGACGTCGGCGAGGGAGGGCGGCGGCAGCTCGGCGAGGTGGATGCTCCCGGCGACGCCGGGGTGGACTGCGATGGCTTTCATGAGGGCTCACCTTGGGTCGAAACGGGCGCGGCCGCCTCGGCGAGCAGCGTCGCGACGAGGCCGGTCCAGCCGGTCTGGTGCGAGGCGCCGACGCCGCGGCCGCTGTCGCCGTGGAAGTACTCGTAGAAGAGGACGTGGTCGCGGAAGTGCGGGTCGCTCTGGAGCAGCGGGTCGTCCCCGAGGGCGGCCCGGCGGCCGTCGGCGTCGCGCAGGAAGAGCCGGCACAGGCGCGCGGACAGCGCGGCGGCGATCTCGGCGAGGCTCAGGCGGGTGCCGGAGCCGGTCGGGAACTCCACGCGGAAGTCGTCGCCGTAGTAGGTGTGGAACTTCCGCAGCGACTCGACGAGCAGGTAGTTGACCGGCATCCAGATCGGGCCGCGCCAGTTCGAGTTGCCGCCGAACAGGCCGCTGTCCGACTCGCCCGGCTGGTAGCTGACGCTGTGGCTCACGCCGCCGACGTCGAAGCGGTAGGGGTGCTCGGCGTGGTGCTTGGAGAGCCCGCGCACGCCGTAGTCGGAGAGGAACTCGGCCTCGTCGAGCATGCGGCGCAAGAGCAGCTTCATGCGATGCCCGCGCAGCAGCGAGAGCAGGTGTCGGCTGCCTTGGCCCGGGACCTCCCAGCGCGACGTCAGCGCCGCGAGCTCGGGGCGGTGCTCGAGAAACCAGTGCATGCGGTCGCGGAAGCCCGGGACGCGGTCGAGCAGCTCGGGGCCGATGGTCTCGACGGCCAGGAGCGGGAGCAGCCCCACCAGCGAGCGGATCCTCAGGGGCACCGTCTCGCAGCGCTGCGCCGCCGGGTCGTCGTAGTGGAGGACGTCGTAGTAGAAGCCGTCCCGCTCGTCCCAGAGGTCAATGCCGTGACCGCCGACGTTCTTCATCGCACCTGCGATATAGAGAAAGTGCTCGAAAAACTTGGTCGCGATGTCCTCATAGACGGGGCGATGCTGCGCTAGCTCGAGCGAGATCCGCAGCAGGTTCAGCGCGTACATCGCCATCCACGAGGTGCCGTCGGCCTGCTCGATGTGGCCGGCGACCGGCAGCGGCGCGCTGCGGTCGAAGACGCCGATGTTGTCGAGGCCGAGGAACCCGCCCTGGAAGAGGTTCAGGCCGTGGGCGTCCTTGCGGTTGACCCACCAGGTGAAGTTGAGCAGCAGCTTGTGGAGGACCCGCTCGAGGAAGTCGAGGTCGCCGGCGTCCCCGCGCTGGGCGCGGTCGATCTCGAAGACGCGCCAGGTCGCCCAGGCGTGGACCGGCGGGTTGACGTCGCCAAAGGCCCACTCGTAGGCCGGGAGCTGGCCGTTGGGGTGCATGTACCACTCGCGCGTGAGCAGCAGCAGCTGGTCTTTGGCGAAGTCGGCGTCGACCTGGGCGAGCGGGAGGCAGTGAAACGCGAGGTCCCACGCCGCGTACCAGGGGTACTCCCAGGTGTCCGGCATCGAGATGATGTCGGCGTTGTTGAGGTGGCCCCAGCCGTGGTTGCGGCCTTGTTTACGCCCCTCGGGGGGCGCGGGCTGGCCGGGGTCGCCGTCGAGCCAGCGCGGGACGTCGAAGTAGTAGTACTGCTTGCTCCACAGCATGCCCGCGAGGGCCTGCCGCTGAACGCGCCGCTCGTCCGGGTCACGCACGCCGCCATGGACCGCGTCCCAGTAGCCCTCCGCCTCGGCCTCGCGGCGGGCGAAGGTCGCGTCGAAGTCGGCGAAGGCCCCGGCGCGCCCGGGCCGGGTGAGGCGCACGCGGAGCTCGACCTCGCCGCCAGCGGGCACGACGCGGCGCCAGATGGCGCCGACCTTGGTCCCGACCTGCGCCGGGTTCACGGCGCCCTCGTCACCGTCGACGATCAAGGCGTGGAGGCCGTCCTTGAAGAAGCCCGCGCCGTCCTGTTCCGTCGCGCCGTACAGGCGCCGGTGGTGGGTGTCGTTGTCGCAGAAGGCGAGGCGATCGGGCGCGTCGGCGGCGAGCTCGAAGGCTCCGAGCGTCGGGTGGGTGAGCGCGACGCGGCCGGCGTCGACCGCGCGCATGCTCGGCCGCTCGGCCCCGTCGCCCCCGTCACCCCACGACCAGGTGTTGCGAAACCACGCCTGGGGCACGACCACGACCGGCGCGTCGTCGGGGCCGCGGTTGCAGACGCGAACGCGCATCAGGACGTCCTCGGGGCCGCCCTTGGCGTACTCGATGAAGACGTCGAAGTAGCGGCCGTCGGCGAAGGCCCCGGTGTCGACGAGCTCGA
Organism: Deltaproteobacteria bacterium HGW-Deltaproteobacteria-14; assembly: GCA_002841945.1. Classification (GTDB taxonomy): domain Bacteria; phylum Myxococcota_A; class UBA9042; order PHBI01; family PHBI01; genus PHBI01. The sequence continues at coordinate 70,107 of PHBI01000002.1, forward strand.
GCTCCGGATCGGCCTTGCCGCGCGCGCGGTTGCCTGCGACGAGCTGTTCGTACGGGTAGGCCGCCTGCGGGTACTTGTAGAGCATCCGCATCCAGGCGTGCGAGGGGGTGGCGTCGAGGAAGTAGTAGAGCTCCTTGACGTCCTCGCCGTGGTTGCCCTCCGGGCCGGTGAGGCCGAAGAGGCGCTCCTTCAGAATCGGGTCGCGGGTGTTCCAGAGGGCCACCCCCAGGCACAGGCGCTGCTGGGCGTCGCTGAAGCCGCCGAGCCCATCTTCACCCCAGCGGTAGGCGCGGCTGCGGGCGTGGTCGTGGGGGAAGTAGTCCCAGGCGGTGCCGTCGGGGCTGTAGTCCTCGCGCACCGTGCCCCACTGCCGCTCGCTGAGGTAGGGACCGAACAGGCGCCAGGCGTCGCTGCCGGCCCGCGTCTGGTCCATGCGCGTCCGCTCGGCGGTCGCCACGCCAGCGGCGCTAGGGTCGCCCGGAGCGTGGTCGGGATCGTTCGGGGCGAGCTCGGGTGCGGGCATGGGGCGCCTCCGTGACAGCGGTGGGGACGGTCCGGGGCGCTGCGACCGAGCGCGTGGACATGAACCTGTGTCTTCGTCCCGGCCGAATTGTTACACGCGTCGGTCCGATTGCGCCGACCAGGCCCCCCTCCGACGTCGGTTCACGAACGGCCCCGTGGTCCCTACCCGAGCCCGTATTTCTCACCATCTTCCGGCTGCGAGCGGCGGATACCCGGGAGCTGCGCCCCCGCGCCCCGCCACGGTGGCGTTCTCCCGCCGCCGGCTTGCGGAGTACGCTCGGCACACCTCAGCCGGCTCTGGTCCGAGCACGCCGATATCACCTACGTCTCCTTGCTCTCGCTCGAAATCTGGTAAGAAATGCGGGCTAGCCGCTTAACCAGGTCGGGAGGGGTATTGACCGCACTGCCGGACATCCGCGCGAGCGAGCGCCGCAACGTGATCGGCGCCTTCCTCACCCTCTTCGGGGTGCTCGCCGCGCACGTCGTCACCGAGACCGCGCGCGACGCCCTCTTCCTGAGCCGCCTCCCCGCTCAGCAGCTCCCGTGGGTCTACCTCGCCATCGCGGTCATCGCTGCGCTCGTGGCCCGCCCGCGCGCCGGCGCCCGCGAGGTCGGCCAGGGCGCCCTCGGGAGCTGGCTGCTCGCGAGCTCCGCCATCACCGTCGGCTTCTGGTTGCTCGCCGCCCCGGACCGCCCCTGGGCCCTGTACCTCCTCTACGCCTGGAGCGGCGTCTTCGGGACGCTCACCCTCACGTGGTTCTGGCTCCTCCTCGGCGAGCTCTTCACCGTCACCGAGGCGAAGCGCCTCTACGGCGCCATCGGGGCCGGCGCCGTCGTCGGCGCCGTGGCCGGCGCCGGCCTCGCGAGCCTCCTCGCCCGCGCGTTCCCGGCCGAGCACCTGCTCCTCGCCTCGGCCAGCCTGCTCGCGGTCACCGCCGCCGCCCCCGCCCTCATCCTCCGCCGCCCGACCGACGCCCCTCCCCGCCGACCGCCGGCTACCGTGCCCGAGGTGCGTCTGTGCGCCCGCACCGTGATCAGGACCCGCTACATCCGCCGCCTCGCTGGCCTCGTCATCATCTCGACCCTCACGCTGAGCATCGTCGACTACGTCTTCAAGGTCACGGTCGCCGCGGAGGTGCCGCCCGACGAGCTCGGCGCCTGGTTCGCCACCTTCTACCTCGCCCTCAACGCCCTCGCCCTCGTCGCCCAGGTGCTCGTCACCGGCGCCGTCATGCGCCACCTCGGCGTCCACCGCGCCCTGCTCTTCCTGCCGCTGCTGCTCCTCGGCGGCGCCGCCGCGGTCTTCATCGTCGGCGGCCTCGTCGGCGCGCTGATCCTGAAGGGGGCCGACGGGAGCCTCCGTCACTCCCTGCACCGGACCTCGACCGAGCTGCTCTTCCTGCCCATCCCGGAGCGCCTGCGCCGCCACTCCAAGGCCTTCATCGACGTCCTCCTCCAGCGCAGCGCCCAGGCCGTCGCCTCGCTGGCCATCTTGCTCGCGGTGGCGGCCGGCGCCAGCACGACCGCCCTGGTCGCGGTCACCGCAGCCCTCGCCGGGATCTGGCTCGTGGCCGCCGTCTCGCTGCGCCCGCACTACCTCGAGATGTTCCGCGTCAGCCTGCGCCAGGGCAGCATCGACACCAGCCGGGAGCTGCCCGAGCTCGACATCAGCTCCCTCGAGGCCCTCATGCGCGCCCTCAACCACGACGACGCCGAGGTCATCGCCGCGATGGAGATCCTCGCCCGCGAAGGCCGCACCGACCTCATCCCCGCGCTCATCCTCCACCACCCCGCCGAGGAGGTCGTGCTGCGCGCCCTCGATCTCTTCGCGAAGGCCGGCCGCGGTGACTTCGTCCCGGTCGCCGACCGGCTGCTCGCGAGCGACCCGCGGCCCCGGATCCGCGCCGCCGCCATGCGCGCGCGGCACGCCGTCGCGCCCGATCCGACCCGCCTCCGCGCCTACACCGACGACCGCGACGCCCTCGTGCGCACGACCGCGTGCGCGTCGCTGCTGTCGACCGCCACCCTCGACGGCGCGGAGGCGCGCATGGCCCTCGACGCCTGCCGGCGGGGCGCGACCGTGGACGAGCACGTCGCGGTCCTCAGCGCCATCGCCCTGCAGCCGCTGCGCGCCTTCGAGGCCGTCGTGCTCGACCTCGGCGCGCACCCGGAGCGCGCCGTGCAGCTCGCGGCGGCCGACGCGATGGGAGCGGTGGACTCCCCGACCATGCTGCCGGCGCTCGTGGCCATGCTCGGCGAGCGCGCGCTGCGGCTCCGGGCGCGCGACGCCTTGCTGCGCCATGGCGACGACGCCCTCGCGCACCTCCGCGCCGCCCTCGCCGACCTCACCCTGCCAGACGCCGTGCGCGTGCACATCCCCCGGACCATCAGCCGCTTCGGCGGTCAGGCCGCGGTCGACATCCTGACCGCTCGGCTCCGCGACGAGCCCACCGAGATCGTGCGCTTCAAGATCCTCCGCGGCCTCGGGCGACTCGTCACCGACGGCGCCCAGCTCAGCGTCGACCGCGCCACCCTCCGCGCCGCCCTCGATCGCGATCTCGCCGCCGCCTTCACGCTCCTGCACCAGCAGCGCGTGCTCGCGGACGGCCTCGCCGAGGATCCGGCCCGCGCGACGAGCGGCCACGAGCTGCTCTCGACCCTGGTGCGCGACAAGCTCGTCCACGCCACCGAGCGCGTCTTCCGGCTGTTCGGTTTGCTGCATCGCAGCGAGGACTTTCAGACGCTCTACCGCAGCGCCATCGGCGCGTCGCGGGCGCGACGCGCCAACGCGTTCGAGCTGCTCGAGCACGTCGTCGACGCCGACGTCCGCGAACCGCTGCTCGCCCTGGTGTCCGACGCCCCGCTCGACGTGCGCCTCGCCGCGGGCGGGCCCCTCCTCGGCGCCGTGCCAGAGGGCTACGAGGCGCTGCTCGCCTCGCTCGCCGCGGGATCGAGCGCGACCCTCGCCGCCCTCGCGGCCTACCACCGCCGCGAGCTCGGTCTCGCCGCTGCCCCGCTGGCGCCCGCTCCCTGGCGCGCCCCGCGAACGGCGGCGCGAGACGGTGGCGGCGTGCTCGCCTCGCTCTTGGGGCAGGAGCCGGCCCATGTCCGATAGGGCGCTCGTCACGTCGCTGGAGCGGCTCCTCGCGCTGCGGCGCAGCGAGCTCTTTCGCGACCTCCCGACCCGCGACCTCGAGGTCCTCGCCGGGCTCCTGCGCGAGGCGGTGTTCCGCGCCGGGGAGGTGATTCAGCCCGCCGATCAGCCGGCCACGACGCTCCACCTCATCGTCGAGGGCGCGATCGAGCTCGTCCGTGACGAGGTCGTGCGGCGGCGCGTCGAGGCGCCCTTCGCCCTGGGTTCCCTCGCCGTGTTCGCCGGCCGCGACGGCGGCACACGCGCGACGGCGCTGACGGAGGTCGTCGCCCTGCGGATCCCGGCCGACGTCATCGCCGAGGTCGTCGAGGACCACTTCAACGTCCTCGACCAGCTCCTCCGCGCCACCGCGCGGCAGCTCATCAGCGAGGTGCGGCTCCTCACCGGCGACCGCGTCGTGCCCGGCCCAGCCGACCGGCCGCCGTGCCGCGTCTTCGAGCGGCCCCTCGATCTCGTCGAGCGGCTCATCTTCCTCCGGCGCATGCCGATGTTCGCGCCGGCGAGCCTCGACTCCGTGGCGGAGATCTCGACTCACTTCAGAGAGCTGAGATATCCGGCCGGCCACGAGCTGTGGCGTGAGGGGGAGCGCCCCGTCGACATCCTCTGCCTCGTCCACGGCGCCGTGCGCGGCACGACGGCGGCCCACCCGGGAGTCGTGCTGTACCGTGATTACGCGATGTTGGGCGCGCTCTCGGTCCTGGGCCAGGCGCCACACTATCAGCGCTGCGTGACAGACACCCCGGTCGTGGTGCTCGCTGTCGCGGGCGGCCAGATCCTCGACGCCCTCGAGGACAACTTCGAGATGGCCATGGTCCTGCTCGGTGGCCTCGCCCGCGAGACCTTCGACGTCGAGCGGCGGCTGCACGAGCAGCGGGCGCTTCAGTCCGACGCCCAGCCCTAGCGGATCCCGACGAGGAAGGCGTCCGCGCCGCGGTGGCCGAGGCGACTCAGCGGTCGGGCGGGTCGTCGGGCGCAGGGGACTCCGGGCGCTCGAGCCCAACGATGCGGAGCTCCGCCGCACCGTGCTGATAGAGGTGGACCCGCACCGGGGGGCCAGGGCGGAGCGCGTTGGCGTGTACGTCGACGATGAGATAGCGGGGGCCGTCGCCCGCGACCTCGGGGAGCGTGACGCAGACGGTCGCCGCGGCGGGCGTTCGCGGCGAGAGCGTCACCGGCGCCCGCTGGTCCGCGACCCAGGCGCGGCCGCTGTAGCTCCGCGCCTCGGTAGCCACCGTGGCGGACGCGACGGCCAGGTCGGTCAGGCACAGCTCCCCGCCCACGACGCGCGGGTCTGCGAGCGGCGACAGCGCGGTGAGGAAGCGGTCGAGGATCTTCTTGCGCCGGCCCAGGAGCGCGGTGCGCAGCTGCTCGCGGACGGTGTCGTCGTGGAGCTTGCCGGTCTCGATCAGCGCGTCGATCCGGGTGACGCTGAAGCGCGCGATGATGCGCGCCATCCACGCGGCGTCCCGCTCGGTCATCCGGCTGAAGGCGGGGTTCGGGTACTCGTTGAACCAGGCGTCGGGGTCGAAGCGCTCGACGTCGTAGTAGCCGAGGACGTCGCCGCCGGGCCCGAACTCCGTGTCGTCCCAGGGGCGCACGAGGGCCCCGAAGGTGAAGAGGTCGGCGAGGATGTGTTGGGGGTAGAAGAAGTAGCTGTGCCCCCAGCGCCGCGACAGGCTGTCCCACTGCCAGAGCGAGCCGAAGCAGTCGCCGAAGTCGATGTAGTGGTGCCTGACGAAGCCCCGGCCCTGCGCGGTGGCGATCCACATGTCGAGGGTGTTCTGCTCGCGCGAGTCGAAGTGGTTCACCCAGGCGGCGAGCACCGCGGCGCCTCGCAGCTCGCGCCGGTCCTCGTGGGCGATGACGTCGTTGCGGTCGTCGTCACGAGTGGACTCGTAGCGCCAGGGGCCCAGCGGCGTGCCGCTGAGGTAGAGGCTGGCGTTGCCGCGGTAGCGGCCGTCGGAGAGCCTCATCGCGCGGTCGAACGCGGCCGAGACCATCGCCTCGGTCAGCGGCTCCTTGGTGCCGTCGGACCGCTCGGAGGTCGCACCCGGCTCGATGGTCAGGATCGCGCGGTCGAACTCGACGATGCGGTTGCAGGGCACGTGATAGCCGGCGACCCAGTAGATGCGCGACACGACGGCGTCCGCGGCGGTGGCGCGCGGCTGCTGCTCCGCGCCGTCGAACTTCAGCAGGTAGCGCGCTCCGTTGGCCTTGATGAAGAAGCCCGGGTTCTCGCCGTTGGGCTTGCCGCCGGTGACGAGCCAGGGGCCCGCGGGATCCAGCGCGGGCGCTCCGGCGCAGGCGCCCTCGCGCAGGGCGTCGAGGGGCAGCGGCCCCGCGCCGATGCGGTTGTGAAACCAGCTCGAGTCCGCGACCTCGTCGAGCGCGGTCGCGTTCAGCGCCTCGCCGCCGGGGTCGACGGCGAAGAAGTTCGAGATGGGGCGCAGCATCATCTGGTCGAGGCCGTCGGTGATGAGCCCGCTGAAGTACGGCGACGGCGGCGGCGCGAACGGCTCCTGGTCGGGGTCGACGGTCATCGGTTCGGCGTCGTGGAAGGGCCGCGTCGAGCCGCACGCGGGGCCGAGGAGGACCGCCAGCGCGAGGCTGAAGACGGCGAGGGGGCGAGCGCGTGGCAGGGGCATGGTGCGCATCTCCGCTAAGGGGTGAGGTTGAAGTAACATGGTCAAGATGCCTCAGGAGGCGGCGTCACCTGCGTGCCCTCGAGAACGAAGGCAGGCCGGGCGCCTTCCGAGCTTCTCGAGGGTGCACAGGGGGCGTCGGATCCACAGGCAGGTTGACCAAGTTGCTTTGACCTCACCCCTAAAATCCCGTCGTCGTGCCGACCACGACCCGAAACGTTGTGATGTCGCCGCCGAGGTCGAACGGGCTGGTGCCGAGGGCGAGGAGGAACTCGAAGGGGTGATCATCGCGAGATCCGGGCATGATGCCGAAGCCGAACGAGGCCCGCATCCGCTCGAAGGAGAACCCGGCGAGATCCTGACCAAAGGCGTTGCCGACCGACGCGAACAGCGCCCCGTCGAGCCACACCCAAATGGGCCAGCTGTAGCGAAACGTCAGCGAAAACGTGCTCGAGCCGCGCAGCAACCCGGTCGAGAAGGCGCGCATCGGACGCTTTCCGCCGAGCTCGACCAGCTCCGTGAAGGGCACCTGCCCGTCGCCGATGGGCCTGACGAAGCTCGTGTCGAGCCACAGCCCGATCGTCCGCTGGTGCCAGATGTCGAGCGACCCGCCGAAGGCGGCGCCGTACTGAAGCCAACCGTCGCCCTCACCGCTGGTGAGGAGCCCCGCGCTGGCGGTCAGCTCGAGGCGGACGCCCGACTCGGGGCTCGGCCGGAGCGGGCGGCTGTCGATGGCGAGCGACAGGCTCGGCACGATCGCGGTGAAGCCGCGCTCGAAGCCCGGTGGCACGGCGTAAGTCCCACCCGCGACGAGCGTGTCGAGGCGCGGCTCGCCGCAGCACCCGCCGTCGAAGAATCCGGAGCGGCGCGCGACGAGGCCGGCCTCGAGGTACCCCCGCGGGCCGATGTTCACGTCGTAGCCGAGGCCGCCCTCGATCCGGTCCTCGCCGTAACGGGAGATCGCGTCGGTGCCGCCGCGACCGCCAATCCCCGCGAAGACCCAGTCCTTGCGCCGCTCATAGGAGAACAGGAGCTTCAGGCGGCTGCCGGCGTCGCGATCGAAGTTGATGCGGTCGGCGAGGTCGAGGGTGATCCAGTCGCTTCCACCGTACGCCACGCGCAGCCGGAGATCGTTGGCGTCGAAGAAGAGGTGGTCCCAGAAGAAGTAGAGCCCGGCGCTCGGGAGGGCCCCGGCGTCGAGGCCGAAGTCGAAAGCGAAGGTCGGGATGATCCCGCCCGTCGAGCCGCCGAAGGTGAACACGTCGCCGACGTCGCCGAAGAACCCGGTGCGTTCCGCCTCGCGCGCGAGGAACACGACCGGGCGGCGCAGCACGTATTCGCTCACGAGGTAGAACGGCGACATCAGGACGCGCGGGATCCACAGCAGGACCTCGCCCGCGGTGGTGCCCTCCTCGGCCCGGTTGTCGTAGTCGGGGATGGCGCGCTTGCCGTCGTCGGCGCGAGCCGCCGGGGCCATCGCGGCGAGCAGGGCGGCGACGCAGGTGACGACGACGACGCGCGGGGCGGCGGTCATGACGTCCCCCCGGCGTCGAGCGCGGCCTCACGGGCCCGGTGCAGGCGCGTGAGGCGAACCGTGACGAGCAGCCAGAGGGCCACGAACGCGATGTTGATCACGATGAAGGTCGCGATGTCGAAGGCCAGCAGGGAGGCGCTGCCCAGGAGGACGAGGAGCGCGCTGAGGACGTCGCCTCCGCGCTTGAAGAAGGTGTCGATGACGGCCTTGGCCTTGTACTTCTGGTCGCGGCTCGTGCCCAACCACAGGGCCTGCTGGGCCGTGTTCTGGAGGCTGTAGTCGACGCTGTTCTCGGCGATCTTCGAGACCTTCACGACGAGCAGGACGGGGATGAGCGCGAGCGAGACGTAGCCGAGCAACGCCACGATAGGCAGCACGAAGAGCGCGACCCGGACCCCCCGATATTGGAGGAATCGGGACACCACCAGGGCTTGTAGTGCGACGACGACGACGTTCACGATGGTGAAGAAGTCGCCGCGGAAGGCGCCGATGAACGTGCGTTCGTCCACGCCCTGGCTGGCGAACGCCGCCTCGGCGGCGACCTTCAGGTAGCGATCGAGGATGTACTCGCCGGTCGTGTTCACGAGGTTGAGGATCAAGATGAGGAGCGCCATGTAGAGGAGGTAGCGGTCGCCGATGACGAGCTTGAAGCCGCCTTCGGAGGCCGGCCTGGCCGGGGCGCCCGGGGTGCTGTCGGCGGCGGCTGCGGCGTCGCGCCGCGCCAGGGCGCTCGCCTCGCGGCGGCTGATCACGGCGAGGAGACCGAGGGTCACGAGCAGGACGGCGGCGCCCAGCAGCATCACGGGGAGCTCGCTGCCGAAGAGCACGATCACCTGCTTGGCGATGGTGGAGCCCGTGGCGGCGCCGACCGTACCGCCGATGGCGATGAAGCCGAACAAGCGGCTGCCCTGCTCGGCGGTGTAGATGTCGTTGGCGAAGGACCAGAACTGAGCGATCACGAAGACGCTGAAGATGCCCACCCAGAGGTAGAAGCCGATCCCGATGACGGCGGCGGCCACGGACGCCTCGGCCCCGGGCGGCGGCGCGTGGTCGACGCCGAGCCCGCTGGCGAGCGCGTAGAAGATCAGCAGGTTGAGCGCGAAGAACCCGTAGCTGAGGGTGAGCAGGCGCATCCGCGAGACGCGGGCGTAGATCCAGTCGTAGAGGGCGAGCACGCCGACGAGGAGGATGGCCTGGCCGCCGGCCGCGTAGGTCTTCCACTCGGCGCCGTCATCGCCCGCGCCGACGATGAGCGGCTCGCGAGCGACCTTCACCAGGTAGTAGGCGAGCAGCAGGAGGAAGCCCGCGAGCGCGGTCAGCAGCGCCGTTCCTCCTTCGCCGCGATGCACGTCGGCGAACACGGCGAGGACCCGCTCGGCGGCGGAGCGAGAGCGCGGGCTCGGGCTCGGGGGCTGTGTCATGGGTGCTCCTCGACGATCTGGGTGGGTTGTGCGCGCGGTGTGGCACGTCGCGCGCCGCATCGCGGCGGCGCCGTCCGGGGCCAGAGCGGCCTTGGCGACGCAGCGACGATGGGAGCAACGACATGGGATCCTCTGCTGGGGTGCGAGGCGCAGCGCTAGGGGGCAGGGGGCTCACGGCACCGATGGCGGGCCGCGGCGGGTCACCTTGGGGGGGCCCGCGCGGCCCGCGCCCCCCCTTGGGGTCCCACGAGGAGGGCCACCGTTACACGGCCGTGGGGAAAAAGCCCGAGCGTCCGCGTCCGGGGGCGGGACGGGGCGGCGTCGCGGGAGGGGGTTGGTGGTGTCGCTCGGGGCCGCGAGGAACACCACGCCCCGGGGCAAGGCCGCGGTCGCCCCGCTGGCCACGGCCAGGCGGTCAGCGCCCGCCGACCCCGCCGACCCCGCCTACCCCGCCTACCCCGATCGACGGTCCGGCGCCCGCGCCGCCCCTCGCCCGCCCATTGCGGGCGACCGAGGGGCCTCACGCCCGCGCCCCAAGCGGACGCGAGGCCCTCGCTGCGGAAGCGCAAGGGGGGTCAACCCCCCCCCTCGCACCCCGCGACCGGGGTCCAAGGGTGGTCCTCGACCGGTCCACCGACCCCGCGGCGGGGTCGGAGGGGGGTGTCCGACCCCGCGCCGCCCCCGCCGCGCTGTCGCGAAGGGGGTGTCCGACTACCCCACCACCCCGCGCGCGGGGTCCGTGACCGGTCTCCGACCGGTGCACACCACCCCGACGAGACGGCGAGCCGGCGTCGCCCCCTCGCACCCCGCGGTCCCAGAGCGGCCCGATCTCGCGCGCCGCACCGATTGCCAGCCCCCCCGCCGACTGAACTAGGTTCCCCGCATCATGGTAGGACCGCGCTTCATCCCCCGCTTCGACCCGCACGCCGCGCCGCTCCCCGAGGGCGTGACCGAGCGCCTCCACGCCTTCGCCCAGACCTGGCGCCCGCAGACCGGCAGCGAGGAGCAGCTCTCCCAGTCGTTTCTCAACGGGCTCTGCGACGCCCTCGGCGTCGCCCGGCCCTACGACGACACCCACCCGGCCGAGGACTTCGGCTTCGAGAAGAAGGTCTACCTCGGCCCCACCGGCCCCCCGAGCAGCATCGACCTCTACAAGCGGGGCGCCTTCATCCTCGAGGCCAAGTGCGGCCGCAACAGCCCCCGCGACCCCGGCTTGCAGGCCGAGTGGGAGGCCGTCCGCGTCCGCGTCGACGAGGTCGTCGGCGACACCCCGACCGAGCCCGCCCGCGCCGCCGGCCGCAAGCTCCTCGAGACCTTCCGCGACCGCCTCGTCGACCTGCGCGTGCTCGACCCGGCCTGCGGCACCGGCAACTTCCTCTACGTGTCCTATGCCCTGGTGAAGAGCCTCGAGCACGAGGTCCTCGAGGCCCTGCGCGAGCTGGGCGGCACCCAGCAGAGCCTGTCGCTGGCCGGCCACACCGTCACCCCGAGCCACTTCATGGGGCTCGAGATCAAGCCCTGGGCCGCCGAGATCGCCCAGCTGGTGCTGACCCTCGGCCACCTCCAGTGGGAGCTCTTGCACCGCGGCCAGAGCGCCGTCGTCGACCCCGTGCTGTCGGCCGAGCGCTCGATCGCCTGCCGTGACGCGCTGATCACCTGGACCACCACCGTCCCGCGCCTGGGCCCCGACGGCGCGCCCCTGATGCGCTGGGACGGCCTGGCCACGGCGCTCCACCCGCGCACCGGCAAGGAGGTCCCGGACCCCACCGTGCAGGTCCCGGTGGTCGACTACCTGGGGGTCGCCCCGGCGACCTGGCCCGCGGCCGACTTCATCGTCGGTAACCCGCCCTTTATCGGCAACAAGCCCATGCGCGAGCGGCTGGGGGACCCCTACGTCGACGCGGTGCGTGCGGCCCACCCCGAGGTCCCCGACACGGTCGACTTCGTGGTCTATTGGTGGCACCGCGCAGCCGAGCACGCCCGCCTCGGCGCGACCCGCCGCTTCGGGCTGGTGACCACGAACAGCCTGCGCCAGACGCAGAACCGCCAGGTCATCGCGGCCCAGCTCGGGGCCGAGCCGCCGCTGCGGCTGGTGATGGCGGTGCCCGACCAGCCCTGGGTGGACGAGCGCGGCAGCGCCGACGTGCGCATCGCCATGACGGTCGGCGAGCGGTCGGGGCGCGACCGCACCAGCCTGGCCCGCCTCGGGCGGGTGGTGGTCGACTCCGGGGATCCCGAGCGGCTGGAGCTCGGCTGGACGCGGGTGCCGCAGATCCACGCCGATCTGACCGGCGGCGGGGCCGACGTGTCGAGCGCCGTGCCGCTGCGCGCCAACGCCGGGCTGTCCTTTCAGGGGATGAACCTGGTCGGCAAGGGCTTCCGCGTCAGCGCCGAAGAGATCCGCGGGCTGGGGTTCGAGGTCGACGCGCTGCCGCCGGTCATCCGCCCGTATCTGAACGCCCGCGAGCTGATGCAGGTGCGCCAGGAGCGCTGGGTGATCGACGCCTTCGGCTACACCGAGCCCGGGCTGCGCGAGGCGTGGCCGACCGTGTGGCAGCACCTCTACGATCACGTGAAGCCGGAGCGGGATCAGAACCGGGACGCGCAACGCAAGCGGGACTGGTGGCTCTTCGGAAGGTCGAACACGAAGCTGCGGGCGGCCCTCGAGGGGCTACCGCGCTACATCGCGACGCCCCGCGTCTCGAAGCACAGAGTCTTCACGACGTTGCCCATCGACACGATCCCTGACTGCCAGGTCGTTGCCGTCACGGTAGCTGAACCGTACCTCCTTGGTGTCCTCAGCTCCCTTCTGCACACGGTCTGGACGTTGCGCACCGCGTCCCGAAAGGGCGTAGGAAATGACCCGAGCTACGACAACACCAAGTGCTTCGGCACCTTCCCCTTCCCCGGCGCCACCCCCGACCAGCGGGCGGCCATCGGCGCCGTGGCCGAGGAGCTGGACGCCTACCGCCACGGGGTGCAGGCCCGGCACCCGGACGTCACGCTGACGGCGATGTACAACCTGGTCGAGAAGCTCCGCGGCGCGCCCGAAGCGCCGCTGACGGCCAAGGAGCAGGCCCTGCACGCGAAGCTCGCGACGGAGGTGCTGATCCGGCTCCACGCCGAGCTCGACCGGGCGGTGCTCGACGCCTACGGCTGGCCGCCGGAGCTGGCGGACGAGGCGCTGCTCGAGCGGTTGGTGGCGCTCAACGAGGCGCGGTCCGCGGAGGAGGCGGCGGGGCAGGTCCGCTGGCTGCGCTCGCCCACGACGGAGGACGCGGGGGCGGTCAACGGCGAGCTGGCGGTGTCGGGCCGGATCACGGCGGCGGCCAAGGTCGACAAGCGCGACTGGCCGAGCGACCCGCTCGAGCAGGTGCTGGCGGTCCTGGACCTGCTCGGCGCCAACGACCGCCGCCTGTCGGCCGACGAGGTCGCGGCCTGCTTTCACCGGGCGAGGAAGGACCGCGTCGCCGACATCGTGGCGCGCCTCACCGAGCGGCGGGTGGTGCCCGCTTGACCGAACTGGAACGAGCCCCGTCTCTTGGCGGCCGGTGGCGCTGCAAGCGGCGGAGAGGCGATCGGATTGGGCAAATTGGGCAAATTGGGCAAATTGGGCAAATTGGGCGAATTGGGCGAATTGGGGTCAGTCGGCCCAGCCGGACATCGCGGCGCGCTGACAAGGCATGGGTGGGCCGCGACGACGCCGAGAAAAATGTGGCGTGGGCTACGTTTCTCGCTTGACGGGATCTTCGTGATCCAAAGCGCGAAAGTGCGGATGTGCCCTGAACGCCCGCACAGGATGGGCTGGGTGCGGCGTCAGGGGATTGATCCGGGAAAATCGTTCTCGGGCGTGGCTCGAAGGGCGGAAATGGGCTGACAGGGGCGCTGGGAGGGCGCGCAAACCCCTGTGGTATAAAGGGGTTCGTGAACAGGCACCACCAGCGCCGCCACCACCACGCCGGCCCGGTGAGCCGGGGCGGCCGCAAGGCCCGGCCGTGGCTCGAGCGGACCGACCGCGAGCTCGTCGCGCTGTCCCGCGGCGTCGGCGCGCTGAGGCTCGCCCTCGGTGACGGGCTCGCTGCGATGGACAACGGCGGGCGCTTCATGCAGCTCGGGTTCTCGTCGCTCGGCGCCTACGCCCTCGAGCGACTCGGGCGCAGCAAGCGCTGGGCCGAAGACACCGCCCGGGTCGCGACCAAGATCGCGGCGCTGCCGATGACACGGCCCGCCGTCGCCGCCACCCTCGACGCAGGCGCGATCGGGCTCGCCTCGGCGCAGCTCGTCGCGCGGGTGGCCCAGCCCGCGACCGTCGACGCCTGGCTCGCCCGCGCCGCGGAGCGCACCACCAAGCACCTCCGCGAAGAGGTCGAGGCCGCCGACTCCATCGCCCGGGTCGACGGCGCCTGGGCCCCCGCCCGACCCCGACACCATGGCCGAGTACATCGACCTCGAGCGCGCGATGGTCGACGGCCGCGTCGCCGACCTCGTGACCGGCGGCGGCCAGATGTCCGGGGACCCGGGAGACAGCTCGGTCAATGGCGATCCCGGATCCACGCCAGGGTTCGGGACTCCGCCAGGCCAGATGTCCGGGGCGCTGCGGCCGGGTGCGGGGCGGGTGAGCCTGCGCTTTCATTTGCGCGCAGACCTCGCGCAGCTGTGGCGGGTGGACCAGCCCACGTCATCGGTCACCGCAGCCAAGCAGCGCCGCCACGACGAACCCGTCGCCTCACGCTGCACCCGCACGCGCTCGATCACTGCTGCGCGAGCCTCGCCCTGTTCGGAAGCGCTCGACGCGCTGCATCGCTACCCCTGGCCCGGCGACGGGCGCGAGCTGGAGCACGCGATCGAGCGCTGAGCCGCCGAGGGTGAGCCCGGCCTCCTGTGCCGACGCGGCGCCGTCCCGGTCCTCGACGAGCGGGAACCTCAGCCCAAGCGCGCCGTCGGCGCGACCGAGTCCTCCCGGCTGCATCCGCAGACCGCGACGGCGTGACCGTGATGAACGCCAATCACGCACGAGAGCCGCTGATCAACGCGCAACCTCGCCAGCTCGAAGCAGATGCGCGGTATAGCCGGCGCTCTTGACCGCCTCGAGCACGGCCGCGTCATCGACTCGGCCATCACCGAAGACGACCGTCGCCGACCCGTCGGCGTAGGAGACCTCGACCGCGCCCACGCCAGGAACGTCGACGACCGCCGTGCGGATGTTTCCGGCGCAGCCCTCGCAGGTCATCCCGTCGATGGCGTAGGTGCGCGTGACCGTCGCGGGAGCCGCCTGCGCGGCGACCGCGGCGGTGCCGGCACCGTCGCCCCCGAAGAACGCGCCGACATAGTTCGGGAACGTGGCGAACCCGACGACGAGCACCGTCGCGACCCAGAGGCTGATCTTGTTGATGCGTAGCAGGCGACGGTTCGGGACGGCGCACGCCTCACCGGGGGCGCACTTGGGCTTGCGCAGGTACACGAAGTAGAAGCCCGCGCCGAGGAGCACGCCGGTCACGCCGAGGAAGACCGGCCGGTACTCCTCGAAGAAGCCGGCGACGCCGACGGTGGAGGCGCCTGCGCCGATGAGCACCAAGGGGAGCCAGCAGCACGCGGAAGCCAGGATTGCGGCGACGACGGCGCCAGCCGAGGCGAAGAGTCCGGTCCTGGCACCGCGGTCGCGCGCGACAGGCTCAAAAATACCGTCTTCCATGTCACCCCTCCGACTCGAGCTCGACGCGGTAGCCGAGCTCCTCGACGGCCTCGATCAGCCGCTCGACCGTGACGCGCTGGGCGTCGTAGCGGACCTGGGCGCGGCGCTCGTCGAGGGCGACCCGAGCGTCGAGCACGCCCTCGACTCGTCGGAGACCGGCGGCGAGAGACGTCGCGCAGTGGCCGCACGTCATCCCCTCCACGGCGAAGGTCACGCGACGCTCGTCTGGCTGAGGGGCGGGCGCTGTTGCGGCTGGGGCGAACGCAGGCCACGCCGGGGCAGCCTGCGCGGGAGTGAGGCCGCCGAGGGCCGTGATGGCCGTGATGGCCGTGATTGCGATGAGGAGCAGGTGTCGCATCGTGCGTTCTCTCCAGGCTCAGGAAGCGCAGCAGGACAGTGTCTTGACGCTCTTCTCGAAGGTCTGTGCGGCGAGCTTGAGCGCCTCCGCGTTGGTCAGGTAGGGGTACATCATCGAGGCGAGCTGCTCGGTGGTCAGACCGGCGCGGATGGCGAGCGCGGCGGACTGGATGATGTCGCCGGCCTCGGGCGCCAGGATGTGGGCGCCGATGAGGCGCTTGCTCTCGGCGTCCGCCACGAGTTTGACGAGGCCCCTCGTGTCGCGCGCCGCGAGCGCGCGCGGGACGTACTCCATCGGCAGCGAGGCGACCTCGACACGGTAGCCCGCGTCCCTGGCCTGTCGCTCGGTCATCCCCAGCGAGGCGACCGCTGGATCGGTGAAGGTCACGCGCGGCACCACCGAGAGGTCGAGGCGCACACCGAGCTCGCCGATCGCGTTCTCGGCGGCGACGCGGCCGGCGTAGGCCGCGACGTACACGAAGGCCGGCTCGCCGACCACGTCGCCCGCGGCGAAGTAGCCCGCGCGAGTGGTTCGGAGCTGATCGTCGACACGCACCTCGCCGCGCGAGCCGAGCTCGACACCCGCCGCGTCGAGCCCCAGACCTGCGGTGTTGGGTCGACGGCCCGTCGCGACCAGCAGCTGGTCCCCCTCGACCGCGATAGTTTGAGCGCCGTGACGGATGAGCACGCGGTAGCGGTCGCCCTCGCGCTCGACCTTCACCACCTCGACGCCGACGCGCACATCGATGCCCTCGTCGCGCAGGTACCCCGCCAGCGCCGTGGCGATGTCGACGTCCTCCATGGGGAGGACCTGCGCGGTCGCCTCCAGCACGGTCACGGTCGAGCCGAAGCGCTGGAAGGCCTGCGCGAGCTCCAACCCGATCGCGCCCGCACCGATGACGATCAGGCGCCGAGGGAGCGCACGAAGCGTCATGAGCGAGGTGCTCGTCAGGTACCCCGACTCCTCCAGGCCAGGGATGGGCGGCGCCCAGGGGTGGGCTCCCGTGGCGATGAGGACGCGGCCGGCGCGCATCACCTCGCCATCGACTGCCACCGCCCCGTCCGGCAGTACGCGCGCGTCGCCGCGGGCGAGCTCGACAGACGGATACGCGGCCAGCACGTCGGCGTACTTGCCTTGCCGCAGCGCGCCGACCAGCTGGTCCTTCTGCGCGATGACCGCGGCGAAGTCGAAGGACGCGATCGCGCCACGCACGCCGTCGAAGTCGCGCCGCTCGATGGCGTGTTTGGCCGCGGCTGCCCGGATGAGCGCCTTGGAGGGGATGCAGCCGACGTTGACGCAAGTGCCGCCCAGCGCGCCTCGCTCGATCATCCGAACGGTCGCGCCGAGCTCCGAGGCGCGGATGGCTGCGGCGAAGCTCGCGGAGCCGCTGCCGATGATGAGCAGATCAGGTGTCGATGTCATAGGAGAAACCTCGGCAGGATCGGTCGCCGCACAGGTCGCGACGCGGAAGTCATCAGCAGCATCCGTGCCAAATCGGCGCGACGAATCATGTCCAGAGAATACAACGGCATACAGTGCTCCCGATTGACACGGGCCACCACTGACTCCAGATTGGCGGCCGGCGTTCCTCCATATTGGAGGTGTGCGTCCGCCAGAGTGGAGCCATTTCGGAGCGCAATGACACAGCGGTTCCTCGACGCCTTCAACGCCCGCAGCAGCGCGATGCGCGAGCTGCTCGACGTGGCCGCGCGCGCTGCGGCCAGCGAGGTCACCGTCGTCATCACGGGCGAGAGCGGCACGGGCAAAGAGCGCCTCGCGCGCTTCATCCACGACGTGTCGCGGCGGCGCGAGGGGCCGTTCGTCGCCATCAACTGTGGCGCGCTGCCGGAGAACCTCCTCGAGAGCGAGCTCTTCGGCCACGAGAAGGGCGCCTTCACCGGCGCCGCTGGGAGCCGGGAGGGGCTCTTCGAGGCTGCTCGCAGCGGCACGCTCTTCCTCGACGAGATCGGTGAGACCTCACCCGCGACGCAGGTCCGGCTGCTGCGGGCCTTGCAGGAGCGCACGATCCGACCGGTGGGCGCCAACCGCGAAGTCCCTATCGACGTGCGCGTGATCGCGGCCACGAACCGTGACTTGGCGGCGATGGTCGACGCGGGCACCTTCCGCACGGATCTCTATTTTCGGCTGCGCGTCGTGCCGCTGCTGGTCCCACCGCTGCGAGGACGGCGAGAAGACATCCTGCCGTTGTCGCGCCACTTCATTGCCCAGACGTGCGCGCTCAACCGGTGCGGCCCCTGCGCGCTCTCCGCCGAAGCGCTCGACGCGCTGCACCGCTACTCCTGGCCCGGCAACGTGCGCGAGCTGGAGAACGCGATCGAGCGCGCGGTCGTGCTCTCGGAGGGGCAGCCACACATCCGACTCCACGACCTGCCGCCCGAGGTCTCGGGCGGACCCTCGGCGTCGGCGCCGACGGCGCCTGAGTCCCCGGCCGCAGGCGAGCGTGTCATGACGCTCGCCGAGGTCGAGAAGCGGCATGTGCTGGAGACCCTCGCGCGCTTCGCCGGTCACCGCCGCAAGACGGCGCAGGCGCTCGGGATCGGCGAGAACACGCTGTGGCGACGGCTGAAGAAGTGGGGCGTGATCGCGAGCGACGTCTAGACGTTTCTCGCTTGGCGGGATTTTCGTGTTCCAGAACGCGAAAGTGCGGCAGTGCGGCGTCATTCCGCACACGAAGCTGAGCGATTCACGATCCGCTACGTCTGGCACCCTCTCCACGCCCACGCCCACGCCCACGTCCACCGCAGCCAAGCAGCGCCGCCGCGACGAGCCCGGCGCCGTCTGCGGCGTAGCGTCGAGGCTCGGCCGGGTCGCCCGGGCGGTCACGGCGTCGGCGGGCGCTGTCTCGCCGCGTCACCGACCGCGCATCCGGCTCCTGCGTCGCGCGCCGCTCGCATCTCCAGACGCGCGGCCGCCGCCGACGCTAGGGAGACCACGAACGGGATCAGCATCGTGACGACGAGCTTCAGGGTCAGGGCACCCGTGAAGCCCAGCTGCCCGACGGCCTCGGCGGAGTTGACCGCGAACAGGATCCCTCCGACGAGCACGGCCGTGAGCAGACTGCGTCGCACCAACCGGGGCGTCACCGCAGCGCACAGGGCTCGGACTGACGGCGCCGAGGCTGATGACTCGCGCTCGGCGGCAGACCCGGGACGTGTGAGCTTCACACCGCGCCCTCGGCGTGAAAGTGGGGGTGGCCGTACACGCCGGGCCCGGCTGCGACGAGCCGGCTCAGGAACTCGCGCGCGAGCTCGTAACCGGTGGTCATCAGCTCGGCGGTCCGCGAGAAGTCGTGGGGCGCCGCAGAGAGCGGGCACGGCGCGGGCAAGTAGACGACGACGCACTCACGCGCGACGGCCGGCAAGGCCGCGTGAACCTGGCTGCGCAGCGCCAGGGTCATGGCGTGCACGACACCGGCGACGAGGCCCCGCGGTGGCGTCTTGAGGCCACAGGGATAGCCGGCGTCGAGCACGATCAGCGTCCTGGCCCCGAGGCGAGCCGCCGGGAGCAGCGGCACGTTCGCCGACAGGCCGCCGTCGACCAGCAGCCGCCCGTCGATGGTGACCGGCGGAAACACGCTCGGGATGGCCGCGCTGGCCAGAGCGTTGCGATGCAGGTCGCCCGCCGAGAGGATGACCCCCTGACCGCTCAGGAGTTCCACCGCGACGACGTGGGCCGGGATCGCCAGTTCACCGCGGTCGCGGGGCAGTTCGCGCGCGATCAACGCCTCGAGTCCGGCCGACGAGGCCAGCGTCCCCCGGCCCTTGAGGAGGGCAAGCAAGCTGCCGAGGCCCACGCCGCCGAAGATGTGCTCGCGGCGCAGGCCCCGCCACACCGCGGCGAGCGCGTGCGCGCGTTCGGGCGTGAAGTCGCGCGCCATGAAGAGGCTGTTGATGGCGCCCACCGAGGTGCCGACGATGAGATCCGGCGTGAGCCCCGTCTCCGCCACGGCCCGGAGCTGCCCGACCTGCAGGGCGCCGAGGCTGACCCCTCCGGACAAGACCAGGGCGACGGGGCGCGGCAGGGCCGAGAGGTCCGTGGGAGTGGGGTTCATGGCCGGCCTCCGTGTGCGACGGCCCGGGCCAGGGCCAGCACGCGATTGTGCGGGGCATCCGACCCGATGTGGTCCTGTGTGGGGGCGTCGGCGGACATCCTGACTCCTTTCAGCCGCTCAGCGCGGCCGCGATGGCGTAGGCCACGGCGCCCAGGATCGCCGCCGCGGGGAGCGTGACGACCCAGGCCAGGGCGATCTTGAGCAGCGACCGCCGGTCGAGCGTGCCGCGCTCTGCGCCGGCGCCGAAGATGCCCCCCGAGGCCACGTGGGTCGTGGACATGGGCAGCCCGTGGACGGCGCCCGTCGTGACGAGCGCGGCGGTGACGAGGTTGGCCGCGAAGCCAGCCCGGTTGTCCAGCGGCGTGACGTCCTCGGCGAGCACCCGCGTCACCCGCCGACCCGCGAGCAGGCTCCCGGCGACCATCGCCGCCGTGACGAGCGCGTAGAGGACCGGGGCCGAGACCGCGGCTGGCCCACCGATGGCCGACGCGGAGAGGGCGAGCGCCACGATCTTCGGGGCGTCGTTCATGCCGCGAGCGAGGCTCGTGGCGCCGCTCGTCAGCCAATGGAGGTGGCCCAGCGTCACGCGGAGGGCCGCTGGACGGTCCCGGTCGCAGGACTCCGCGGTGCCGCTGACGATCCGCAGCTCGGCGACGCCGCGCATGAGCGCCGCCGAGGACGCAGGAGCCGACCCGATCCGGGTCGGCCGCGCGACCTCGGCGCAGATGCAATCGGCGGCCACGCGGCCGGATGCGCTCCGAGCGCGGGTCGCCCTCAAGACCAGGCCCGTGATGAGCAGCGACGCGAACGGCGTCAGCAGCAAGGGGAGCAGGACCTTCCCGCCGAGCAGGCTCCACTGTATGGCCTGCGCGCCATACGCCGCCGCGGCGACGCCGATGAGAGAGCCCACGATCGCGTGGGTCGTCGAGACCGGGAGCCCGGTGCGGGTCGCGAGGAGCACCCACGCGGCGGCCCCTGCGAGCACGGCCAGCGCGGCCGCCAGGGTCGGCGTCGTGCCCTCGGCCAGGAGACCCGTGCCAAAGGTCGCCAGCATGGCCCCGGCGAACAGCGCGCCGAGCAGCGCACCGACGCCGGTCCAGGCCGAGCCCCACAAGATGGCCCGGCGATAGTCGGTGACGCCACTCCCGACGAGGGTCGCGATGCCCTTGGAGACATCGTTGGCGCCGTTGGCATAGGCGAGGCCCCCGGCGACGGCCACGATGGCCAGGATGGCCGCGGTCACGCCGTCGCCTGCGCCCGCGTGGCAGGCCGCACCGACGGGAAAGGCGAGCCGCCCCTCGAGCGCGATGCGGGGCCAGCTATTCGACGCTCCAGCATCAGCAGCACCCTGCGTCGCTGGCCGTCCCCGTCGAGCACGTCGGCGCCGCCTCGCTCGTCACCCGGTAGTCGACCCCCTTGGTCTCGCGCGGGTCGCGCAGCATGTCGCTGGCGTCACAAGGGAACGCCCGGGACTCGGCGAGCGTGGGCAGCACATGCGGTGCCACCAGGTCGACGTGTCCCCGGTAGGGCTCCCGCGCGTAGATCCCGAAGGTCTTCTCGCACACCGCCATGCGGGCGCCGCGCCGCAGGACGTGCCCGTCGTCGTCAGTGACCTCGCGGAACGGGCCGCGGTAGATGACCGCGTGCTTTCGGTCGACGCAGGGGCCTTCCTTGCCCTTGTAGGCGACGACCGTGACGCTGCGGAACTCGATCCCCGCGACGGTTCGCCACGGTGTCTCGTCGCGCACGAGGACCTCGATGCCGTAGAAGCCGGCTTGCTCGAACGCCTCCAGGAAGCGGTCCTCGCGCAGCGCACCCGAGATGCAGCCGCTCCAGAGCTCCGGATCCCGCTGGAGGTGCTCCGGAACGTCCTCGTCGCTCACGATGTCGGAGATGACCGCGCGCCCACCGCGCCGGAGCACGCGCCGGATCTCTTCGAAGAGGCGCCGCTTGTCCTCGGACCGGACGAGGTTCAGCACGCAGTTGGAGACCACGACGTCCACCGAGTCGGCCGCGACGAGCGGCGCCTCGTGGCGGAGGCGGGCCATCGCCCCGTCGAGCTGCGCGAGGTGATCGCTCGACCGCACGGGGTGTTCGCGCAACCAGCCGTCGAGGAGGTCCAGATCCAGACCGAGGTCCTGGATCCGCCCGCGCCGGAACTCGACGTTGCCGAACCCGACGCCCTCGGCGAACAGGGGCGCCGAGCGCCGAGCCAGCGCCAGCATCTCCTCGTTGACGTCCACCCCGATGACCCGACCCTCGGGCCCCACGACCTGGCTCGCGATGAAGCAGATCTTGCCGGCCCCGGAGCCGAGATCCAGCACGGTCTCGCCACGGCGGAGGTGCGCCGAGGGGTCGCCGCAGCCGTAGTCGCGCTCGAGCACCTCGGGCGGTATCGCCGCCAGCAGGGCTGCGTCGTACTGGATCGGGCAGCACAGGCTCTCCTCGCGAGCGCGGGCGGCCTCTGAATAGCGCGCGGAGACCGCACCCTCAACGTCGAGCGGTGCGAGGGTCGTGTTGGACATCTGCTCTTCCTCCGGTTCATGCCAGTGTGCGACGGTCAGGAGGCCGATGAAGCGACGAACGCCGCGGCTCGTGACCGCTGGTCGCCGCCTCACAGGACGCCGGGGTTCCTGTCCGAGAGCATCCAGTTGGGAGGTCCGGGCGCGACCCGGGCGCGCGGACACTGACATTGGTCCCGGCAAGTGCCTCGCTGTTACAGCCGCCACACTCTTTTCCATTCTTCGCCGGGTCGCCCCGTGGCCGCTCGTCTTCCGCGGTCACGGCACGAAGGGGTCGTGGCGCGGCAGGTCCCGCGCCGCGGTCAGCGCGAGCAGCGCGCGCAGGACGCGCGTCTGCAAGACCGGCGCGTCCGGCTCGCCCAGCGGATAGCCGAGCGCGAACGGCACCGCGAGCGCGCGCGGCACATCGAGGCGCCCGGTGATCTCGGGCAACAAGGTCAGCGACGCCGTGAGGATCCCGCGGCGCTCGAGCTCGGCTTGGACCAGACCGACCGTCTGGTGGCAAAACGGTCAGACCGGCACCAGGAGCGCGATGTCGACGCGGTCCTCGACCAGGAGCTGCGCCGCCGCGGGCGCGCTGCGCTTGACGAGCCGCCCGGGCGCCGTGATCGACCCCATGAACGACAGGTGACGCGGCGCGACCGCCCCGACCTCGCCCGCCGCGACGAGCTCGCGGAGACGATCGAGGGGAAAGGCGAGGTTGCGGTCGCGGGCGATCCCGGCGTGGTCGAACGATCCGCTGCGATGGAACTCGCCGAGGGCCGCCACGTCGGCGTCCCCGGGGATCACCCGGAAGCTGAAGTCGCCGCCGAGCACGTCGTCAGCGAACGGGACGTCCCCCGGGGCGACCAGCCCGGCGCTGGTGACGAGCGCGACGCGGGCTTCGGACAGCGGCTTGGCGAGCGCCGGCGCGGACGGGATCGGCGCGATACGGCGCCAGCGGTAGGCGCGCAGCGCGTTGCGCAGCACGAAGGAAAGATCGGCGAGGAGTGGCATGACAGCGGTCCCTTCGTTCAATGGTTCGGGGGGAGGTCGATGAGCGCGCACGGGGCGGGCAGGCTCAGCGCGGCGCCCCGTAGAGGGCCGCGAGCACCCGCGCCGGGACCCCGAGGCGGAACAGCAGCGGGAAGGCGTTGACGAGCGCGGTGTAGTAGACGGGCCGAGCTTGAAAGCGCCGACCCGACACCTCGACCGCCGCCGAGACGACCCGGATCCGGCCGCGCCGCCGCAGCGCCTGAGCCAGCGCCAGATCCTCCATCAGCGGGACGTCGGGGAAGCCGCCGACCGCCCAGAATTCGCTCGTCCGGACAAACAGCGCCTGATCCCCGTAGGGCAGCCCGCTGTAGCGCGAGCGCACGTCGGCCAGGTGCAAGAGCGGCCCGAGCCAGGCCCGCTGCGCCCCGTCGGCCACGGTCCAGGTGCGAAAGGCGCCCGCGACGACCGCGGCGTCCGACAGCGCGCGCGCCACCCAGGTCGCGGCGTCCCTCGGCAGGCCCACGTCGGCGTGCAGAAAGAGGAGCACATCACCGCTCGCCGCGCGCGCGCCTGCGTTCTGCTGACGCGCCCTGCCCCGCTCGGCCGCGATCACCCGCGCGCCACCGGCCGCCCGCGCCAACGCCACCGTGCCGTCCGCGCTGCCCCCGTCGACGA
Source organism: Deltaproteobacteria bacterium HGW-Deltaproteobacteria-14 (assembly GCA_002841945.1). Classification (GTDB taxonomy): domain Bacteria; phylum Myxococcota_A; class UBA9042; order PHBI01; family PHBI01; genus PHBI01. Next base: position 93,674 of record PHBI01000002.1, read on the forward strand.
CGATGACCTCGTGGAGCCCCGGCGTCGCCGCGAGCTCGGCCAGCCGGCGCCCGATCCGCGCCTCCTCGTTCAAGGTCGGCACGATGACCGAGATCCGCGGCGTCCCCGCGGTCGCCGAACCCGGGGCGAGCTGCGCCTTCGCCGCATCGTTCGCTGTGTTTTCCCCGCCCCGCAGCGCCGCCAGCGCCCGCGCCGTGGCGGGCGCCACCACCTCGCCCGCGGCGAGCCGCTCCTCGAGCGTCGTCAGGTCCTCGGGGCGGTCCACATCGAACCACGGCGCGAGCTCCACGACGCTCAGCCCGTGCGCCTCGACCCGCGCCCGCGTCGCAGCCAGCGTGTCCGACCGACTCCACGGCAGCTCCGCGAGGAGCCCCGGCGGGCAGCGTCGCACCCCGACGAGGTAGAACCCGCCGTCGCTGCACGGCCCGAACACCGCGTCCGCCCCCGCCGCGAGCGCCGCCCGCGCCTCTTCGAGCAGCCGCGCCGGCAGCCCCGGCGTGTCCGCGCCCATGGAGATGGCGGTCGGCGTCTCCGCGAGCCCGCGCCGCAGCATCCGCTCGATGCGCGCGCCGAGGTCGCCCTCGCCCTGGTCCCACGCCCGCACATCGGCGAAGGCCGCCCCGAGGGGCCCCGTCGTCGCCACCGCCGGCCGCGCCCACGGGAGCGCCGCCACCGCGTCCCAGGTGTCGCGCAAGAACGCCGTCGCCAGGGCCGCCGCGCCGTCCGCACCGACCGCACCGGCGAGGCGCGTCTTGACCGCCCCCGGCACCGGGGCGCGCGCGAAGATCGCTACCGTCGTCGCCTCGCCCTCAGCCTCCGCCGTCGTCATCGCCTCGCCCACGCTGCCCCTCCTGCCGCCGCCGAGCGCACTCATGCCGGTCAACGCCACAGCTTGAACCAGCGCTTGAAGCCCCGCGCCAGGCCCGGGGTCAGCCGCGTCCGCGCGTGCGCGTCGCCGAGCTTCTTCCACACCTCGCCCTGGGACGGGTACGGCGCGATCGCCCGCGCCAGCGCGTCGACCTTGAGCTTCTCGGTCATCGCCAGCACGACCTCGCCGATCATGTCCCCGGCGTGCCGCGCCACGAGGGTCGCGCCCAGGATCCGCCCCGACTTCGCGTCCACGTGGAGCCGGGCGAACCCGTCCGTCTCGCCGTCGAGGATGGCGCGGTCGACGTCGGCGAGCTCGACCGTGTACGTGCGCAGGTCGCGGGCCTGTGCCTGCGCCTCAGCCTCATAGAGCCCGACGTGGGCGATCTCCGGGTCGGTGAAGGTCGCCCACGGGATGAAGAGCGCGCTGGCCTTCTTGCGCCCGAAGAACAGGGCGTTCTGCAGCACGATGCGCGCCATCGCGTCGGCCGCGTGGGTGAACTTGTAGCGCGAGCAGATGTCGCCGGCCGCGTAGATCCGCCGGTTGGTCGTCTTGAGCCGGTCGTCGACCGTGACGCCGTGGGCGTCGTACGCCACCCCGGCCGCGTCGAGCCCGAGCCCCTCGGTGTTCGGCGCCCGCCCGATGGCGACGAGGATCTCGTCGGCCACCCAGCGCTCCTCCCCGCGCCCGCGCTCGAAGACCACGACCTTGGCCGCGCCCTCGCGCTCGACGCGCACCAGGTTCGCCCCCAGGGTGAGGCCGACCCCCTCGGCGACGAAGGCGGCCCCGATGATCGCGGCGGCGTCGACGTCCTCGCGGGGCAGCACCTGCTGCTCGCGGTTGAACACCATCACCTCGCCGCCGAGGCGCCGAAACGCCTGCGCCAGCTCGCACCCGATGGGGCCCGCGCCGATCACCGCCAGCCGCGCCGGCAGCGCCGTCAGCGAGAACACCGTCTCGTTGGTGAGGTAGCCGGCCTCGGCCAACCCCGGCACCGGCAGCGTCGCCGCCCGGGCCCCGGTCGCGATGACGGCCTTGCGAAAGCGCAGGGTCTGCCCGCCGACCTCGACCGTGTCCGGCCCGGTGAAGCGCGCCTGCCCGAGGTACACGTCCACGCCGGCGTCCTTCGCCCGCTGCGCCGAGTCGTTGCCCGAGATGCCGGCCCGCAGCCGCCGCAGGCGCTCCATCGCCGCGCCGAAGTCGGCCTCGACCGGGCCCGCGACGTCCACGCCGAAGGCGCCGGCCGAGCGCACGTCGTGCACCGCGTGGGCCACGCGCAAGAGCGCCTTCGACGGCACGCAGCCGAAGTTCAGGCAGTCGCCGCCCAGCAGGTGGCGCTCGATGAGCGCCACCTTCGCGCCGAGGCCGGCCGCGCCCATGGCCGACACGAGCCCGGCGGTGCCGGCGCCGATGACGACTAGGTTGTAGCGGCCCGCGGGCGGGGTCGGGTTGACCCAGTCCGCCGGGTGGACGTTGGCGACGAGGGCGCGGTTGTGGACGTCGTCGGGTAGGACCTGGGCGGGGCCAGCCTCGGCGATGGAGGGCGCGGGCGCGGTCTGAACGGTCATCGGGGCGGCTCCTGCGGCGCTGGGGGAGCCGCGTCGGGGGTCGGGAGGGGCAAGGCTCGCGCCAGCGCGGCGCGTGCGGCGCGGGTGAGGAGGACGGCGACGGCGACGGTGGCCGCGACGCCGATCCAGGTCAGCGCCGTGCGGAGCGCGCCGTCGCCCGCGGAGACAGGCTGCCCCAGCGCGTCCGGCGACGGGACGAGGGCGCCCAGAGAGACGAAGGCGGCCGTGACCGGGAGCATCCCGAGCCACGAGCCGAGGACGAAGTGGGAGGCGCGCACCTGCGTGAGGCCCAGGCCGTAGTTCGTCACGCTGAACGGCAGGAGCGGCGAGAGGCGCAGCAGCACCACGAGCTTGAGGCCACCGGCGCCGAGGGCGGCGTCGAGGGCGGCAAAGCGCGGGCGCCGCGCGACGCGGCGGGCGACCCAGGGGCGCGCGACGGTGCGACCGAGGGCGAACGCGGCGCTGGCGGCCAGGACGCTGACCGGCGAGACCAGGAGCGTCCCGACGACCGGGCCGTAGGCGAAGCCGGCGCCGACGGTCAGCGGGGCGGCCGGCAGAAACGCCAGCGTGGCCACCACGTAGACGGCGGCGTAGACCAGCGCTCCGACGAGCCCGGCGGCGCGCAGGGCGGTGACGCCGTCGACGACCCAGCGCTCGAGCGGGAGCAGGACCGCGACCGCGACGAGGCCGGCGAAGAGCAGCAGCGCGACCAGGGCGCGCCGATTTATCAGCCCCGTCAAACGCGGGCCAGCGCGCGGGCCGGGGCGGGGGTGGGTGGCGCGCTCACTGGAGCGCCCCGCCGCAGCTCGAGCCGGCGCCGGCGGTGCAGCCGAAGCAGTGCGAGGCGGTGGTGATGGGGGCGCCGTCGAGGGCGTCGGGGGCGTGGAGGTCCCAGATCGTCGCGCCGGCGCCGTGGTCGGCGGCGCCGAGCCCGAGCTCGAGCATCTGATTGAAGTCGCAGTCGTAGAGGCGCCCATCCCAGCCGACGCTGATGAGGGTGCGGCACATGAGCTCGGCCACGGTGGCGGGGTTGAAGTGATCGGCGAGGAGCGTGAGGTAGGCGTCGTGGGCGCGGTCGCGGGTGAGGGCGTGGGCGAAGCGGCGAATGGGCATGTTGGTGAGGGTGAGGAGGCGGTTGAAGTGGATGCCGAAGCGGGCCCCGAGCTCGCGCTTGTAGTCGCCCTCGAGGGCGGCCTGCGGCGGGGGCAGCGTGGGGCCGCCGGGGTTGTAGACGAGATCGAGCAGCAGCCCGGTGCCGGCGACGCCGTAGCCGCGGGCGTTGAGGCGCTGGAGGGCGACCGTGCTCTTGTCGTAGGCGCCCTTGCCGCGCTGCTTCTCGACGTTGTCGCGGAGGTAGCAGGGCATGCTGGCGACGACCTCGACCTGGTGGTCGGCGAGGAAGTCGACGAGGTCCTCCTGGCCCGGCTCGAGCAGGACCGTGAGGTTACAGCGGTCGATGACCCGGCGGCCGAGGGCGCGCGCGCCGGCGACGAGGGTGCGAAAGCTCGGGTTCAGCTCCGGGGCGCCGCCGGTCAGGTCGAGCAGGCGCAGCTCCGGGTCGGCGGCGAGGACCTCGAGCACCCGCGCGGCGACGGCCGGCGGCATGATCTCGGTCCGCTCGGGTCCCGCCTCGACGTGGCAGTGGACGCACGCCATGTTGCACAGCCGGCCGACGTTCAGCTGCAGGGTGGTGGCCCGCCCGCGGGTGAGCGGCCCCATCCCGCGCCGCTTCAGGGTGGCCGCGAAGTCGTGCGCCAGGGTGCGCACGGTGAGGTCGAGCGGGGTGCGGTCGTTCATCGACGGGGGACTCCTCAACAGTGGCGCCGTGTACACGTGCGACGCCGTGGGGACGGGCGGGACGTGGCGCGCCTGCCCCCTACCGTCCAGCGAGGAGGGAGGATGTTACGCCCGCACGGCGAGAAATCGGGCGCGCGGCCTGAAACGCAGGTGGTTGCTGCGTCCTCACGCGTACAGGGGCGGCGCAACCACGCTGGCGAAGAAATCGTCACGTCGAGTGTAACACGGCGGCTCCTCGGCGGACGGTAGTGCGAACCCTCGGAGCGCACCGAGCGACGCGGCCCTCGCGGCCGAGCGGCGCCGGCGTGTCTCCGCTGACCTGAAACGGCAGGTCGGGACATGGAGGTCGTAGTTGGTCCCGCAGGACGACGAAGTCGGCCGGAGGGAGCCGCGAAGACCGCAGTGGCCCGACCGATACGACGCCGTTTCGCGACCTGAAAGGCCCGCCTGGCCAAACGCAAAGCGAGCCAGGCTGTGGCGAAACCAGCCAGGAGATCGGAACATGAGACTCAACCCCTCCTTGATGATGGGCGTGGCCGCGTTGGCCGCCGTGTGGCTCGCGGGCTGCGCGTCGGACGACGGCGCGCCCGCCGCGGGCAGCGACACCCAGACGAGCGACACCGTGGGCGGCGACGACACGTCCGTCGCGGATGACACCACCGCGGCGAGCGACACGGCGACCGCGGGCGACAGCGGGCCCGGCGCGGACAGCGGCGACGTCACCGTCACGCTCCCGGCGCCGACGGTGACCACGACCGTCTACCGCACGGCCGACCAGATGCTGCTCGCCAACGAGATCAACGAGAGCGGCGAGCCCTTCGCCGAGGCGCTCGGCTACGACCTCGACGCGCTCGACCCGGCGGTCCCCGGCGTGCCCGATGACACCGCGTACGTGCTGGGCATCGATAACTACGAGTACTCGCGCTACCAGCTCGGCACCGTGATCAGCCGCTCGGGGATCGGCCTGCACATGATGTGGGCGCCGATGATCGGGCAGATGGCCGCGATGGAGGGGGCGGACTTCGACGGCTCGATGACGCCGGCGCCCAACGGCGTCAAGGAGGACGACGAGCTGATCAAGAACATCATGATGTTCTCGGCGCTCTCCAACCAGCCGCCGCCGGGCAACCCGTGGCCGCAGTTCGCCGAGTTCGTCAGCGGCGACCCCCACCTGCCGCAGGCCATCGACGCCGACACGTTCGCCTGGGGCGACTTCAGCACGCTGCGCTGGGACCGCAGCAAGATGGACAAGACGCTCAACCCGGCGGCGCTCGGGCAGACCCTGATGAAGCAGTACCTGTGGGCCCAGGACATGCTGAGCGCCTTCCACGACGCCGACGACAACGGCATCGAAGCCGACGGGACCGTCTCCCCTGACGCCACCGGCGGCCCGGAGTTCGACCCAACCAACGGCGTGTTCTTTGGCGGCAGCGCGCTCGACGGCTTCATCGGCATGGTGCTGACGGCCGAGGGCATCAATAAGGTCGCGTTCCTCAAGGAGATGCTGGCCTACGACGGAGCGACCCTGGGCGCCATCGACCTCGCGACCTACGACCCGGCCAACGGGATCCAGTACTTCCCTCACGCGGTCGCGGTGACCGAGTCGATGGTGCAGGAGGGCCTGCCGCCGAGGGCTACGGCCTTCGCCGTGACCGACGCGAGCAGCCACCTCTTCGACCAGGCGTCGCTGCTGTGGGGCACGACCTCGTTTGCCGACATGATGGACCCCAGCATCGACAGCGACCCGGCGCACCTCGCCTACCGCGCGGTCTTCGATGGCAGCCCGTTCCCGGCGTCGATGTCCGAGACCGGGACCCCGGGGCCCTACGATCTAATGAAGGGGACGAGCAAGGCGCTGTTTCTGAACCTCCAGGCGCTGCACCGCGACGCCGCGCACGCGGTCTACGTCGAGGTGGCGACGCTCAACGGCGCCACCGTCGAGCGCGGCGCGGAGGTCACCGCGGTCGGGTCGGCGTACGCGATCGTCGCGCTCGAGAGCTTCATCGCCCAGTTCGACGGGACCCCGCTCGAGGCGATGGCGGTGCAGGCGGTGACCGACCAGGCGCGGTTCCTGGCGGCGCACGGGTCGGACGGGGCGGGGGCCTACTACGACGCGGTGACGCTCGACGGCGTCGGCACGACCCAGAGCCTCGACGCCCAGGCGGCCGCGGTGCGCGCGCTGTACGTGGCGGCGCGGGTCAGCGGGGACGCGGCCCTCGCGACGGCCGCCGACGAGGCGTACGCGGCGCTGATCTCGCGCTACTACGACGACGGCTTCGAGATCTTCCGCAGCGACGCGGCGAGTGACCTGGCGGTCTACACGCCGCGCACCGTGGCGCTGCTCGCGGGCGCCTTGCGCGAGGCGGCGCTCGAGGGCGGTGCGACGGAGGCACCCGGCATCTACACGGAGTTCTTCCTGCGGGTGGCCGGCAAGATGCAGCTCTCGGAGGGGGCGAGCTCGGGTGAGACCGGCGGCGACTCCGACGGCGACGGCATCCCGTTCATCCCCGAGCAGCCCGACGGGCTGCCCCCGGTCTTCGCGACCCAGGCGACCTTCGACCTCGGCGGCTGATCCACCCGAGCGCAGCCTCCGTGCGCCCGTGCTCGCGCGCGTCCGGCCCTACCGCCGGACGGGCGGGGGCGCGGGCGGTCGCGCGCGCGGCCCCGCGAGCCCTGCCCTGGGCAACGGCAGGGCGGAACCTGGAGGTCGTAGCTGGTCCCGCAGGTCGACGCAGTCGGCCGGAGGGAGCCGCGGAGACCGCAAGGGCTCGACCGATACGACGCTGGGCCGCCCAACTGCCCGTTTGCGCTACAGGCTGCTACCGCGAGGGCGTGCGCGCGACCTGGCTGAACGCCTCGAAGGGGTTGTCCATCCAGCGCAGACCGGCGTCGTTGATGGCCACGATCTGCGTCGGCGGGCCGCACGTCCCGCGCCCGGGCATGAAGCGCTCGTAGGCGATCTGCAGCTCGAGCTGAAAGCGCACCAGATCCACCGCGCTCGACAGCGGCATCCCCCAGTTCGTCCGCTCGGGCCCCCAGGCCACGCGCCGCTTCACCCCGTCGGCCACCGCGCGCGCCGTCTCCGGCGCCACCCCCGCCTCGTCGAGCGACGCCTGCAGCGCACCCAGGTTCGCCCCCCACCACAGCGTCTTCACCGCCTCGGTCTGCCCCCGCCACACGAACGTCGGCGACGTCCGCGTCTGCGACGTCACCTCGCCGGTCGGCAGCCGCACCTCGAAGAGCTCCCCGAACGCCCCGCCCGGCGAATACCCCGCCACCAGCACGTCCATCTCCGCGCTCGCCCCGGCGTCCCGCGCCAGCCCGCCGGCCGTCTCGGCGAACATGCGCGCCACCGCCTCGACCGTCTCCCCCCCGGCGGCCGCCTCCGCGGCGCCCTGCGCGCGACAGAAGCGCCGGTGCGTCTCCGCCACCAGCGCCCGGAAGTCGAGCCCGCCGTAGGCCCCGACCCCGACCATCCCGAGGGCCACCGGCAGGCTCCCGAACTGCACCAGCTTCGGGTACGCGTCCTCGCGCGTCTCCCCCTCGGCGAAGCGCGTCGTGACGCGGCTGTCGGTCCCCAAAACCACGCCCGTGCGGGCGACAAAGCAGATCATGACGCTCATGGTCGCGGACGCTAGCCCGCGCGCGCCGTCCCCGTCCACCCGCGGCGCACCACCCGCACCGACCGCGCGCTCCGCACCGGCGCCGCGGCGGGCGCGGCAAATAACCGCACCCCGCGCGGGTTCGCCCGGGGGGCGCGATGGTGTACCTGCTCGGCGAACCTGCCACAGCGCGCGTGGCGCGCAGGGAGACGCCGACCATGACGACGCCAGCCAGCCGTCGGACCCCCACGAGGCCCTGGCCTCGCCTGCTCACCGTCGCCGCCGCCACCGCCCTGCTCGCGACCGGACCGACCGCCGCCACCGCCGCCGAGCCCACCCCCGCGGCCGCGCCCGCCGCCGAGCCCACCCCCGCGACCGCCCCGGCCCCCGAGGGCAACCGCACCGTCATCGCCGCCCCGCTCCCCGCGCCCGGGACCACCGTGCTCAGCGGCGACCGCGTCGCCGCCGACCCGGTGTCCGATCTCGCCGAGGCCCTCGAGGGCCTCCCCGGCGTCGCCGCCGTGCGCCAGGGACCCGGCGCCGCCGACCCGGTCATCCGCGGCCTCGGCCAGGAGCGCGTCGACACCCGCGTCGGCGTCGTCTCCCTCCAGGGCGCCTGCCCGTCCCGCATGGACCCGCCGGCGACCTACGTCGGCCCCCACGCCATCGAGCGCGTGACCCTCGACCGCGCCGGCCAGGGCGCGACCTTCGGCGGCGGCGGCCTCGGCGGGCGCGTCGTGATCTCGCCGGACTACGAGCGCCCCGCCGGCGCCCCCTTCGAGCTGCACGGCTTCGCCGGCGGCGCCTTCGACGGCGCCCGGCGCGGCCTGCGCACCGAGGCCGCCGTCATGGGAGGCCTGCCGTGGCTCGACTTCCGCGCCTCGGGCGGCTTCGAGCGCTTCGGCGACTACACCGCGCCCGACGGCACCCGGGTGCCGGGCCACGTCGACGGCGGCGGCGCCGCGCTGTCTCTCGGCGTGCGGCCCACCGACGGTCAGCGGTTCTGGCAGGCGCTGTCGTGGACGACCCGCGCCGACGAGGCCTTCCCGGCGCTGCCGATGGATCTCGTGAGCTCCGAGGTGTGGGTCTACAACGCCGGCTACCGCCTCGACGGGCACGGCCTCTTCGAGCAGCTGCGCGTCCAGGCCGGCTACGCCCAGGTCGACCACGTCATGGACAACGCCGCCAAGCCCAACCGCGCCACCATGGAGGCCTCGACCCCGTCCACGGCCGGCAGCTTCGCCGCGACCGCCGAGGTCGACCTGCGCTTCGCGCCCGCCGTGCGCCTGACCGCCGGCCTCGACCTGCAGGTCCTGTCGCGCGACGCCACCCGCACGCGGCGCATGGTGGCGAGCGGCATGACCGCCCGCGACCACCTGTGGCCCGACGTGTCGACCCTCGAGGGCGGCCTCTACGCCGAGCTCGCCGCCACCCTCGACCCCGCCTGGGTCCTGACGGTCGGCGCCCGCGGGGCCTACGCCGCCGCCGACGCCGCCGCCGCCGACGACCCGAGCCTCGGCGGCAAGACCCTGCGCGAACAGTACGTCGCCCACTACGGCGCCGACGCCGGCGACGTCAGCCGGGCCGACGGGCTCGGCGCCGTCCGCGCGACGCTCGACTGGCACGCCGCGCCGGAGCTGGGTCTGCGCCTCGGCCTCGGCGTGGGGATGCGCGCGCCGAGCGCCAACGAGCGCTACTTCGCCTTCGCGCCCGCCCCGGGCGGCTTCCGCGTCGGCGACCCGAGCCTCGCCCCGGAGCGCAAGTGGGAGGCCGAGCTCGGCGCCAACCTCGACCTCGGCTGGCTGACCGGCAGCGTCAGCGCCTTCACCTTCCACATCGAGGACTTCATCCTCGAGAGCGTCATCGACCGCCGCGACGTGGACGGCGACGGCAACGTCGACACCATCAAGGGCTACCAGGCCGTCGGCGCGCGCTTCTTCGGCGCCGAGCTCGGCTTCACCGCGACCGTCACGCCCAACCTCGAGCTGCCGCTCAGCGTGTCCTGGGTCAAGGGCGACAACCTCAGCGGCGACAAGCCCCTGCCGCTCATCCCGCCGCTCTTCGGCCGGGCGGCGCTGCGCGTCCACGGCGAGGGGGCGACGGCCTGGTGGTTCGAGGCGGGGGTGCGCTTCGCGGCCCGCCAGGGCGAGGTCGACGCCGACTACCCCGAGGACGCGACGGCGGCGTGGGCCACCGTCACCCTGCGCGGCGGGGTGACGCTGACCGGCGGGCTGCGCCTCGAGATCGGCGTGAGCAACCTCCTCGACGCGACCTACCACGACCACCTCACGCGGGAGGCTGTCCTGCCGGTCGGCGGCCTGGCCGCCGGCGACGAGATCCCGGCGCAGGGGCGGAGCTTCTTCGCCACCGCGCGCAGCAGCTTCTGACGGGCGGCCCCGCGCCGGGGTCGGGTAGACACGCGGGGCCCATCCACGCATCATGCCAAGGACGCACTGTGTCGGCGCCCGCTGATTGTAGCGGCCCGTCCCCCCGAGCACAGGACCCGTCTTGACCACTCGCCCGATGCGCTGGCTGCCACTGGCGCTGTTCTTGGGACTCGCCCTCGCCCTCGGCGGCGGCTGGGCGTTCGCGCTGCACGCCGACGCCGCCGACGCCCGTGAGCGCGACCAGATCCTCGCCGAGCAGACCTCCCTCCGCGTGTCGGACTGGGTCAACAGCCGCCTCGCCCTCCTCCGCGCCCTCAAGAGCGTGGCCCTGGCCGGCCAGCTCGACGACGCCTGGGGCGAGCGCATCCGCCACTCCCTCCAGCAGATCCACGGCTTTCAGGCCATCAACTGGATCGACGCGCGCGGCGTCATCACCCACCTCGCCCCCACCGCCGGCAACGAGGCCGCCCTCGGCCGGGACCTGTCGAGCCACCCGGTCGTCGGGCCGACCCTCCGCGCCTCCATGGCCGACCTCCAGGATCGCCTGTCGCCGCCCATCGACCTCTACCAGGGCGGCCGCGGCTTCACCGCCTACATCCCCGTCCGCCGCGGGTCCGACGGGCCCCTCGTCGGCTTCGTCAACGGCGTCTTTCTCGCCGACCGCCTCGTCTCGGACTGCATCGAGAACCTGGCCCCGAGCCACAGCGTCGTCATCGCCGACGGCTCACAGATCCTCATCGCCACCACCAACAGCGGCGCGCCGGAGAGCAGCGAGACCCGCGTCGCGTTTCAGGTCTTGGATCGGACCTGGACCCTGACCCTGCGCTCGCGCCACGGCGGCGGCGCGCTCGCCGCCGCGACCCTCGTCTTCGTGGTCGGCCTCCTGCTGTCGGCCGCCCTCGCCTGGCTGCTGCGCCTCGCCCTCGTGCGCCAGGCCCAGATCACCGAGGCCCACGCCCACCGCGCCCGCATCGAGGCCCGCCTGCGCTCCGCCGAGCGCCTCGAGGCGATGGGCCACCTCGCCGGCGGCGTCGCCCACGACTTCAACAACCTCCTCACCGTCATCCTCGGCCACGCCGATCTCCTCGGCGCCACCATCGACGACGATCCCGGCGACACCGACGGGCTGCGCTCGAGCGTCGCCGCCATCCGCGACGCCTCGGTGCGCGCGGCGGCCGTCACCAGCCAGCTCCTCGCCTTCGCCCGGCGCGAGCCCGTCACCCACGGCATCGTCGACGCCACGGCCCACATCCACGCCCTCGCGCCGATGCTCCGGAAGCTCGCCACCGAGGCCGTCAGCGTGACCCTCGAGCTGCCGGATGAGCCGCTCTGGACCGCATGCTCGGCGGCCGTCATCGACCGCATCCTCGTCAACCTGGTCGCCAACGCCCGCGACGCCTGCGACGGGCGCGGCGCCGTCACCATCCGCGCCGCCAGCGACGACGATCGCGTCCGCATCGACGTCCGCGACGACGGCCGCGGCATGCCGAAGGAGGTCCAGGCCCACATCTTCGAGCCGTTCTTCACGACCCGCGCCAAGGGCTCCGGCCTGGGCCTCGCCACCGTCTACGGCCTGGTGACCCAACGCGGAGGCAAGATCGAGGCCGCCTCCGAGGTCGGCGTCGGCACCACCGTCACGGTGCGGCTGCTCTCCGGGGACCCGCCCGACGCCGCCGCCGCGCCCCCACCGAACGGCGCGGCGTCCAACGACGCCTCCGACGTCCAACGGGTGCGCCTCGTGGAGGACAACAGCGCGGTGCGCGCGACCGTCCGCCGCGCCCTGCGCAACGCCGGGTTCCGCGTGGCCGACTTCGAGGACGGCGAGTCCGCCCTCGCGGACGACGCGCCCTTCGATCTGCTCGTCACCGATCTGGTGCTGCCGGGCATCGACGGCGTCGCCGTCGCGACCGAGCTGCTCGACCGCCACCCCCAGATCCGGGTCATCGTCGTCAGCGGCTACGCCGACCGCCCCGGGGCGATCGACGCGCTCCTCGCCCGCGGCGCGCGCTTCCTCGCCAAGCCCTTCGAGATGCGCGATCTCGTCGCGCTCGCCCGCTCCGCGAGTGCGCCCCGTGGCGGCTCGCCGACGCTTCCGCGCACCGCCCGCGACGCCGCGGTTGACAGGGTCGCGGAGGACGTGTAGCGATTGCGCCCCGGCGCCAGCGATGTCCCCATCGTCTAGAGGCCTAGGACGTCGCCCTTTCAAGGCGATAACAAGGGTTCGAATCCCTTTGGGGACGCCAAGCGAGGGGCGCCGCCGAGAGGCGGCGCCCCTCGCTTCTTTGAGCGCTCGCGCCCGCCGGATCAGCGGGGACGGGGCGCCGACGCGCGCGCCAGCCGATCGCTCAGCGCCGCCTCGAGGGGGCCGCCGGGCGGCGCCTCGACGATGATCCGCTCCACCCCCGGCGCGTCCGCCTCGCGGAGCGCCGCGTAGAGCGCCCGCGCGTAGCCCTCGCCGGCCCGCGGGAGCCGCACCGTCGCCTCGACGCCCCCCCCGATGAGCGCCACCCGCACCCCGGCCGCCGCCAGCTCCGCCGCCCGCGCCGCGGCCGCCGTCACCCGCACCACCTCGACCTCCGCGCACGGAGCGTAGTGCGACGCGAGCTGCCCCGGCGCCTTCACCGGGCCGTCCGTCACGATCTTCACGCTGCGACGCAACACCATCTCGATGTCCTCGCGGGTGACCGCCCCGAGCCTCAGGATCGCGGGCTCGTCCTCGCTGAGATCGACGATCGTCGACTCGATCCCGACCGGGCACGGGCCGCCGTCCAGGATCACGTCGACCCGGTCCCCCAGATCCCCCCGCACGTGCGCAGCCGTCGTCGGGCTGACGTGGCCGAAGCGGTTGGCCGACGGCGCCGCCAGCCCCCGCCCGAACGCCTCGAGCAGCGCCAGCGTCAGCGGGTGGCTCGGCACCCGCAGCCCCACCGTGTCGCGCCCGCCGGTCACGCACGGATCGACCCAGGCCGCCTTCGGCACGATCAGCGTCAGCGGCCCCGGCCAGAAGGCCTGCGCCAGGGTCCACGCCGCGTCCGGCACCGTCGCTGCCCAGCGCTCCATCGCGGCCGCCCGCGGCAGGTGCACGATCACGGGGTGATCCGCCGGGCGCCCCTTGGCCAAGAAGATCCGCAGCACCGCCGCGGGGGACGACGCGTCCGCCGCCAGGCCGTAGACCGTCTCCGTCGGGACCGCCACCAACCCGCCCCGCTCCAGCACCGCGACCGCGCGCGCGATCACCTCTTCCACACCGACCTCCGAACCCTCGCCGATCCCGATGGGCGCGCCACAATGCCTCGGCAACGCCTGATAACGAAAGGAAAACTGAAAAGTTCACCGTTGACCTGGCCCCCGCCGGTCCCGTACAACCCGCGCTGTCATGACTCACGACAGCAACGACAGGGGCGGGCGCACCGCGTGGATCGTCGTCGGCTCGGCCCTCTTCATCGGGACGGCCCTGGCGGTCTTCGTCGTCTTCCCGAACATGAAAGAGTCGGCGATCTCCATCGGCGCCGAGATGGCGCGCATCGACGCGCAGGGCGCCTCGATGACCGCCGAGGAGTGCGTCGAGCACGCCATCGACTGGTTCGAGCGCTGCGACGTGATGCCGTCGATGTGCCTCCAGGAGGTGCCGACCGCCGTCGCCCGCTGCCTGCACGCGCGCGACCGCACCGAGGAGTGCGCGCCCTACGTCGACCCCGCCCTGTCGGCGCGGTGGACCTTCGAGAAGTGTAAGGGCCGCGGCATCGACCGCGGCTCGGACCGCTCGCTGACCAAGTCCTGCACCGGCGCCTGGCGCGCCCTCGATCAGTACTGCAAGACCGGTCAGAAGGGCGTCTTCTGGGGGGTTCGTTGAGCTCCGCGGGGCGCCGCATCTTCACGCCCGGTAGGCTGTTCGGCCTCGCCGTGGCGGCGTCGATCCTGACGTGGGTCATGCTGCTCATCGGCGGCACGGTGAACCCGACCGGGTCGTCGCTCGCGTGCAGCGACTGGCGCTTCAACGCCCTCGGGATGCCGCTGTGCAACGGCGAGCTCTTCCCCGCGATGACCGGCGGCGTGCAGTTCGAGCACGGCCACCGGCTCTGGGGCTGGCTCGTCGGCGTCTCCACGGTCGGCGTCGCCGTCTGGTCGCTGATCGACAAGCGCCTCCCGAAGGCGACCCGCTGGCTCGCCGTGGGCGGCGTCTTCATGGTCCTCGCCCAGGGCGCCCTCGGCGGCATCACCGTGCTGCTCGGGCTCAACCCCTGGGTCTCCACCAGCCACCTGCTGCTCGGCTACGGCTTCCTCTCGCTGATGATCTTCGTCGCCTGGCGCCTCCACCCGACCCGCCGCGCGGCCCCGGCCATGGGCGCGCGCCTCCCGCGCGGGGCGCTGGCGCTGGCGGTCGGCCTGGTGCTCGTCCAGGCGCTCTTCGGCGCCGCCATGCGCCACTTCGGCGCCGGCATGATCTGCGGCGACGACCCGGTCGGCTGCGGCGGCCTCGGCTTCTGGCCCGCCATGGGGCTCGGCAAGCTCCACATGACCCACCGCCTCTTCGGCTACGCCGTGCTCGTGCTCGTCGTCGTCATCGCCGTGCGCGCCCGCCGCCAGGCGCTGACCGCCGGCCGCACGCGCGCCGCCTGGCTCGCCCTCGCCCCAGCGGTCCTCGTCGTCACCCAGGTCGCCCTGGGTCTCCTGACCGTGGTGACCGGCAAGGGGGTCGCCATCGTGACCCTGCACACCGCCGTCGGGGGCCTGCTCATGGCCACCACGGTGATGCTCTACCTCGCCTTCGGCCCCCTCGGCGACCCGCGCCCCGAGCGCAGCGCCGCCGCGACCGCCGCTCCGACCCCCTCTGCCAACGCCTGGGAGGCCGCCTAGTGTCCCACAGCGCGCCGCCGCTCGACCGCGTCGCCGGCGAGGCCCGCAACGCGCGCGGGCCCATCGACGTCGTCCGCGACTACGTCACCCTGACCAAGCCGTCCATCAACCGGATGTGCCTGCTGATGACCGCCGGCGGCCTGGCCCTCGCCCCGGACGCCGTCGACGGCTGGCGCTTCGTCTGGGCGCTAATCGGCACCGCCCTCGCGGTCGCCTCGGCCAACGCCCTCAACATGTGGTGGGAGCGCGACAGCGACCGCCTCATGAAGCGCACCCAGGACCGCCCCCTCGCGGCCAAGCGCATCTCCGACAACGGCGCCCTCGCCTTCGGCGTCGCCATCGGCGCCCTGTCGGTCGTCGTCCTCGCTCTCGGCACCAACCCGCTGACCACGGCGCTCGGCGTCTTCGCCCTCATCTCCTACGTCCTCGTCTACACCCCGCTGAAGTACCGCTCGCCGCTCGCGCTGGTGGTCGGCGCCATCCCCGGGGCGGTCCCGCCGCTGATGGGCTGGACCGCCGCCACCGGCACCCTCGACCCCGCGGGCGCCGTCCTCTTCGCGACGCTGCTCGTCTGGCAGATGCCCCACTTCATCGCGATCGCCATGTTCCGCAAGCGCGACTACGCCGAGGCGGGCATCCGCGTCGTCACCGTCGTCCGCGGCAACCGCGTCGCCAAGTGGCAGGCCATCGCCTGGGCCGCCGCCCTGCTCCCCATCAGCGTGCTGCTGACCCCGCTCGGCGTGACCGGCTGGATCTACGCCACCACCGCCGCCGTCGCCGGCGCCGTGTTCCTGGGGATGGCCATCCGCGGCCTCACCGCCCCGTCGGACAACCGCTGGGCGCGCCGCCTCTTCGTCACCTCGCTCATCTACCTCCCGGTGCTCGTCGCGGGCCTGATCACGGACGTGGCGCTGTCATGACGCGGCCGAACGCACTGCCCGACGCCGGCGCGAGCCGCCGTCTGGTCGCGCGCGAGCTCCAACACGCCTACCGCGGCGGCCGTCAGGTCCTGCGCGGCCTCGACCTCACCGTCGAGCCGGGTGAGCTCGTCGGCCTCCTCGGGCCCAACGGCAGCGGCAAGTCCACCGCGCTCGCGCTGATCGGCGGCCTGGCGCGCCTGCAGGCCGGCGCCGTCACCTGGCACGACGCCGACGGCGTCCCCCACCCGGTCGACAGCTACGGCTACCGCGCCCGCATGGGCATGGTCTTTCAGAGCCCGAGCCTCGACCGCGC
The DNA here is from genome assembly GCA_002841945.1 of Deltaproteobacteria bacterium HGW-Deltaproteobacteria-14. Taxonomy (GTDB): domain Bacteria; phylum Myxococcota_A; class UBA9042; order PHBI01; family PHBI01; genus PHBI01. The sequence continues at coordinate 109,986 of PHBI01000002.1, forward strand.
CCTGACCGCCCGCCAGAACCTGACGCTCGCCGCCCGGATGCAGGGGATCCCCGCCAAGGCGGCCGCCGAGCGCGCCACCGCGCTGCTGGCCTGGGCCGACCTCGCCGACCGCGCCGACGACGCCGTCAAGGCCTACTCCGGCGGCATGGCGCGCCGCCTCGAGTTCGCCCGCGCCATCGTCCACACCCCCGAGCTGCTCCTGCTCGACGAGCCGACGACCGGCCTCGACGCCCAGAGCTTCGACCGCGCCTGGGCCCTGGTCGACAACCTCCGCCGCGCCCACGGGACGAGCGTGCTGCTCGCGACCCACCGCCCCGAGGAGGCCGCCCGCTGCGACCGCCTCGTCATCATCGACGACGGCCGCGCCGTCCGGGTCGACACCCCCGAGCGCCTCGTCTCGGAGATCGCCGACGACCTCGTCGTCATCGAGGCCGACGCCCCCGACGCCCTCGCCGCGACGATCCGCGAGCGCTTCGGGCTCGCCGCCCGGGTCGAGGCCGGCGCCTCCCGCGTGCTCGTCGAGTGCGCCCGCGGCCACGAGGTCATCGTGCGCCTCGTCGAGGGGCTCCCCGCCGGCCGCGTCGACGCCATCAGCCTGCGCCGCCCCACCCTCGGCGACGTCTTCCTCAAGCTCACCGGCGCCGCCCTCGACGCCGACCTCGCGAGCCGGGAGGCGGCGTGAACCTCCCCCGCCCCGACGCCACCACGAGCCCGCCCGCCGGCGCGACGATCGTGCATCGCACACGCTCTCGCGCCGCCATGGAGCTCGGCCTCATAGTCGCCATGTGGCGGCGCGACATGCTCCGCCTGGTGCGCGACCGGGCGCGCTGGATCGGCGTCGTCATCCAGCCGATGCTGTTCTGGCTGCTGCTCGGGACCGGCATGGGCTCGGTCTTCACCATCGCGGGCATCGGCGACCTGAGCTACCTCCAGTTCTTCTTCCCCGGCCTCCTCGTCATGGTCGTGCTCTTCACGACCATCTTCGCGATGATGGCCGTCATCGAGGACCGCCAGCACGGGTTTCTGCAGCAGGTCCTGACCGCGCCGGGCTCGCGCGCCGGGCTCGTCCTCGGCAAGACCGCCGGGGTCGCCACCGTCGCTCTGGTGCAGGTGCTGCTGACGCTGGTCGCCGCGCCGCTGGCCGGCTTCGACCTCGCCGCGGTCCACTGGCCGCTGCTCGCGGCGGTCTTCGTCGCCGGCACCGTCGGCCTCACCGCGCTCAGCTTCACCCTCGCGTGGCTGCTCAACTCGACCGGCGGCTACCACGCCATCATGGCGGTGTTCCTGCTGCCGCTGTGGATGGTCTCGGGCGCCATGTTCCCGCCGAGCGGCGGCTGGCTCAACGTGGTCATGACCGTCAACCCGATGACCTACATGGTCGACGGCTTCCGCCACGCCCTGCACGGCGGGCTGGCCCCGGTGGGCCTCGTGGGCCCGCTCACGGCGATCCTGGTGCTCGTGGGCTTCGCCGCGGCCACGCTGCTGCTCGCGGTCGTGGTCGCGCGCCGCGCCCCGGGGGCCACCCGATGACGAGCGACGGTCTCCCGCCCGACGCGGCCAGCGCCCCGCGTCCGCTCTTGCGTAGCCCGTGGCTGTGGGCGGCGGTCTTCGGCGTGGTCGTCCTGACCGGGCTCAAGACCTGCTCGGGCAAGCGCCTGGTGCCGCTCGACAAGATCAGCGCCGTCCCGGCGTTCACCCTCGTCGACCAGGCCGGGCGCCCCTTCGGCTCCGAGGACCTGAAGGGCCACGTCTGGGTCGCGAGCTTCATCTTCACGACCTGCTCCACCGTGTGCCCGCGGCTCTCGGACGCCAACGCCGAGCTGCAGCGCCGCTTCGCCGCCGAGAACCTCGACGCCCGCCTCGTGAGCTTCACCGTCGACCCCGAGATGGACCGCCCGGCGCTCCTGACCAGCTACGCGCAGAGATACGGCGCCGATCCAGCCCGCTGGACCTTCCTGACCACCGCGGACGGCGGCACCGCGGCGCTCTACGAGCTCATCGCCAAGGGCTTCCAGCTCGCCATGGGCGAGCGCGCCGCGGACAGCGCCGGGGCCGTCGACATCAGCCACTCGACCAAGCTCGTGCTCGTCGACGCCGACGGGTTCATCCGCTACTACTTCGACAGCAGCGAGGACCAGCTCGCCATCATCGTCGCCTACGCCCGCGAGCTCGGGATCGAGGCCGCCGAGGCCGCCCGCGAGGAGGCCGCCCGATGAGCTCGCTGCGCGCGTTCGCCGTCCTCCCCGCCCTGCTGGCCCCCGCCGCCTGCGGTGAGAGCGCCCCGCCGTTCTCCGCGCCCCTGACCCTCGGCGGCGTCTCGGTGCCGGCCCCGGTCCTCAGCGAGGGGCTCAGCCTCTACGCGCGCTACTGCTCCACCTGCCACGGCGTCGACGGCCGCGCCGACACGCCGGCCGGGCGCCAGCTCGATCCGCGCCCGCGGGACTTCACCCTCGCCGCCTTCAAGCACAAGAGCGGCGCCGGAGACGCCCTGCCGACCGACGCGGATCTGGCCCGGACCATCCGCGACGGCGTCCCCGGCACCGGGATGCCGCCGTGGTCGGGCCTGAGCGACGCCCAGATACACGCCATCATCCAATACCTAAAGACTTTCTCGCCCCGATGGCGCGCCGCGGACCGCGACCGCGCATCTGGGGCCCAAACGGTATTGCCAGCCGCCGGAACGGCTGATAGCGTCCGCGCCGGCCAGCCATCATGGTGGGGGGACGCCACCAACCCCCCGCAAACACGGCCGGCACTGCACGCCGCAGGCGCTTCGCCCGCTGCTGCCCGAGGAGAGAGGTAAGACGTGGCCCAAATCTTCCCTCGCTGGACGAACAAGATCCCGCTCGCCGTCGCCGTCACTACGCCGGTCGTCTTGGTGGGTGTGATCTTCGCCATCTGGTACTGGTTCTCACCGAAGTTCACCGACGTCGGCTATCAGCCCGAGCAGCCGGTCCAGTTCAGCCACAAGCTGCACGCCGGGACCATGGGGCTCGACTGTCGGTACTGCCACAACACCGTCGAGCAGGCCGCCCACGCGGCGCTGCCCCCGGCGGGGACGTGCATGAACTGCCACGGCAACCTCGACCTCGGCGACCGCGAGAACCGCATCAAGCCGATCAAGGACGCGTTCGCCGGGGGCGCCCCGGTCGAGTGGGTGCGGGTACACATGCTCCCCGACTACGCCTACTTCAACCACAGCGTACACCTCGCCGCCGGGGTCGGCTGCTCGAGCTGCCACGGCCGCATCGACCAGATGGACACGGTCTTCCAGGACCAGCCGCTGTCGATGAGCTGGTGTCTCGACTGCCACCGGAACCCGCAGCCGAACCTCCGCCCGCGTGACCAGGTCACCAACATGGGCTGGTTCGACAGCCCGGAGGCCGCGGCCTACGACCCCAACACCGACCCGACGCGGACGCGCGCGGTCGCTCCCCCCGAACACTGCTCCGGGTGCCATCGATGAGCACGAACCACGACGACCGCACGCACTGGATGGACTACGCGGACCTGCGACCGGACGCGGACGCGCCGGAGTCGGCGCCGTCCACCGACGATCGGGAATTCGCCGAGGACGCCGCCGTCCTCGAGCTCGACGGCGTCAGCCGCCGCAGGTTCATGGGCATCATGGGCGCCGGCGCGGGCCTGGCCGGCGTCGGCCTGAGCGGCTGCTGGCGCAAGGGCGTGCAGAAGCTCGTCCCCTACGCAGACCGCCCCGAGGACCTCGTCCCGGGCGTGCCGCTGCACTTCGCGACGACCTGGCAGGAGGGCACCGCGGTGCTCGGCGTCCTCGCCGAGAGCCACGAGGGCCGGCCGACCAAGCTCGAGGGCAACCCGAGCCACCCCGACTCCATGGGCGCCGCCAGCGGCCTGGCCCAGGCGTCGGTCCTCGACCTCTACGACCTCGATCGCTCCGACACCCCGCGCGGCAAGGGCGGCGAGGCGATGTCGTGGCAGGCCGCCTGGGAGGCCCTCGACGCCGCCGTCGACAGCCTCGTCGCCAAGACCGGCGGCGACGGCGTCGCGATCGTCGTGCAGACGGTCATGTCGCCGACGCTCCGCGCCCAGCTCGCGCACCTCCGCGCGAGCTACCCCAAGGCGCGGGTCGTCATCGCCGACCCCCTCTACCCCTTCAACCAGCTCGCGGCGTCCCAGGCCATCGGCGGCCCGGGCAGCTACGCGCTGAGCCACGTCGGCAAGGCGAAGGTCATCGCGGCCTTCGACAGCGACTTCCTCGGCTCCGACCCCCAGATGGTGAAGAACGCGAAGGCGTTCGCCGCCGGCCGCCGGGTCGAGCGCCCCGGCGACGCGATGAACCGCCTCTACGCGATCGAGCCGGCGTTCTCGACGACCGGCACCGTCGCCGATCACCGCCTCCGCGCCCGCGGCGCCGACGTCGGCCCGCTGCTCAAGGCGGTCGCGGCCGGGCTCAGCGCCCGCGGCGTGGCCCTCGCGCCCGAACTCAGCGCCGGCGCGCCCACCCCCGCGGGACGCGCGAAGCGCTTCATGGACGCGCTGATCGGCGACCTCGCGAGCGCGGGCAAGGACGCCCTCGTCCTCGTCGGCGAGCGCCAGCCGGCCTGGGTCCACGCCCTCGGCTACGCCATCAACGCGGCGCTCGGCAGCGCGGCGCAGACCTGGCACCAGGACCCGACCTGGATCGGCGGCGAGCCGATCGAGGGCCTCGTCAGCCAGAAGGCCAAGGCCATCTTCTTCGTCGGCGGCAACGCCGCGTTCACCGCCCCCGCGGCGGTCACCGCGGCCCTCGCCGACGCCCCGACGGTCATCCACTTCGGCCAGTTCTACGACGAGACCGCCAAGCTCGCCTCGCTCCACATCCCGACCAGCCACTACCTCGAGGCCTGGGGCGATCAGAAGTCGCTCACCGGCTCGGTCTCGCTGGTGCAGCCCCTCATCGCGCCGCTCTACTTCACCCCGAGCGTGCTCGAGCTCGTCGCGCGCGTCGCGCACGGCAAGCCGAAGAACGGCTTCGGCCTCATCCGCGACACCTACCGCGCCGCCGCCGGCTTCTCCGAGAAGCGCTGGCGCCAGTGGCTCCACGACGGCCTCATCGCGGTCGAGCCGCCGGCCGCGCCGGCCGCCCTCGCGTGGAACGCCGCCAGCGACCTCGTCAAGCAGGCCCCCGCGCCGGCCGCCGGGATCGAGGTCGATCTCTTCGTCCACTACTGGCTCCTCGATGGGCGCAACGCGAACAACGCGTGGCTCATGGAGGCCCCCGAGCCGATGAGCAAGCTCACCTGGGGCAACGCCGCGCTGATGACGAAGAAGACCGCGGACGCCCTCGGCCTCCGGGTCGACAAGGGCGACCACGTCAGCGTCACCATCGGCGGCGCCACGGTCGAGGTGCCGGTCAAGCTCACCCCGGGCCTCGCCGACGACGTCGTCAGCGTCACCCTCGGGCACGGCCGCGCCTTCGGCGGGGTCGCCGGCGGGGTCGGCGCCGACGCCTTCCCGCTCCAGCCGGCCTCGAACACGTGGTTCTCCGCCGCCACCGTCGCGGCAGCCGACGGCTCGACCGAGCTGGCCGACGTCCAGAAGTACGGCAACTCCCAGGTGCCGCGCCCCGGGATGCGGGCGCGCAACCTCGCTCTCGAGGGCGACGTGACGGCCTACACGGCCGACCCGGAGATCTTCAACGAGGAGCTCGACAAGACCTTCCCGGCGCACGAGATCAAGTCCTGGATCTACCCGGACCTCGTCTTCACCGGCAAGCAGCAGTGGGGCATGGTCATCGACCTCAACGCCTGCACCGGCTGCAACGCCTGCGTCATCGCGTGTCAGGCCGAGAACAACATCCCGGTCGTCGGCAAGGACCGCGTCCTCGTCGGGCGCGAGATGGCCTGGATCCGCCTCGACCGCTACTACGCGGGGGACGAGGACGACCCCGAGGCGATCTTCCAGCCGATGGCGTGCCAGCAGTGCGAGACGGCCCCCTGCGAGGCGGTCTGCCCGGTCAAGGCGACCTCCCACAGCCCCGACGGCCTCAACGACATGGCCTACAACCGCTGCATCGGCACGCGGTACTGCTCCAACAACTGCCCGTACAAGGTCCGGCGGTTCAACTTCTTCAACTACAACACCAACATCCATCCGCTGCAGCAGATGCAGAAGAACCCGGACGTGACGATCCGGTTCCGCGGCGTGATGGAGAAGTGCACCTACTGCGTGCAGCGGATCAACGCGGCCAAGATCGACGCCAAGATCCACGGCGACGGCATCGTCGCGGACGGGACCATCACCCCGGCCTGCGCTCAGACCTGCCCCGCGGACGCCATCGTGTTCGGCGACATCCTCGACCCGAACGCGGCCGTCTCGAAGCAGCGCGAGCAGCCCCGCAACTACCAGGTCCTGCGCGAGTTCAACACGCGCCCGCGGACCACGTACCTCGCGAAGCTCCGCAACCAGAACCCGGACCTCAAAAAGGAGCAGGGCTAGCCCATGGCAACCGTGCCTCCCACGTTTGACGCGCTCGATCCGCTCGCCGGACGGGCTCCGCTCATCCTCGACAACCCGTCCTTCAAGGACATCACCGACGCGGTGATCGCGCCCACCGAGCGCGGCGACTACCGCGCCTGGTGGATGGGTTTCCTCGTCGCCGTCTTCTTCCTCGGCGTCCTCCTCGTCTCCATCGCCTGGCTCTTCTGGGAGGGCACCGGCGTCTGGGGCATCAACAACCCCGTCGGCTGGGGTTGGGCCATCGTGAACTTCGTGTTCTGGGTCGGCATCGGCCACGCGGGCACGCTGATCAGCGCCGTGCTCTTCCTGTTCAGGCAGAAGTGGCGCACCTCGATCAACCGGTTCGCCGAGGCGATGACCATCTTCGCGGTCATCTGCGCCTTGGTCTTCCCGGGTATCCACGTCGGTCGCGTCTGGGCGGTCTACTGGATGTTCCCGGTGCCGAACCAGATGGGCACCTGGCCGAACTTCATGTCCCCGCTCCTGTGGGACGTGTTCGCCGTCAGCACCTACTTCACCGTGTCGCTCCTGTTCTGGTACGTCGGCCTCATCCCCGACTTCGCCACCCTGCGCGACCGCGCCAAGACCAAGGCGCGCCGCCTCGCCTACGGCATCTTCGCCCTCGGCTGGCGCGGCTCGATGCGCCACTGGCTGAACTACGAGAAGGCCTACCTGCTGCTGGCCGCCATCGCCACGCCGCTCGTGCTGTCGGTGCACTCGGTGGTGTCGTTCGACTTCGCGGTCGCGACCCTACCCGGCTGGCACACCACCATCTTCCCGCCCTACTTCGTCGCCGGCGCCATCTTCAGCGGCTTCGCGATGGTGCTGACGCTCGCGATCCCGGCCCGCAAGATCTTCAAGCTCGAGCACATCATCCACGAGAAGCACCTCGAGAACATGGCGAAGGTCATCCTGCTCACGGGCTCGCTCGTCGGCTACGCCTACGCGATGGAGTTCTTCGTCGCCTGGTACTCCGGCAACCCCTACGAGCAGTTCACCTTCGTCAACCGCGCCTTCGGCGACTACGCCTGGGCCTACTGGATCATGGTGAGTTGCAACGTCATCACGCCGCAGTTCTTCTGGTTCAAGAAGCTCCGGCGCAACGTCTCGGTGCTCTTCATCCTGTCGATATTCGTGAACATCGGCATGTGGTTCGAGCGCTTCGTCATCACGATGTCGCTCCACGCCGACTTCCTCCCGAGCTCGTGGGACTACTTCAAGCCGACCTTCTGGGACATCTCGACCCTGCTCGGCAGCTTCGGCCTGTTCTTCACCTTCTTCCTGCTGTTCGTCCGGTGGATCCCGATGGTCGCCATCGCGGAGGTCAAGGCGGTCCTGCCACAGGCCAGCCCCCACTACGACGACTCCCACACGACCACGTCCGACAAGGCCCAGGAGGCGGTCGCTCATGGCTGACAAGAAGAACTGGGGCGTGTTGGCGGAGTTCGACACCCCCAAGGACATCTACCACGCCTGCGAGTCCATCCGGGACGAGGGCTTCAAGCACTGGGACGCCCACACGCCGTTCCCGGTCCACGGGCTCGAGAGCGCGATGGGGCTGCGGCCGTCGAAGGTGCCGTGGATCGTCGCCGCCGGCGCGCTCTTTGGCGCCACGGCCGGCATCACCCTGCAGTGGTGGTCGATGGTGGTCGAGTACCCGGCCATCATCGCCGGCAAGCCCTTCTTCTCGTGGCCGGCGTTCGTCCCGGTCACCTTCGAGCTGAGCGTGCTCTTCGCCGCGTTCGGCGCGGTGTTCGGGATGCTCGGCGTCAACAAGCTGCCGACCTTCAACCACCCGCTGTTCACGAGCGAGCGGTTCAAGGGGCACTCGGACGACAAGTTCTACGTGTCGATCGAGTCGCGCGACCCGCTGTTCGACCAGCGTAAGACCAAGAAGATGCTCAAGCAGCTCGGCGCGGTCCACGTCGAGGACGTGGTCGAAGAGGAGGACTGAGGTCATGACCACGCGATACACCACGGTGGCGGTCGGGCTGCTCGCCACCCTCGCGCTCAGCGCGGGCTGCCGTGGCAACAAGTCCTCCGATCCACCGATCCACCCGAACTGGAACATGGACGACCAGCAGTACTTCCAGCCCCAGGAAGACAACGACTGGTTCCCCGACCACCGCGCCCAGCGCCCGCTGGTCGCCGGCACGGTCGCCCGCGGCCTGCTCAAGGCCGACGACCACCTGTACCGCGGCCGCGGCCCGGACGGGCGGCTGGTCGACGCGCTGCCGCCGAGCCTGCCGCTGACCCAGGCGCTCCTCGATCGCGGTGAGGCGCGCTACGACATCTACTGCGCGCCGTGTCACGAGAAGAGCGGCCACGGCAACGGCATCATCGCCCAGCCCGGGCGCATCGCCGCGGGGCTCCTCGTGAAGCCGCCGAGCTACACCGACCCGCGCCTCGCCGCGATGCCGCTCGGCTACTTCTTCGACGTCATCACCCACGGTAAGAACACCATGCGGCCCTACGCCGCTCAGATCCCGGTCGAGGACCGCTGGGCGATCGCCGCCTGGGTCCGCGTGCTCCAGGTGAGCCAGCGCGCGGCCATCGGCGACGTCCCGGCGGACAAGCTCGACCAGCTGAAGTCGGGAGGTGCCCAGTGAGCGCCCACGCCAATGCGGTGGACCTGTCGGACGCACAGGCCCCCGCGAACAGCATCTGGAAGAAGCTCCCGCTCATCTTCGCCGTCATCGGCGTGGCGGGGGTGGCGCTGGCCTTCGTGACCGTCGGTACGGACACCAAGCAGTTCTGGTACTCGTACCTGACGGCCTACATGTTCTGGCTGTCCGTCGGCCTCGGCGGCCTCTTCTTCGTGCTCATCCACCACGCCACCCGCGCCGGGTGGAGCACGGTCGTGCGCCGCGTCGCCGAGAACTACATGATCACGCTGCCGCTGCTCGGGCTGCTCGCGCTCCCGATCGTGTTCGGCGGCATGGACGACCTCTACCACGTGTGGGTACACCCTGCGGCGACCGACCTCTTCGTGCAGGCGAAGACGGGTTTTCTGAACACCGACTTCTTCACCGTCCGGGTCATCGCCTACGCCGTCATCTGGACCGCGCTCGGCCTCTACCTCTACCTGGCGTCGCGCAAGCAGGACGTCACCGGCGACCCGAAGCTCGCCCACGGCATGCGCCGCGTCGCCCCGTTCGGGCTCATCCTCTTCGCGCTGACCATCACCTTCGCGGCCGTCGACTTCATGATGAGCCTCGACCCGCACTGGTACTCGACCATCTTCGGCGTCGTGTACTTCGGCGGCACCTTCATGGCGATCGCCTCGGTGCTGGCGCTGACCGGGATGGCGCTGCAGCGCACGGGGCTGCTGAAGAACGCCATCACCACCGAGCACTACCACGACCTCGGCAAGCTGGCGTTCGCCTTCATGGTCTTCTGGGCCTACGTCGCCTTCAGCCAGTTCATGCTGATCTGGTACGCGAACATCCCGGAGGAGACGATCTGGTTTGCCTACCGCGCGACCAACGGCTGGGAGATCGTCGCCGGGGTGCTGACGCTGCTCCACTTCGTGGTGCCGTTCTTCTTCATGATGTCGCGCCACATCAAGCGGCGTAACCTCACCCTGGCCATCGGCGCCGTCATCCTGCTGGTGGCGCACTACATCGACATGTTCTGGATCATCCAGCCCGCCATGCGCCAGCACGACGCCGACCCGCACTTCAGCATGCACATCGCCGACCTGCTGACCTTCATCGGCATCGGCGGCCTCGTGCTCGCGGTCTTCTCGTGGCGCGTCAGCGCCGCGCCGGTCGCCCCCATGAAGGACCCGCGCCTCATGGAGTCGCTGGACTTCGAGAACTTCTAGCCCTGGGAGCCCGCGGCCGCGCCGCCCGCGTCAGGAGATCAGTACCGTGTCCAAGACCCACGAAACGCCCGATCCCGCCACGACCGATGGCGCGCCGCTGAGCGAGCGTCCCATCGTCAACGAGTACACCGACGGCGGCCACGAGATCGATCGCCCCCCGTCGATGACGCTGTTCGGCTTCCTCGTCGCGATGGGGATCCTCATCGTGATCGTCGCCTTCGGCGTGTTCCAGCTCTTCGTCTCCCACGAGGACGAGCAGTCCGCGCGGGTAGCCAACGACCCGGTCACCCAGCGCGTCGAGCAGGCCCAGCGCGACGAGCTGTACATGACGACCTACGGGGTTGTCAGCGCCGAGGGCCAGCCCGACGGCTACCGCATGCCCATCATGACCGCCAAGGAGCTGGTGCTGAAGGACCCGAGCCGCTTCGCCGCCGCCGCACCGCCCGCCGGCTGGGTCCACCCCGACGACGCCGCCGCCCCGCCGCCGCCGGCCCCCGAGAAGGAATAGCCCCACGGAAACCCCATGCTGAACGTCCCCTCCCATAGCGCCACCCGCCCCGTGCTGCACCGCACGATGAGCTCCCGCGTCTCGCGAGCCCTCGCGCTCGTTGTAGGCACGAGCGTCATCTTCGCGAGCGCAGCATCCTGGGCCAGCGCCGGGCTCCCAGCGGAGTTCGAGGGCGTCGACGTCCAGAACAAGCTCGGCGAGAAGATCGACCTCGACGTGGCGGCCATCGACCACGAAGGGCACGAGGTGAAGCTGTCGAGCTACTTCGACGGCGCGCGCCCGGTCATCCTGACGCTGAACTACTACCAGTGCGAGTCGCTGTGCAGCACGCAGCTCAACGAGCTGCTCAAGGCGGTGCGGCAGCTCGAGTGGGTCCCGGGTGGGGACGAGTTCCGGATGGTGACGATCAGCTTCGACCCGCGCGACTCCACGGAGACCGCGGCGGGCAAGCGGATGAGCTACGCCCGCGAGTACTACCGCGGCAAGGCCAAGGACGCCGGGACCGAGCTCGCCCCCGCGGAGGTCGACGCCAAGGCCGCCACCCTCGGCTGGGAGTTCATGACCGCCGCGCCGGAGTCCATCCGGACCATCACCCAGCGCCTCGGCTACCAGTACAAGTTCGATGAGAAGAGCGGCCAGTACGCTCACTCCCCGGTCGTCTACGTGATGTCCCCCGATGGCGTCGTCAGCCGCTACCTCTTCGGCATCACGTACAACCCGCGGGACCTCAAGTTCGCCCTGATCGACGCCTCGGACGGCAAGATCGGTGACTTCGGCGAGAAGATCCTGCTCAGCTGCTTCGCCTTCGACCCCGACGGCGGCGGCTACGGGGCGTCGGCCTTCGGCATCATGCGCCTCGGCGGGCTGCTCGTGGTGCTGCTGTTCGGCACCTACCTCATCGTCCATTTCCGCCGCGAGCGCCGCGCCCGGCGCGCGCGTGCCGCGTCCCACACCCCGTCGGCGGCCTGAACGCCCGACACGTACGTTGTCGATCCTTGGAGCGCACTCCATGACCGGACTGAATCACCCCCTGCTCGCAGCCGCGTCGGACACCGCCGATCGCTTCGGCTCGCTGTTCACGTTCATCAACGTCATCTCGGTCGCGGCGTTCACGATGGTGATCGCGGTCACGGTCTACTTCAGCGTGAAGTACCGCCGGCGCTCCGAGGGCCAGCGGACGAGCCCGGTGAAGCACAACTTCAAGCTCGAGTTTCTGTGGTCGGCGGTCCCGACGGTCCTGATGATCGTGATGTTCGCCTGGGGCTTCAACGACTTCGCGGCGCTCTCGCAGACCCCGGCCGACGCGCTGCCGCTGCGCGTCATCGCCAAGCAGTGGAACTGGACCGTCGGCTACCCCGGCCTCGACCGCGAGTGCACCGCGGAGATGTCGGCCGACGGCGGCGCCGAGACCGAGTTCGTCGTCCCGGTGAACCGCCCCTTCACGGTCAAGCTCTCGTCCGAGGACGTGCTCCACTCGTTCTGGATCCCGGACTTCAAGGTCAAAAAAGACGCGCTGCCGAACCGCTACACCGGCTACACCGTCACCCCCACCGAGATCGGCGACCACCGCTTCTACTGCGCCGAGTACTGCGGCGCGAACCACTCCCGCATGGCCGGCACCATCCACGTCGTCTCGCAGGAGGACTGGAAGCTGTGGCTCGACGGCAAGCTCGAGGGCGTGCCGAACTGCAAGGTCGACCCCACGGCGCCCGACTACGCCCCGAAGCTCTTCGTGAAGTACGGCTGCGCCGGCTGCCACTCGGTGACCGAGGATCGCGCGATCGTCATCGGACCGCCGCTCTACGGGCTGGTCGCGAAGGGCTCCGAGACCATGGAGGACGGCTCGAGCGTCACGGTCGACGACAACTACCTGCGCGAGTCGATCGAGTACGCCGAGAAGCAGCGCGTGGCGGGCTTCGCCGGCAAGAACATGCCGGCCTTCCGCGGGCGCATCAGCGAGGTCGAGCTCGACGCGCTGGTGAACTACATCAAGGGGCTCGGCGCAGTCGATCAGGCCCCGACGAACGAAGACGGAACCAAGAGCGAGTGACGAGTGGACCCGCTCGCGCCACACGACGGCGTGAGCCCTGACTCCCGAGCGAGGACCGCGAGGGGAGGACGAATCAGATGGCGACGACGACAGTCGAGGGCGCGGCACCCGCGCACGAGCACGCCGAAGAGCTCGATTTCTACAAGGCCAGCCGCGGCATCAAGTCGTGGCTCCTGACGCTGGACCACAAGCGCATCGGGTTGATGTACCTCGCCGGTGTCCTGCTCGCGTTCTTCGCGGCGGGGGTCATCGCGATCATCTTCCGCGCGGAGCTGATGACGCCGCAGATCGATCTGCTCGCGCCGGCCGTCGGTGAAGGCAGCGCGACCATCGGGCGAGAGCTCTACAACAAGCTCTTCACGCTGCACGGCGCGATGATGGTGTTCGTCTTCATCATCCCGGCCATCCCGGCGGCGCTCGGGAACTTCTTGCTGCCGCTGATGCTCGGGGCCAAGGACGTCGCCTTCCCGCGGCTGAACCTGCTCTCGTTCTACGTGTGGCTGACCGGCACGCTGATCCTGATCCTGGCCATCCTGGCGGGTCAGCTCGACACCGGCTGGACCTTCTACACCCCGTACTCGACGAGCACCCACGGCGCCGCTCCGGTCGTCCTCGCGGTGACCGGCGCGTTCGTGCTCGGCTTCTCGTCGATCCTCACGGGCCTGAACTTCGTGGTGACGGTCCACAAGATGCGCGCCCCCGGGCTCACCTGGAACCGCATGCCGCTGATGATCTGGGCGCTCTACTCGACCGCCGTCATCCAGGTGCTGGCGACCCCGGTGCTCGCCATCACGCTGCTGCTGCTGCTGTTCGAGAACGCCTTCAACGTCGGCATCTTCAACCCGGCGATGGGCGGCGACCCGGTGCTGTTCCAGCACTTCTTCTGGTTCTACAGCCACCCGGCCGTCTACATCATGATCCTCCCGGGCTTCGGCATCATCAGCGAGATCATCGCGATCCACTCGCGCAAGCACATCTTCGGCTACAAGGCCATCGCGCTCTCCTCGGTCTCCATCGCCGTCATCAGCTTCTTGGTGTGGGGCCACCACATGTTCGTGTCCGGCCAGTCCGAGTTCGCGAGCGCGCTGTTCTCGTTTCTGACGTTCGCGGTGGCCGTCCCGACCGCCATCAAGGTCTTCAGCTGGGTAGCGACCCTCTACAAGGGGTCCATCAGCTTCAACACCCCGATGCTGTACGGCCTCATCTTCATCTTCACCTTCAGCATCGGCGGCCTGACGGGCCTACACCTCGGGACGCTGTCGACCGACGTCCACTTCCACGACAGCTACTTCGTCGTGGCCCACTTCCACTACGTGATGATGGGCGGCACGGTCATCGCCTTCATCGGCGGCCTCCACCACTGGTTCCCGAAGATGTTCGGCAAGATGTACAACGAGAACCACGGCCGCATCGGCGCGCTGCTGGTCTTCCTGGGCTTCAACCTGACCTTCTTCAGCCAGTTCGTCCTCGGCGCCCAGGGCATGCCCCGGCGCTACGCCGAGTACGACCCCGAGTTCCAGGGCTGGCACGTCGCCTCGTCCATCGGCTCGTTCATCCTGGCGGCGGGCCTGCTGTGGACCCTCATCTACCTGCTGATGGCGCTGAAGAACGGCAAGAAGGCCACGGCCAACCCCTGGGGCGGCGCGTCCCTCGAGTGGGCGACGTCGAGCCCGCCGATCGCGCACAACTTCCACGACACCCCGCACGTGGACTCCGATCCGTACAACTTCCCCGAGATCGACCACACCATGAAGACGGGTCACCACTGATCCGGCTGATCCATCTGGGTCGCCCCCGCCGCACCGCGGCGGGCCGACCCCCGACACAGGTCAGGAGCGTTCCTCGATGAGCACAGCCGTCGACGCAGGGCAACACGCCGAGGCCGGGCACGGGCACGACGCCCACCCCGCCTATCTCCAGCACCACTTCGACAACCCCCAGCAGCAAGAGGGGGCCGCGAAGCTCGGCATGTGGCTCTTCCTGGGCACCGAGCTGCTCATGTTCAGTGGGCTCTTCTTGGCCTACTTCTACATGCGCAGTCAGTACCCGGAGATGGTGCACGAGTACCACGAGTACCTGAACAAGTGGATGGGCGCGCTCAACACGCTCTTCCTCATCACCTCGAGCCTCACGATGGCGCTCGCCGTGCGCTCGGCGCAGGTCGGCAAGGCGAAGCTGTCGGGGCGGCTGCTGCTCGTCACCATCGCCTTCGGCCTGGCGTTCATGGTGGTGAAGTACCTCGAGTACAGCGCGAAGTTCGAGCACGGCCTGCTCCCGGGCGACGCCTTCGCCGAGCACGTCGCTGGCGGCGTCCAGGCCGGCTGGTACGGCGGCCCGCAGCTGTTCTTCGGCATCTACTTCATCATGACCGGACTCCACGGTGTACACGTGCTGATCGGCATCGGGCTCTTGGTCTGGATCTACGTCAAGACCCAGCGCGGCGCGTTCAGCGGCAACTACTACACGCCCGTCGAGAACGTCGGCCTGTACTGGCACCTCGTCGACCTCATCTGGATCTTCCTGTTCCCGCTGCTCTATCTCGTGAAGTAAGGAGGGCTGACACATGGCCAAGGGCTACATCCGCGGTCGCGAAGCGGCCGGAGTTCACGAGACCCACCACCACGTCATGCCCGTCAAGGCGTACCTCGGCGTCTTCGGAGCGCTGATGGTGCTGACGGCGCTGACGGTCCTCGTCTCCGAGATGAACCTCGGCAGCGCGGCGCTGGCGGTCGCGATGGTCGTGGCGGCGATCAAGAGCGCCTTCGTCATCGGGTTCTTCATGCACCTGAAGTACGACACGCGCTTTCACAGCTTCGTGTTCTTCGGGACCCTGCTCTTCATCGGCATCTTCTTCTTGATGACCTTCATCGACATCAACACCCGCGCGCTCGTGAACAAGGACTGGGGCAACACCGCCTGGGTGCTCGACCGCGGCGTCGAGATCCCGCCGGCGCCCGTCCCCCACGAGGAAGGCGGCGAGGCTCACGAGCCGAGCGCCGAGGTGAAGGACGGCGAGGCCGCGCCCGCCCCCGAGGTGAAGGACGGCGAGGCCAAGCCGGCGGCTGAGGCGAAGGACGGCGAAGCCAAGCCCGCAGCCGATCCCGCCCCCGCGCCCGAGACCGGTCGCTGAGCGAGGCGCCACCGCTCGCGCAGGAGCTCGCGCTCGCCATCCGCCTCGCCCGTGAGGCGGGCGCGGCGATCGAGCGCATCCGCGAGCGGGGCTTCACGGCGCAGGCGAAGTCCGACCGCTCCCCGGTCACCGAGGCCGACCTCGCGGCGGACGCGGTGATCCGGGCCGGGCTCACCGCGACCTACCCCGCGGACGGCATCCTCAGCGAGGAGTCGGGGGCGACCCCGGGGCCGCCGCGCGCGCGCACCTGGGTGGTCGATCCCCTCGACGGGACCGAGGCCTTCGTCGACGGCGAGGCCCGCGGCTACGCCGTGCAGATCGGGCTGTTGATCGGCGAAGCGCCGGCGCTCGGCGTGGTCTACGAGGCCCACGAGGACCGCCTGTGGTGGGCCGTCCGTGGCCAGGGCACCCACCTCGAGGCGCACGGCGCGACCAGCGGACCGCTGCGGGTCAGCGCGCGCGCCGACCTCGCGGGGATGCCGCTTGTGACCTCCACCCGGGTCGACCGCGCCCGCCTGGCGCGCCTCCTCGCCGTGGGGCTGCCAGACGGCGGCCGGCTGCGCTCCGTCGGCGTGAAGGTCGGCGAGCTGGTGAGCGGTCGGGCCGACGTCTACGTGAGCGAGCACCCCATCAGCTACTGGGACAGCTGCGCTCCCCTGGTCGTACTCGAGGAGGCCGGCGGCGTCATCACCCACCTCGGCGGGGCGCCCTTCGAGTACGCCCTCGACCCGGCGCGCGGCGCCCGGCACGAGGGCCCGCTGGTCGCGAGCAACGGCACCCGCCACGCGGCGCTCTGCGCGGCCTTCACCGCCGCCTGGAACGAGGGCTAGTTTCGCCACCGCCTGGCCCGCTTCGCGTTTGGCCAGGCGGCCCTTTCAGGCCGCGAAACGGCGTCGTATCGGGCGC